>DASRUX010000360.1:0-3365 GCA_035655235.1 Rhodocyclaceae bacterium | reverse complement strand
GTGTTCGGCCCCATGGGGGTCGAGGCGGGCCCGCAGGGCCTCGAAGGCGGCCCGGATGCCCGGCGGCTGGTCGATGCTCACCTGCTCGAAAATGGCCAGATGCAGGGAGAGGTGGAGGAAGGGATTCATCTGCCCGGATTCCGGCGTCCATTCCTTGTCCAGGGCCCCTTCGGTATTCGAAAGCAGGTCGTGGTATTCCGGGTGGCGGGCGATGATGTCCACGGCGGTTACTTCGGCCCCCACTAGGGGCAGGCGGTCCAGGTGTTTCTTCCAGGCGTCGCAGAAGAAGCGGCGCACCTGTTCGCGGGAGGGATTAAACATGGTCGGCCTCGAAAAGGGCGGTAATCACTGAATTCTGCCATTGCCGGTTGGCACGGCCGGCCGGGGCGATCTGGCTGCTGCCGTAGGCACCCAGGAGGGGCACGCCGGGAAAGCGGGTCCTGAAGGCGGCCAAATCCCGGTCGTCGTCCCCGTAGAAGAGGGGGCCGCGTCCGATGCAGGAGAACATCAGGCCGAAGGCCGGGGCCGGGCACTCGGCCGCGGCGGCGGCCAGGGAAGCGGTCATGTCGGCCTCCGCCGCCACCGGCTGGCGCACGGCCCAGGCGGCCTTTTCTCCCGGCATCAGGCGCTCGGCCAGGGTGAGGGAGCCGTCGGCATTGGCCGCCAGGATGGGGATGGCCGGCTGAAGGTCGCCTTCCCGCACCAGGCAGAGAAGATGGGTGGGAAGGGGGCTGCGATCCCGGATTTCCGGCGGCAGGGCGCGGATCAGGCTCTCCACCGCCGCCAGTCTCCCGAAACGGATGAGATCGTGGTTGCGGGCCTGGTCTACCGTCTGGAAAGGCCCCAGGAGGCGCAGCCCGGTGGACACTGATAGCCGGCAGCGGGCGCCGAGCACGGCGGTCTGTGTCCGTCCGGCCTCGGCCAGACGGCCCGCCTGCCAGAGGGGCGAATCGTTGTGCATCAGGCCGGCCCGGGGCGGCGGCGCCTGCCATTCGGGGGGCAGGGCGGAATTGGCAGAGAAGGAAAGCAGCGGGCCGTTGCCATCTTCCGGCGCCGGGCCGAGGGCCAGGCCATCGCCCAGGGCCAGTGCGCCGGCGGCGGGCCGGTCCAGGCTCCAGCCCGATTCGGTGAACAATCCCGGGACCACCATGCCGGCCACTTGCAATGAACCGGCGGCCCGGGCAGCGGCGAGGACGGCGGCGTGGGCATGGCGGGCGAAATCCGCAGACAGGAAGAGGACGATGCCCCCCGCCTGGGTGAGGCCGGCTTTCTCCATGGCCTGCCGGACGGCCGCCTCAGCGAGTTGGGGCGTAGGCTCGAAGCCGCTGGCGAGGGCGCTGGCGACGCTCATTTGAGGGGCTGGACCTTGCGGAAGTAGTCGCAGAGGTCGGTCAGGATACAGCGTTCGCACTCCGGTCGCCGGGCCTTGCACACATAGCGCCCGTGGAGGATGAGCCAGTGGTGGGCGTCGTGCTGGTACTGGGGCGGGGTGACCTTGAGGAGCTTCAGCTCCACGTCCAGGGGTGTCTTCCCCGGCGCCAGGCCGGTGCGGTTGCAGACCCGGAAGATGTGGGTATCCACGGCGATGGCCGGGTGCCCGAAGGCGGTGTTGAGGATGACGTTGGCGGTTTTCCGCCCGACCCCGGGCAGGGCTTCCAGGGCCTCCCGGTTGGCGGGCACCTCGCCGCCGTGCTCCTCGATCAACTGGCGGCAGGTGGCGACCACGTTCTTGGCCTTGGTGCGGAAGAAATTGATGGTCTTGATGTAGTCCGCCACTCTTTCCTCCCCTAGGGCCAGCATGGCCTCCGGGGTGGGGGCGGCGGGGAAGAGGCGGGCGGTGGCCTTGTTCACCCCCACGTCCGTCGCCTGGGCCGATAGCAGCACGGCGATCAGGAGCTGGAAAGGGGTTTCGTAGTGAAGCTCGGTGGTGGGCGCCGGGTTGGCCGCTTGCAGGCGGGCGTAGAGCTCGGCGATGTCCGGCTTCTTCATGGCTTAGTGGCAGCCGCCGGCCATGACGGGCTCGGGGGGCTTGCGGTTTTCCCGCTCGGCGGCCCGGGCCTCGTACCAGTTCTTCCAGGCCACCAGGCAGCCCAGGCCGATGAAGGCGCCGGGGGGCAGGACGGCGATGAGGAAGCCGGGGTAGTCGTCGATGAGGTGGATGGGGGAGAGGCCCGGTACCACCAGGTCGATGCCGCCGAACAGGGTGGCGTTGCCGACCAGTTCCCGCAGGCCGCCCAGGAGGCCCAGAGTCCATACCATGCCGACGCCCATCATGGCGCCGTCGAGGGCCGAGGCCAGGGCGCCGTTCTTGGCGGCGAAGGCTTCGATCCGGGCCAGCACCAGGCAGTTGGTGATGATCAGGGGGATGAAAATGCCCAGGATGTTGTACATGTCGTGCATGTAGGCGTTCATGCCCAGGTCCACCACCGTCACCAGGGCGGCGGCCACCAGGATGAACACCGGGATGCGGATTTCGTAGGGGATCAGGTTGCGCAGGCAGGCCACCACGAAATTGGACGCCGCCATCACGAACAGGGTGGCGAAGGAGAGCATGACCCCATTGACCAGGGTGGTGGTCACCGCCAGCAGGGGACACATGCCGAGGATCTGGACCAGGCTGCTGTTCTGCTTCCAGATGCCGTTCCAGCTGATCTGCTTGATTTCCGCGAGGCTGATGAGCATGTCTCTATCCTTGTGGCTTAGTTCGAGGCGAACAGGCGGTCCCGGTTCTCGACGGCGTACTTGAGGGTCTTGTGCACGGCCTTGACCACGGCCCGGGGGGTGACGGTGGCGCCGGCCACGGAATCGAAGCGGCCGCCGTCCTTCTTCACCTTCCATTCCGGCGACGGAGCCTTGTCCAGGGAAAGGCCGTCGAACTGGGTGATCCAGGGGCGCGACTTATTCTTGTCCTTCTTGGGCTCGATGTAGTCGCCCAGGCCCGGGGTTTCCTTGTGCTGGGTGACGCGGACGCCGGCCAGTTCGCCATTGGCCTTGACCGCCACCAGCATGCGGATCTTGCCGGAATAGCCGTCGGGTGCCACGGTCTCCAGGACCAGGGCGGAAGGCTCGCCGGCCCGGCGGGCGCGGTAGACCAGGGATTCGTCGTCCAGGCCCAGTTCCGGGGTGGCGGGGAGCTTCACGGTATCGGTGAGGAGGTCGTTGTCGTAAAGCGCTTTCGGCAGCACCTCGTTGATGGCCCGCATCTTCTCCTCCGCCGCGGCGGCGTCGATGCCCGGCTTGGTAGCGAAATAGACCACGGCCAGGGCGGCGGTGAAGGCGACCACGAAGAAGAACAGGATGACGGCGGTACGGACCGCCATCACGGGCGCGGTGGGTTCCTTGGCGGCAATCATGTCACTTGCCTT
>DASRUX010000359.1:0-2915 GCA_035655235.1 Rhodocyclaceae bacterium | reverse complement strand
CTCGATACCGTTTCCGGACAGCGCCTGGAGACAGCCTTCCGGGGCCACGGTCTGCAACTCGCGGCCTGGGTGGCCGGGGAACTGCAGGTCGCCACGGTCGTCGGCAGCGTGCGGGGCCTCGATTGCTTCGACCCTTTCATGCCCATCGCACCGCCTCCCGCCCCGGAAAGCGACGGCCGCCTGCGGCATGAATGGTTGCTCGCCGAAAGCCTGCGCTTCCGGGTCGATCCCGCCGGCTCGGCGCTGCTCGGCCCCTTGGCCAAGCGTGTGGACTTGACCCTGCCGCCCTATCCCAACGCCGCCTTCGATTTCTACTACCACGCTCCCGGCAAGCGCCGCTCCATCTTCGTCTTCGGGGCACGCAACGAATACCAGGACGACTACGCCCGCGCCGAATCGTGCCGCTACGAAGCCCGCGCCGTCACGTCGGACGGCATTTGCCTGGCGAAGCTGGGCGTCGGCATGATCTGGTCGGAGGATGGCCGCTACCTCGTCGTCACCACCCGTGTGCCCGTGTCCCGCGGGCATCCCGACTACGAGGACCTCGTCTGGAAGGCCCGCCTGGTCGACTGCGAGCAGCGCCTGATCTATCCCGAAGTCGATCTCGGCGGTATGCCGATTTTCGAAGGCTTCGCCGGCGAGCGCGTGGACTTCCGGCGCGTCGATGCCGACTGGTGGCGGGAGGACGTGGATACCGTCCCGGCTCATCTCGACATGGCGGCGTTGATGCAGGGGCGCCCGGCTCCCCTGGTGCAGCGCGAATGCCTTTGGCTGGCGGACGATGGCGACTGGCATCCGCGCTGGCGGGAGGCCCATACACGGGCCTTCGGACTGGCGGTGGCCGCGCACCATACCCGATAGCCTGGGTGGAGACGAAGCTCACTCAGAGTGAGAGCAGGCAGATGAGGTATCCGAGAAGGGGGCCGGCCGGGGAACTTGTCGGGTAAAATGCCGGCTTTTGCCTTTCGCCGCAGGAGCTTACCGTGCAAATCGTCTGTCTCGACCTCGAAGGGGTCCTGGTTCCCGAAATCTGGATCGAATTCGCTCAACGCACGGGTATCCCCGAGCTGAAGCGCACCACCCGGGACGAGCCGGATTACGACAAGCTGATGAAGTTCCGCCTGGACATCCTGCGGGAACACAAGCTGGGCCTGCCGGACATCCAGAAGGTCATCGGCGAGATGGGCCCCATGGCCGGCGCCAAGGCCTTCCTGGACGACCTGCGCAACACCTACCAGGTCATCATCCTGTCCGACACCTTCTACGAATTCGCCAAGCCGCTGATGCAGCAGCTGGGCCTGCCCACCCTGTTCTGCCATTCCCTGGAAGCCGACGCCACCGGCATGCTGGTGAATTACCACCTGCGCATGCCCAACCAGAAGCAGGAGGCGGTGAAGCGCTTCAAGGAACTGAACTTCAAGGTGGTCGCCGCCGGCGATTCCTACAACGACACCGCCATGCTGGGCGAAGCCCACGGCGGCATCCTCTTCCACCCGCCTGAGAACGTCATCCGCGAATTCCCGCAATTCCCGGTCACCCGGAATTACGACGAACTGCGGGCCGAGATCGACAAGGCTTTCGCCCGCGCCGCCTAAGATGCATCGCGACCGTTTCTACACCCTGTCCGCCTCCTGCCCGGACGGCGTCGGCATCATCGCCAAGGTGTCCGGCTTCATCGCCGGGCACGGCGGCTGGATCCTGGAATCCAGCTTCCACTCCGACGCCCTCACCGGCCGCTACTTCATGCGCCTGGAGATCAAGGCCGATTCCCTGCCCTTCCTCCTGGCCGAGTTCCGGGAGCGCTTCGGCGAAGCGGTGGCCAAGCCCCTGAATATGGAATGGCGCATCACCGACAGCGCCGTGAAGAAACGGGTGGTCGTCCTGGTGTCCAAGCAGGAGCACTGCCTCTACGACCTCCTGGCCCGCTGGCAGGCCAAGGAACTGGATATCGAGATTCCCTGCGTCATCTCCAACCACGACACCTTCCGGGGCTTCGTGGAATGGCACGGCATCCCCTTCCACCACGTTCCCGTCACCGCGGACAACAAAGTCCAGGCTTACGCTGAAATCCGCCGTATTTTCGACGACGTGCGGGGCGACTGCATGGTGCTGGCCCGCTACATGCAGATCCTCTCCCCGGACTTGTGCGACGCCTATCCGGGCCAGATCATCAACATCCACCACTCCTTCCTGCCTTCCTTCGCCGGGGCCAAGCCTTATCACCAGGCCTATACCCGCGGCGTGAAGCTGATCGGCGCCACCTGCCACTACGTCACCTCGGAACTGGACGCGGGCCCGATCATCGAGCAGGACGTGATCCGCATCGACCACTCCGATTCCCCGGAGGACATGGTGCGCTACGGCAAGGACATCGAGAAGACGGTGCTCGCCCGCGGCCTGCGCTATCACCTGGAAGACCGGGTGCTGGTCCACGGCAACAAGACAGTGGTCTTCCGTTGAAGTAGCGCCCGCCCAAAGAAAAAGCCGCCCTGCGAGGCGGCTTTTTTGTGCCCGCTCTCCCCGGAAAAAAACGGGCGCCGCTGGGCGCCCGAAGGGAGAGAGACTGAGGAAAGACTTAGTGGTGGTAGGCGGATTCGCCGTGGGAGGTGAGGTCGAGACCTTCGCGCTCCTCTTCTTCCGGCACCCGCAGACCGATGACGATGTCGACCAGCTTGTAGGCCACCAGGGAGACGATGCCGGACCACAGGATCACGGTACCGACGCCCCACAGCTGGCTGATCACCTGGGCGGTCATGTCGAAGTCGCCAACCTTGTTGGCCACGTAGTCATAGACGCCGGTGCCTTTCAGATCGGGGGAGACGAACACGCCGGTCAGGATGGCACCCATGATGCCGCCCACGCCATGGACGCCGAAGACATCCAGGGAGTCGTCGGCGCCGAGCAGGCGCTTCAGG
>DASRUX010000358.1:0-2621 GCA_035655235.1 Rhodocyclaceae bacterium | reverse complement strand
CTGCTCACCCTTGGTGCATTTTCTAGGGGAGCGGTTGGTGCTGGACTTGAAATGGATATTGCCGAGGCCGCCCTTGCCGCCCTTGGCGATCAGCACCTTCTTGTCGTGCTGGTCCAGGTCGGCGATGACCTCTTCGGTATTCAGATCGGCGATGACCGTACCCACCGGCATGCGCAGGACGATATCCTCGCCGCCGGCGCCGTAGCAGTCCGATCCGCGGCCGTTTTCGCCGCGCTGGGCGAGGAATTTGCGGGTGTAGCGGTAATCCACCAGGGTGTTGATATTGCGGTCGGCGACGGCATAGATGCTGCCGCCCTTGCCGCCGTCCCCGCCGTCGGGGCCGCCCATGGGGATGTATTTCTCGCGGCGGAACGTAGCCACGCCGTTGCCGCCGTCGCCGGCCTTCACATAAATCTTGGCTTCGTCGATGAACTTCATGTTTCCGCCTCTATAAACTAAAAAGCCCTATCCGGCGGATAGGGCTTTCTGGGTCCGCCTGCGCGCCTTATTCGGCGGCCGGGACGATGGTCACCGTGCGGCGCTTCTTCTCGCCCTTGACGGTGAATTGAACGACGCCGTCCTTCAGCGCGAACAGGGTGTGGTCCTTGCCGCAGCCGACGTTTTCGCCCGGGTGGAACTCGGTGCCGCGCTGGCGAACGATGATGTTGCCGGCCAGAACGAATTGACCGCCATAGCGCTTGACGCCAAGGCGTTTGGATTCTGAGTCGCGGCCGTTACGGGAACTACCGCCTGCCTTTTTGTGTGCCATGTCTTGCTCCTTCTGACCTTAGCCGGCGATCGCGTCGATGCGCAGCTCGGTGTAGTTCTGGCGATGCCCCTGGTGCTTCTGGTAGTGCTTACGACGGCGCATCTTGAAAATCTTGACCTTGTCGTGACGACCCTGGGAAACGACGGTGCACTTGACGGAAGCACCAGCGACGAGGGGGGCGCCGACCTTCACAGACTCGCCTTCGCCTACCATGAGGACCTGGTCGAGAGTGATTTCTGCGCCAACTTCTGCCGGTATCTGTTCTACTTTAAGTTTTTGGCCAGCGGACACGCGATACTGCTTGCCACCGGTTTTTACGACCGCATACATGTTGGACTCCGGAAACTGCGTTTGAAGAACCGCGCATTATACGCAAAAGTTCTGCCGCGTCAAAGCCTTGTGATAGACTGCCGTGCTTTTCCCGAGGAGGAGCCCATGAGCGCAATCACCACCCCGTCCGGCCTGGTCATCGAAGATGTCGTCGAAGGCAGCGGCGCCGAGGCGGTCGCAGGCCGTTACGTCTCCGTGCACTACACCGGCTGGCTGACCAACGGCAGCAAGTTCGACTCCAGCAAGGACCGCGACGAACCCTTCGCCTTCCCCCTGGGCATGCGCCACGTCATCGCCGGCTGGGACGAAGGCGTCCAGGGCATGAAGGTGGGCGGCACCCGCAAGCTGACCATTCCGCCCCAACTGGGCTACGGTGCCCGGGGTGCCGGCGGCGTCATCCCCCCCAACGCCACCCTCGTTTTCGAAGTCGAACTGCTCGAAGTCCAGTGAGCGAGTCCGACTACAACAACTCCAAGCCTCGCCGCCGCGTCATCAAGGCGGCGGCCGGCGACGACCCCTGGGCCAAGTGGCGCAAGGCGGAAGTGCCTGCCGCGCCCAAGGCCGAGGTTGCCGGTGAGCCTAAAGGGACGGCGGAAGGCGTTCGCCTCTCCAAGGTCATGTCCGAGCGGGGGATGTGCTCCCGCCGGGAGGCCGATGCCTGGATCGAGCGGGGCTGGGTTTTCGTCAATGGCCTGCCGGTCACCGAACTGGGCACCCGTATCGATCCCAACGCCGAGGTCACCCTGGCAACCGAGGCCAAGAAGGACCAGGCCAAGCAGGTCACCGTCCTGCTCAACAAGCCGGTCGGCTACGTTTCCGGCCAGCCGGAGCCCGGTTGCACCCCGGCGGTTACCCTCATCACCGCTGAAAACCAGGTTCGGACCTCCGGGGACCCGGAATTCAAGCCCTGGATGCTGCGCGGCCTGGCCCCGGCCGGGCGCCTGGACGTGGATTCCACCGGCCTGCTGGTGTTCACCCAGGACGGCCGGGTGGCGCGCCAGCTCATCGGCGACGACACCAAGGTGGAGAAGGAATACCTGGTGCGGGTTTCCGGCCAGATGATCGCCAATGGCCTCCAGCTCCTCAACCACGGCCTCGAATTGGACGGCAAGCCCCTAAGGCCGGCCCGGGTCAAGCAGATCAACGAGGACCAGCTCCACTTCATCCTCAAGGAAGGCAAGAAGCGCCAGATTCGCCGCATGTGCGAACTGGTAGGGCTCCGGGTGACGGGCCTGAAGCGGGTGCGGATCGGCAAGCTGCGCCTGGGCGAACTGCCCCTGGGCAAGTGGCGCTTCCTGCGGGAAGGCGAGGGCTTTTAAACCAGCCCCCGCTCCATCAATTCGCCCTTGAGATAGGCGTAATAGATCGGAGCGGCCACCACGCCCGGGATGCCGAAGACGGACTCCATGGCAATCATGGCCACCAGCAGCTCCCAGGCCCGGGCGCCGACGCCGGCACCGACGATGCGGGCGTTGAGGAAATATTCCAGTTTGTGGACCACCACCAGGAACATCAGGGAGGC
>DASRUX010000357.1:0-5428 GCA_035655235.1 Rhodocyclaceae bacterium | reverse complement strand
GAACTGCAGAACCTGGCCGGCATGCCCGGCGGCTTCGGCAAGGCCCGGGAAGTCTCCAAACGGGGCGTCTATAAGGTCATCGTCCGCGCCTGGCACGAGGAAGTCACCCGTAGCGCCCTCCACGCCGCCCGGGAACTGATCCTGGCCGCCATGGAAGACAAGCCTTACGACGTCCAGGCCACCATCGCCGACCTGCGGGACAAGGTGGATTCCCTCTGCCTCGGCCCCTCCACCGCCAGCATCGTGGACGCCGCCGACGACCGGAACATCCCCGCCATCCGCCTCACCGAGGGCAACCTGGTCCAGCTCGGCTACGGCAAGCGCCAGCGCCGCATCTGGACGGCCGAGACCGACCAGACCAGCGCCATCGCCGAAACCATCTCCCGGGACAAGGACCTCACCAAGCGCCTGCTATCCTCCTGCGGCGTCCCGGTCCCCGAAGGCCAGGAAGTCCATAGCCCCGAGGAAGCCTGGGAGGCTGCCCAGGACATCGGCCTGCCGGTGGTGGTGAAGCCCAGCGACGGCAACCACGGCCGCGGCGTCTTCATCGAGCTGACCAAACAGGATGAAATCGAGGCCGCCTACAAGGTCGCCATCGAGGAAGGCAGCAGCGTCCTGGTGGAGCGCTCCATCCCCGGCACAGAGCACCGCCTCCTGGTGGTGGGCGGCAAGATGGTCGCCGCCAACCGGGGCGACATGGTGTGGGTCACCGGCGACGGCAAGTCCTCCATCCGCGAACTCATCGGCTCCCAGGTCAATTCCGACCCGCGCCGTGGCGACACCGAGGAACACCCCCTCAATACCATTCGACTGGATTCCGCCGCCACCCTGGAAATCAAGCGCCAGGGCTTCGCCGACGGCGACGCCGTGCCACCTGCCGGCAAGGAAGTCCTGATCCAGCGCAATGGCAACCACGCCTTCGACTGCACCGACCTGGTCCATCCCGAAACCGCCGCCACCGCCGCCCTGGCCGCCCGCATCGTCGGACTGGACATCGCCGGCATCGACCTGGTGACCCCCGACATTTCCAAGCCCCTGGCCGAACAAGGCGGCGCCATCGTCGAGGTGAATGCCGGCCCCAGCCTGCTCATGCACCTGAAGCCCGCCGAAGGCAAGCCCCGCCCCGTGGGCCGCGCCATCGTGGACAACCTCTTCCCCGCCGGGGAAGAAGGCCGCATTCCCGTGGTTGGCATCACCGGCTCCAAGGGCAAGACCGCCGTCGCCCGCCTGGTGGGCCACCTCATGAACCTCACCGGCCAGATGACCGCCGTGGCCTGCAGCGACGGCCTCTTCTACGACCGCCGCCAGGTCCAGAAGACCGACGCCGCCAACTGGACCGCCGGCCACCGCATCCTGCTCAACCGTGCCGCCGAGGTGGCCGTCATCGAGAACGGCCCGCGCAGCATCCTCACCGACGGCCTCTCCTACGACCGCTGCCGGGTGGGCATCGTCACCAACCTGACGGTGGACGAATCCCTGAAGGACCTGTGGATCGAGGCGCCGGAGCAGTTCTACAACGTGACGCGCACCCAGATCGACGTAGTGCTGCCCACCGGCACCGCCGTCCTCAATGCCGCCGATCCCGAAGTGGCCCGCATGGCCGAGTTGTGCGACGGCGAAGTCATCTTCTTCGCCGCCGACGGCGACAACGAGGTGATCGCCAAGCACCGCGCCCAGGGCAAGCGCACCGTGACCATCCAGAACGGCGACATCGTTCTCGGCACCGGCAACGAGGACGCCCGGCTGCTGCCCGTCAAGGACATCCCCTATCTGGCCGCGGAGGGCACGCCTTACCGGGCCACCAACCTGCTGGCCGCCGTCGCCGCCGTGTGGGCCCTCGGTGTCGCCCCCGACCTGATGTGCGCCGGGATCAAGACCTTCGCCGACACAACCGATTCGGCAGATGCCGCCCGCGCTGCCGCCGGCAAACGGAAAAAGAACTAAGCCGCCCCCTGAACAGCGGCAACTCCGGCCGGTCGGCCGGCATGGAAGAGAGGAAGAGATTCATGGAAGTGTCCCGTATTCGAGCGTTGCGCGGCCCCAACCTGTGGAGCCGCCATACCGCGATCGAGGCCATCGTCACCTGTACCGGCGCCGAGCGCTCCATCGACGAGCTGCCGGGGTTTGAAGCCCGCCTGCGGGAGCGTTTCCCGGAAATCGATTTCCTGACCCCCACGGACCACCAGGAAAAGGTTTCCCTGGCCCACGCCCTGGAATTCGCGGTCCTCGGGCTGCAGGCCCAGGCCGGCTGCCCGGTGACCTTCAGCCGCACGGCCGAAACCGTCGAGCCCGGCATCTTCCAAGTGGTGGTCGAATACAGCGAGGAAGCCGTCGGCCGGCTCGCCTTCGAACTGGGCGAAGCCCTCTGCCTGGCCGCCCTCGAGGACAAGCCCTTCGACCTGACCGACGCCCTGCACCGCCTCCGTGAGCTGGACGAGGACGTGCGCCTCGGCCCCTCCACGGGCTCCATCGTCTACGCCGCCGTGGCCCGGGGCATCCCCTATCGGCGCCTGACCGAAGGTAGCCTGGTCCAGTTCGGCTGGGGCAGCCAGCAGCGCCGCATCCAGGCCGCCGAAACCGACATGAGCAGCGCCATCGCCGAAGCCATCGCCCAGGACAAGGAGCTGACCAAGAAGCTGCTCCACGCCTCCGGCGTTTCCGTCCCCCAGGGCCGCCCGGTGGAGGACGCCGAGGACGCCTGGCTCGCCGCCCAGGAAATCGGCGGCCCGGTGGTGGTCAAGCCCCGGGACGGCAACCAGGGCAAGGGTATTTCCGTGAATATCCAGACCCGGGAACAGGTCATGGCGGCCTACACCGTCGCCGCCGAGTTCCGGGACGACGTGCTGGTGGAGCGCTACCTGCCGGGCCACGACTACCGCTTCCTGGTGGTAGGCGACAAGCTGGTCGCCGCCGCCCGCCGCGATCCGCCCCAGGTGATCGGTGACGGCGTCCATACCGTCCGCGAGCTGGTGGATATCGTGAACGCCGATCCCCGCCGGGGCGTCGGCCACGCCACCTCGCTGACCAAGATCCGTTTCGACGACATCGCCCTGGCCCGCCTGGCTGAGCAGGGCTACCAGGCCGACTCCGTGCCCGCCAAGGGCACCCGGGTCATCCTCCGGAACAACGCCAACCTGTCCACCGGCGGCACCGCCACCGACGTGACCGACGACGTTCATCCCGAACTCGCCGCCTCCGCCGTGGCCGCCGCCCAGACCGTGGGCCTGGACATCTGCGGCATCGACGTGGTCTGCGACTCCGTCCTGAAGCCCCTGGAGGAACAGGGGGGCGGTATCGTCGAGGTCAATGCCGCACCGGGCCTGCGCATGCACCTCTCCCCTTCCTACGGCAAAGGCCGGGCGGTGGGCGAGGCCGTCGTTTCCATGATGTTCCCGGACGGCGGCGACGGCCGCATCCCGGTGGTCGCGGTGGCCGGCACCAACGGCAAGACCACCACCGTCCGCCTCATCGCCAACATCCTGGCCCGCAACGGCATGGGCGTCGGCATGACCAGCACCGACGGCGTGTACGTCGAAGGCAGGCGCATCGACACCGGCGACTGCAGCGGCCCCCGCAGCGCCCGTAACGTCCTTCTCCACCCGGATGTGGATGCGGCGGTGTTCGAAACCGCCCGGGGCGGCGTCCTGCGGGAAGGACTGGGCTTTGACTCCTGCGACGTGGCGGTGGTCACCAATATCGGCATGGGCGACCATCTGGGCCTCAATTACATCACCACCGTGGAAGACCTGGCGGTGGTGAAGCGGGTCATTGTCGAGAACGTCGCCCGGACCGGCGCCGCCGTGCTCAACGCCAACGACCCCAACGTGGCCTCCATGGCGGCGAGCTGCCGGGGTGCCGTGATCTATTTCGCCATCGACCGCTACCATCCGGTCATGGCCACCCACCGGGCCCAGGGCAAACGGGTCGTGTATGTGGACGGCAACGACATCGTCGCCGCCGAGGGCAAGAAGGAGCACCGCATCCCCCTGGCCGCCATCCCCATCACCCGCAACGGCACCATCGGCTTCCAGGTGGAGAACTGCATGGCGGCCACCGCCGCCGCCTGGGCTTTGGGTTTGGACTGGGGCGTCATCGCCGCCGGCCTGGGCAGCTTCGTTTCCGATGCCCAGACCGCCCCCGGCCGCTTCAACCTCTTCACCTACCGGGGCGCCACCCTGATCGCCGACTACGGCCATAACCCGGACGCCATCCAGGCCCTGGTGAACGCCATCGACACCATGCCCGCCAACCGGCGCTCCGTGGTCATCAGCGGCGCCGGCGACCGCCGGGATGAGGATATCCGCCAGCAAACCGAAATCCTCGGCGACGCCTTCGACGAGGTCATCCTCTATCAGGATGCCTGCCAGCGGGGCCGGGCCGACGGCGAGGTCATCGCCCTGCTCCGGGAAGGCTTGGCCGACGCCAGCCGCACCCAGGCCGTGGATGAAGTCCGGGGCGAGTTCCTAGCCATCGACACCGCCCTCGGGCGCCTGAAGGCCGGCGATCTCTGCCTGATCCTCATCGACCAGGTGGAAGAAGCCCTGGCCCATATCGCCCAGCGCATCGCCGAAGGTTAGTCCGCTTCCTAGGGGCTAGGCCGGCTCCTAGGGCAATCTACATGGAATACCTACTGTCGGCGGTAGGCCCTCTTGTCTAAGCTACAGAGGACCTACCGCCGACATGGGTATTTACTCCCACAACAGCCCTGGCGTGCGGCGGAGGTTCGGCCGGAATACCGGTCCGTTTTCGTGGAATATCCAACGGAGGCGCCTCATGAACCACAACAAAGGCGGGATAGAAACCAACCGAATCCTCGCGGAAGCCAGCACGGGGGAAGGCGAATCGCTCTGGGCCGTGCTGCTCATTGCCCTGGCCATCATCGGCGTCATGTACATCTACGATCGGATCTGGGCCCAGCCGGTACCGCAGCGCCCGGCGGCGGAAGTTACCTGCAATCCGCCCTCGGCGGTGGTGAGCGACGCGGCTACCTTCAAGCCCCGCTCCTGAGGCGGAGGTTGCAGTTCAGCGGCCGCCGTCCTGCTTGAAGCTGGCCAGAGAGAACAGCACCTCATGGCCGCAGTGGGCGAGGCCGTGATGCCGGCGCAGTTCTGCCACGCGCTCTTCCACCTCGCCCCGGTCGCGGCCGTGGATGACGCAGAAGAGGTTGTAGGGCCATTGGGGTAGGAGCCGGGGCCGCCGGTAGCACAGTGAAACCGACGGCTCCTCGGCCAAAGCCCGGCCCACATCGCCGACCCGCTCGTCGGGAATATCCTGGACCAGCAGGGCATCCCCGGTGCAGCCCTGGTCATGGTGGCGGACGACCACGCCGAAACGCTTGATAGCCCCGGCATCCAGCCAGTTGCGGATGCGGGCCATGACCTCGACTTCGGAGACGCCGATGCGCTCGGCAATCAGGGCGAAGGGCCGG
>DASRUX010000356.1:0-11612 GCA_035655235.1 Rhodocyclaceae bacterium | reverse complement strand
GCCGGCGTGGTCGATGTGGCCGTGGGTCACCAGGATCTTCACCAGTTTGAGGTCCAACTCGGCCACGGCGTCCAGGATGAGCTTGATGTCGCCGCCCGGGTCGATGACCACGGCCTCCCGGGTCGATTTGCACCAGAACAGGGTGCAATTCTGCTCGAAGGGGGTCACGGGAATGATCTTATAGTCCATATCTATCAAATATCGCTCGCAAGGCTCACATTATCTCACGGGGTGCACTTGCTCTCCCGCCCTATCCGTGATTAACTGGAAAACAATTAAAACAGGGTCTTAGCTGAATTTATTGAGATAGAAGAACAAGATGCTCGACCATCCTCTCCAGGACACCGAAGCATGGGTGCTGCTGTTCAGCAACAACAGCCTGCCGGTCCTTCGCAACACCAAGCGCCGCCTGGAAGAGATGCGCGAGGACATCGACCGGGTGGATCCCCGGGATCTGGCCCACGTCATCCTCCAGGACCCCATCATGGCGGTGCGGGTGCTGGCCTATATCCAGCCCCTGCGGGGCCGCGCCCTGCAGAACGACATCACCACCATCGCCGGCGCCATCATGATGTCCGGCCTCACCCCATTCTTCGAGCGCTTCCACGACCTGCCCACCATCGAGGGCATGCTGAAGGGGGAAGACCCCCACGCCCTCCTCGGCGTGCTGAAGATCATCCGCCGCGCCCAGAAGGCCGCAGCCTACGCCCACGACTGGGCCCTGTGGCGCCATGACCTCAACCTGGAGGAAGTGCGTATCGCCGCCCTCCTCCACGACCTGGCGGAAATCCTGGTGTGGTGCTTTGCCCCCAAGCTCGGGCTGCGCATCCAGGCGGAACAGACCACCCATCCCACCATGCGCAGCGCCAGTGCCCAGCTCAAGGTCTTGGGCATCACCCTCCATGAGCTGCAACTGGCCCTGTGCGGCGTCTGGCATCTGCCGGAACTCCTGCAACGCCTCATGGACGACGACCACGCCACCCATCCCCGGGTGCGCAACGTCACCCTGGCGGTACGCCTCGCGCGCCACGCGGCCCACGGCTGGGACGACCCTGCCCTGCCCGACGACTACAGGGACATCGGCGAACTACTGCACATCTCCGAGGATGCTGTCCGGGAGCGCATCGGCGCCGATCAACCCCAGCCCCCCGACGAGCCCCTACCGGAACCCGCTCAGCCGCAGTAGCGCAGGTTAGCCAGGTCCAGGAGCAATTCCGGCATCTGGTAGGCCACGAAGATCGCCGCCAGGACCAGGACACCGAAGGCCACCGCCGCCCCCACCAGAAACCACCGCCATTGCGGCTTCACGCCCGGGCGCCTTCCCGGGCCAGGGGCCGCTCGTCGATGGGCCAAGAGAGAATCGTGGCCAGCACCGACAGCCCCACCGCCACCGCCCAGGCCACCAGGTAGGAGCCGGTCTCGTCATAGATGCGCCCGCCCAGCCAGGCCCCCAGGAAGCTGCCCAACTGGTGGCCGAGGAAGACCACTCCGGTCAACATGGACATGTAGCGCAGGCCGAAAATCTGGGCCACCAGACCGTTGGTGAGCGGCACCGTACCCAACCAGAGCAGCCCCATGGCGGCGGCGAATACCCAGGCGCTGACGGAAGACAGCGGCACCGACAGAAAGACGACGATGGCGACACCCCGCAGGCCGTAGATCAGGGCCAGCAGGTTCTTCTTGCTGCAGCGTCCGCCCCCCCAGCCGAACAGGAAGGAGCCGAAGATGTTGAAGAGCCCGATCAAGGCCACCGCCGTCATCCCCACATTGGCGGAAAAGCCCGAATCCACCAGGAAGGACGGCAGGTGCAGCATGATGAAGGCGGTCTGGAAACCGCACACAAAATAGCTCCAGAACAGGTAGTGGAAGCTCCTTTCGCCGCCTGCCTCACGGAGGGCCTGCGCCACCGACTGGCCGGGGCCGGCGGAAGGCCGGTGGCCGTCGGCCATAGTCCAGGCAAGGGGCACAATGAGGCCGACGCCGCAGGCCAGCAGCATGAGGGCCGACTGCCAGCCGAAGGCGCCGATCAGGGTCTGGCCGATGGGAAGCACGGCGAACTGACCGAAGGAGCCGCCGGCGCTAGCCACGCCGAGGGCGAGGCTGCGCTTCTGGGGCGTGGTGTGGCGGCCGATCACCCCCAGGATCACGGCGAAGGTAGTGCCCGACAGCCCCAGGCCGATGAGCAGACCGCCTGACAGATCCAGGGCCAGAGAGGTATCGGCATGGGCCATCAGCATCAGGCCGACGAGGTAGAGGGCGGCCGCCGCAGCGATGGTCCGCCCAGCCCCGTGGCGGTCGGCAATGGCCCCGGCGAAGGGCGAAGCCAGCCCCCACACCAGGTTCTGGAGGGCGATGGCAAAGGAGAAGGTTTCCCGGCTCCAGCCGTGGGCCAGGGTCATGGGCTGGAGGAAGAGGCCGGCCGTATGCCTCACCCCCATGGCCAGGGTCAGGATGATGGAACCGCAGACCAGGATCAGGACCGGAGTACGCCAGTTGTTGGTCTTCAAGCCTTGCCCTCCAGGATTTCCCAACGCTCCAGGAGCGCCAGCAATTCGTCTTCGATGGCGGCCAGCCGCGCCGCGTGGCTCTGGGCGGCCGTCGGGTCGCTCTGGTAGAGGGCAGGGTCTTCCAGGCGGCGGGTGAGGTCCTGCTGTTCGGTCTCCAGGGCAGCGATGCGGTCGGGAAGGGCTTCCAGTTCCCGCTGTTCCTTCCAGGACAGCTTGTCGGCCTTGGGCTTGGGCGCCTCCGCGGCTTTCGGAGCCGGCTTGGCCTCAGCCTTGGGTGCGGTAGCCTCTTTGGCCTTCTGGGCCTGGTACTGGGCCCAGTCCGAATAGCCGCCCACGTATTCCCGCCAGTCGCCGTCGCCCTCGGCGGCGATGGTCTGGGTAACCACGTTATCCAGGAAGGTCCGGTCGTGGCTGACCAGGAACAGGGTGCCGTCGTAGTCCTGGAGCAGGGATTCAAGCAGCTCCAGGGTTTCGATATCCAGGTCGTTGGTGGGCTCATCCAGGACCAGCACATTGGCGGGCCGGGCGAAGAGGCGGGCCAGCAGGAGCCGGTTGCGCTCGCCGCCGGACAGGGACTTCACCGGCGAGCGGGCCCGCTCCGGGGCGAAGAGGAAGTCCTCCAGGTAGCCGATGACGTGCTTGCGGGCGCCCTTGATTTCCACGTAATCGGAGCCCGGGGAAATGATGTCCGCCAAGCTGGCCTCCGGGTCGAGCTGGGCCCGGAACTGGTCGAAATAGGCGATTTCCATCTTGGTGCCGAGGCGCACGGAACCCTCGTCCGGCTTCAGCTCGCCGAGGATGAGGCGCAGCAGCGTCGTCTTGCCGGCGCCGTTGGGGCCGATGAGGCCGATCTTGTCGCCCCGCTGGATGCGGGAGGAGAAATCCCGGACGATCGTCTTGTCGCCGAAGCGCTTGCCCACATGCTGCAGCTCGGCCACCAGTTGGCCGCTCTTTTCCCCCGCGTCCAGTTGCAGGCTGACCTTGCCCATGCGCTCCCGCCGGGCCGCCCGCTCCGCCCGCAGGCGGTCCAGGCGCTGGACCCGGAAGACGGCCCGGGTGCGACGAGCCTCGACCCCCTTGCGGATCCACACTTCCTCTTCCTTGAGGAGCTTGTCGAAGCGGGCGTTGGCCAGGGATTCCTCATGGAGCAAGGCTTCCTTGCGCTGCTGGTAGTCGGCGAAGCTGCCCGGGAAGCTGGCGAGTTGGCCCCGGTCCAGCTCGACGATGCGGGTGCACACCCGATCCAGGAAGCGCCGGTCGTGGGTGATGAAAAGGAGCGTCACGCCGGAATCGATGAGGAGATTCTCCAGCCACTCGATGGCGCCGATGTCCAGGTGGTTGGTGGGCTCGTCCAGGAGCAGCACCTCGGGGGCCACTGCCAGGGCCTGGGCCAGGGCGAGGCGCTTCTTCTGGCCGCCGGAGAGGGTGCCGACCTTGGCCTCCGGATCGAGGGCAAAGCGGTCGATGACCCGCTCCGCCTGGGCCTCGTAGGCCCACGCTCCCAGGGCTTCCAGCCCGTGCTGCAGTTCCTGGAGCCGGGCGAGCAGCGTTTCCTGGTCCGCCCCCGCTTCCGCCAGCCGGTGGGAAACCTCGTGGTATTCCGCCAGCAGCCGGGAAGTGTCGCCCATGCCGCCCACCACCGCCTCGAAGACGGTCAATTCCGGGTCGAAGGGCGGTTCCTGGGGTACGTAGCCCACCCGGATGCCGGGCTGGGTCCACACCTCGCCGTCGTCCAGCCGGCCCCGGCCGTTGCCGGCGGCCAGGGCCGCCAGGAGGGAGGACTTGCCGGTGCCGTTGCGGCCGATGAGGGCCACCCGCTCGCCGGGGTCGAGCTGGAACTCGGCATGGTCGAGGAGGGGCACATGGCCGAAGGCGAGGCAGGCGTCGATGAGTCTGAGGTAGGGCATGGGATTCGGGGAATGGGTGCCGACGGCACGGTGCAGGGGGAAAGCCCGATTTTAGCCGCTCGCAACCGCCAGCGGCCACGGATCGCCAAATCCGCCCCTCGCTGCCTCGAATGTAGCTTTTGTTACAGAAAGGGGGCGGCAGCGCCGGATAGATTGCTTGCCATCGGACTTTCCACATGACGGGAGGAAATCATGGAAACCGGCCTCACAGACGTACTCGGCATCGGCGCCGTCGCCATCGTCCTGGGACTCGCCGTCCTGGGCACCATGGTGTATCGGGAACTCGGCCCCTTCGGCGGTCTGGAAGCGGGCAAGCGATGGCTGCTGATGGCTGCCTTCGGCATGGGCATCTTCGCTTTCGGACTCAAGATGGCGGTGGCGGTCGCCGTGGATCGCATTCCCGAACACACCGTCAGGCCGCTGGTGGCGGCCCATACGGCGCCTTCGATAGCCGTTCGGGAAGAGGCGGATGCCGGCCAGGAAGCCGCCATCGCCCCGGACCACTATGCCTGGGAGGCGCTCCCCATGGAGGCGCCCGCCCCAGCCGACAACCCGACCACGCCGGAAAAGGTCGCCCTGGGCAAGCGGCTGTTCTTCGACCAGCGCCTTTCCGCCGACGGCACCGTGGCCTGCGCCTCCTGCCACAACCTGGAGCGCAAGGGCGGCGCCGACGGCCGCCGGACGGCGCTGGGCATCGACGGCAAGACCGGAACCCGGAACGCGCCCACGGTCTGGAACGCCGCCTTCCAGGGCGTGCTGTTCTGGGACGGCCGGGCTGCTTCCCTGGAAGAACAGGCCAAGGGCCCCATCCTCAATCCCCTGGAGATGGGGATGGCCTCAGCCGCCGAGGCCGTGGGCCGGGTGGCCGCCGATGCCGCCTATCGGGATGCGTTCGCCCGGGTCTTCGGCGCCGGCGAGGCCATCACCCTGGAGCGCATCGCCGCCGCCATCGCGGCCTACGAGCGCACCCTGATCACCCCGGATTCCCCCTACGACCGCTTCGTCCGGGGCGAGCGCGCCGCCCTCACGCCCACCCAGCAGCGGGGCATGGCCCTGTTCGAGTCGGTGGGTTGCGTCAATTGCCATAAGGGGCCCAATTTCAGCGACGCCAGCCTCCTGGCCAGCCCGTCCCCGTGGCGTCTTTTTCCCGCCAACCCCAACCCCTACGAGCAGCGCTTCGACCTGACGGCCGACAGCGGCGCGGGCGCCAAGGGCAAGCGGCCCGGCATGTGGCGCATCCCGTCCCTGCGCAACGTCGCACTGACGGGGCCGTACTTCCACAACGGTTCGGTGGATAAGCTGGCCGATGCGGTACGGGTAATGGCCGCTTCCCAACTGGGGGTCACCATCGTCGAGAACGGGGACAACGCCGTGCCGGAAAGCGTGGTCGTCTGGTCGCCGCCCCAGCGGCAGATCGTGCAGGTGCAGAAGCGCATCCTGCGGGCTCGGGATATCGATGACATCGTCTCTTTCCTGGAGGCCCTGAGTAGCGATACCCTGACGCGAGGGAAGCCCCAATCGTGATTTCCGCCTGCCTGACGGGAGACGTCGCCATGCTCAACCTGGAGAATTTCAGCCCCTTTTGCCACTTGAGCGAAGCCGGGCGGACGCTCCTGCGGCGCGGCCTGGTCAGCAAGGAATGCCCGCCCGCCGCGCCCATCCTGCACAAGGGGCAGCGGATTTCCGGGGCCTACTTCGTGGTGCGGGGACGGCTGCGGGTCTATTCCCTGGCCCCGGACGGCACCGAGGCGACCCTCTATTTCATCGATCCGGGGGAAACCTGCGTCTTCGCCCTCAACAGCCTGTTCAACGATCTCCTCTACCCAGCCTGGGTCCAGGCGGAGGCGGAGACCACCGTCGCCCTCATCTCCGGCCTCCTGTTCCGGGAGCTGTTCGCCCGGGAACCGGCCATCCAGGACATGACGGTACGCGCCCTCTCCACCCTGGTCTTCCGCCTGATGGCGGAGTTGGAGCAGGTGCATTCCTACAAGCTGGAGCAGCGCCTTGCCAACCTCCTGCTGGTCCGCGCCTCGGCGGCGGGGGAGCTGTGCATGACCCAGCAGCAGATGGCCCAGCATCTGGGCACCACCCGGGAGGTGGTGGCCCGCCTGCTGGGCGGACTGGTGGCTTCCGGCTACGTGGAGACCCGGCGTGGCAAAACGCTGGTGCGGAACGCGGCCGGGCTGGCGGGGCTGATCGGCAAGGCCTGACCCGCCCCGCCCCCGGCGGATCAGGAACCCGCGTCCATCTGGGATTGCAGGTAGTTCTGGACCCCCACGTCGCCCACCAGGCCGATCTGGGTTTCCAGGTAATCGATGTGTTCCTCGGTGTCTTCGAGGATGTCTTCCAGCAGTTCCCGGGAAACGTAGTCCTTGACCGACTCGCAGTAGGCGATGGCTCCGATGAGATCGGTGCGGGCGCCGTATTCGAGCTTGAGGTCGCACTCCAGGCACTCGGGCACATTCTCGCCGATGAGGAGCTTGTCGAGATTCTGGAGATTGGGGAGGCCGTCGAGGAACAGGATGCGCTCGATCAGGTGATCGGCGTGCTTCATCTCCTCGATGGATTCTTCGTATTCGTGCTTGCCCAGCCGGGAGAAGCCCCAATGCTTGTACATCCGGGCGTGCAGGAAGTACTGGTTGATGGCGGTCAGCTCGTGGGTCAGTTGCCGGTTGAGGAATTGCAGTACTTTGGGATCACCTTTCATGCCGCCTCCGGAATCAGGTCGAATACGCTGTCCTGCTGGACCAGCCCCTGGGCCGCTTGATGCTCCCGCAGGCAAGCCAGCGCACATTTTGCGCAGCGGCCGCATTCGCTGGCCACGCCAAGGTGGTGATTGAGATCGCGCATGGTGTCGGCACCCTCATTGACTGCCTGCTTCACCTGCCGCTCCGTCACAGCCTTGCATACGCAAACGTACATGATTTGACCTCGACTCCGGAAAATCGATCGCCTGATTAAGACAATCGTTATTGATAACGGTTCTCATTTCACCACAGCGAATTTTAGGTGTCAAACGGCGCCGCTATAATGCCGGCCATGCGTTCCAGACCCCGTAGCCACTCCCACTCCGTCGATATCAGCGAAAAGGCGGGGGTGCGCTTCCTGCACCTCGGCAGCGACTACGTCCAGGGCGCCATGCGCATCGCCCGCCCCTGGGCCCTGGAGCTGGCCTACACCCGGGAAATGATGGCGGCCCTGCTCCTGCGCCCCAGTAGCAACTGGCCGCGCCGGGCCCTGCTGGTGGGGCTGGGCGCCGGTTCCCTGGCCAAGTTCATCTACCGCCACCTGCCGGATTGCCGGATCACCGTCGTCGAGATCAATCCCCAGATCGAGTTCGTCGCCCGCCAGTATTTCAATCTGCCCGACGATCCCCGCCGGCTGCGGGTGGTCATCGGCGACGGCGCCGAATTCATGCTCCAGGGCGGCGACAGCTACGACCTGATCCTGTGCGACGGCTTCGATGCGGAGGGCAATGCGGGCGTCCTCGACACCCCGCCCTTCTACCAGGCCTGCCGGGCCCGGCTGAGCGGGACGGGCATCCTGGGGGCGAATCTCCTCGGCCGCAACCGCGGCGCCAGAGGGAGCATCGAGCGCATCCAGGAAGCCTTCGGCGGCCGGGCCGTCGCTTTCCCGCCCTGCGACAGCGGCAACATCGCCATCTTCGGGGCCGACGGGGAACCCGTCGATCTGTCCATCGAGGAGATGCGGGAGCGTGCCCTCGCCCTGCGGGAAACCTCCGGCCTCGACCTGTTGTCCACCCTCGCCCGGCTGGACGAATCCCGCCCCGAGGGCAGGCTGTCCATCTAGGCGCACCGCCTCGAACACGCCCCTTGAATAATGGGATGTACCGGCTAGAAAGATAATATTCGGGGCTGGTGAGGTTGCTTGCCGGACCTGGATGAAGTCCTCTTGGCGCGGCCATGGGGGTAGGTTGGTCGAACCATTCCGCACTTAAGGAGGAAGCGATGTTGGCAATGCAAGACCTGCTCGACTACTGCGATCTCGACGCTGGCGAAATCGAAGCCATCGCGGAGCATGAGCATATTCCACTCGTCATTGCGGCCGAGATGGGTGAATCGCTGCTGAGTTCTCCCGAAGGGGTGTGGAGACTCCACACCATGATCGCGGAGAACATGGAACATGCCGTAAAACTCGGCCGGTTCCAACGGGTCAAGGAGCTGGAGAACACTTACCAGCATCTGCAGCGGACCCACCCGTTGCCGGCATCGATGATGGGTGCCTAAACCTCTTTCCAGAGGAATAGCCAGCCCATCCGCTGGCAAGGCCCGACTCTCAGGTCGGGCCTTTCATTGTCCGGACCCCAGGGGTATCCCCTGTAAGCCCAATGCCCATGCCCCCTCCGGTGTCATGGGATTGAACGCTGTCATACCTGAAGCTTACATATTCCGCCGCCTTACCGGGGCTGGCGCCGGATGCTTGAATGCAGATCGCCCGAACTGCATCTTCACCCCGGAGATCCTTGCATGCTGTCCCACCTGAAAGTCCTTTCCCAAAGCCGTTCAGGACACCTCCTGATCGGCGGACTGCTGATCCCTGCCGCGCTCCTGCCGCCGCTGGTGATCGCTCTCGGGGAAGACACCCGGCTTGCCGCCCTCCTGGTCGGCATCACCCTGCTTGCTGCCTTCGTCGTCCTCGCCGCCGCTGGCAGCCGTGCCGCCGCCGCCCTGCACCACCTGCAGACGGCCTGCCGCCGCATCGCTGGCGGTGACATCGACGAACCCCTGGCGGTGGATACCCGCATCTCCGACATTTCCGCCCTGGCCGCCGACCTGGACCGGATGCGCCATGCCCTGGTCGACCGCCAGCGGGACCTGGCCTACCGGGAAGCCCGCCAGCGGGCGGTGCTGGAGAGCGCCGCCGAAGGCATCGTGACCGTCGATGCCCAGGGCCGCATCGAGAGCTTCAACCGGGCGGCAGAAGTACTTTTCGACTGCCCCGCCGAGATCGCCGTGGGCATGGCCTTCGACCAATTCCTGGGGGCCGGGGAAGCGGCCAAGTTCTACCGTCCCGGCGGCGAGCCGGGCACCTGCTCCTGCGCCGAATTCGTCGGCCGGCGCCGCTCCGGCAAGAAATGCCATCTCATGCTGTCGGTGAGCGAAGCCACCGTCCTCGATTCCCGCTGCTTCACCCTCTTCGTCCAGGACATCGGCGAACGCCTGGCCTACGAGGCCCAACTGGCCCACCAGGCCACCCACGACGCCCTCACCGGCCTACCCAACCGGGCTCTGTATCAGGATCGGCTCACCCAGGTACTCGCCCACGCCCACCGGGAAAACAATGTGGTCGGCCTGTTCTTCCTGGACCTGGACCGCTTCAAGCACATCAACGACACCCTCGGCCACCACGTCGGCGACGAACTGCTCGTCGCCGTGGCCAAGCGCCTCAAGGGCTGCCTGCGCCTGGAGGACACCCTGGCCCGTCTGGGGGGCGACGAATTCACCGTCATCCTCCCCCACCTGGAGCGCCCTACCAACGCCGTCATCGTCGCCGAAAACATTGTCCGGACCCTGGAGAAGCCCTTCCACATCGCCGGCAAGGAGCTGTTCATTTCCTGCAGCATCGGCATCGCCTTCTTCCCCATCGACGGCAAGGATGCGGGCGAGCTGTCCAAGAATGCCGACAGCGCCATGTACGCCACCAAGAACCTGGGGGGCCACGGCTTCCAGTTCTACTCCAAGCCCATGAACGCCAAGGCCGCCAGCCGGCTGGAGATGGAGTCGGGCCTGCGCCATGCTCTGGAACGGAAGGAACTGCTCCTCCACTACCAGCCCCTGGTGGATGTCCGGACGCTCCGCATCACCGGCGTGGAAGCCCTGCTGCGCTGGCAGCATCCGGAGCGGGGCCTGGTCCTCCCCGGCGAATTCATCCCGGTGGCCGAGGAGAGCGGCATCATCGCCCCCATCAGCGCATGGGTGCTGGAAACCGCCTGCTGCCAGGCGCGGGCCTGGCAGGATGAAGGCCTGCCGGTATCCATGGCCGTGAACCTCTCGGCTGGGCATTTCCAGGAACCCAAGTTCCTGCAACATGTCGGCGACGCCCTGCAATCCTCCGGCCTGCCACCTGCCCGCCTGGCGCTGGAACTAACCGAGAGCACGGTCATGGCCCGCAGCGACGAATCCGCCGCCCAGCTCCTCAAGCTCAAGCACTTGGGGGTGAAGCTTTCCCTGGACGACTTCGGCACCGGCTACTCGTCCCTGGCCGCATTGCGGCAGTTTCCCATCGACACCCTGAAGATCGACCGCTCCTTCATCCAGGATATCGGCCAGAACGAGCGGAACGGCACCCTCGCCGCCACCATCATCGCCATGGCCCGGGGCCTGGACATGCGGGTGGTGGCCGAAGGAGTGGAAAACGAGGCGCAGCTGGGCTACCTGCGCAGCCACGACTGCGACGGCTTCCAGGGCTTCCATTTCAGCCATCCCCTGCCTGCCGACGAAATGACCGAACTGCTGCGCCGCAACCTCGCCCTGGAGCCGCCCTTGAAGGCCGCCTGAGCGTTGGTTTTCGGGGGGCGGGCCAGTACAATGGCCTGCCCACAAGCGCCGCCCCGGCGGCCCCGCTCCCATGACCGAAAACACCCGCCCCGCCGACGGGCACGCCCAGCTCCACTGGAGCGAGGGCAACCAGGACCACACCGCCCGCTGGCGCTCGGAAAGCGGCAACCCGCCGCCCAAACGGGTCGTGGTGGCAGACGACACCCTCACCGCCGACACCGCCTACCGCCTTGCCTGCGAGGGAACCGCCCTGCTCTGGCGGGGAGATTTCCAGAATGCCCGTCAGCTCCTCCAAGCCATGGGCCGGCGCCTGGACAAGAAGCCATCCAAATCCCGCAAGGCCCCCGCCTCCCCCACCGAGGCCTTCCACCTGCACCGCCAGGCCCAGTCCCAACGGGCCCGCACCCTGGGCATGCTGCTCATCCCCTTCGAGGCCGGCCACCGTATCCCCCTGCGCCGGGCGCCGGATGTCCATCAGGCATGCAGCGAGGCCTACGGTCACTCCAGCGAGCCCTATGTCGCCTCCCTGCGGGAAGTCCTCGGCCTCATCGGCGCCCACGAGTGGCGCAAGAAGGGCGTAGAAATCCCGGAAGTGGGCGGGCGCATCCATCCCCACTACGGCGTCTTCTCGCCGGTGCGAGGGGAGTACGTCGCCCTGGTGGCCCAGGCGCCCCTGCCGG
>DASRUX010000355.1:0-37055 GCA_035655235.1 Rhodocyclaceae bacterium | reverse complement strand
CCCGCCCGGCGGCCGGCTTCCACGTCGTCCAGGATGTCGCCGATCAGCCAGGAGCGGCCGAGGTCCAGGCCGCATTGGGCCGCGGCCCGGAGGAGGAGGCCGGGCCGCGGCTTGCGGCACTGGCAGAGGAAACCGTAGCGGGGATGGGGGCCGTGGGGGTGGTGGGGGCAGTAATAGATGCCGTCCAGGGTGGCGCCGAAAATGGCCAAGCGGGCGCGGATGGCTTCCCACACCAGGTCCAGGTCCGCCTCGTCGAAAAGCTGGTGGGCGATGCCCGACTGATTGCTGACCAGAATGAGGGCGTAGCCCGCCTCCTGGAGCCGGCGCAGGGCAGCCCCCGCCTCCCGCCGGAAGCGGATTTTCTTCACATCCACGTTGTAGGGCACGTCGTGGATGAGGGTGCCGTCCTTGTCGATGAACACCGCCGGCCGCCCCTTGCTCCGGGCAGCGGGGCCAAGGGGAATCCAGCCCCCGCCGGCGTGGCCGGTCGCCATGATCAGGGCCACGAGGTCTCCCCCATGGGCAGGACGCTGATCTCCGGGATGACGCTGTCGCCGGGCAGGGACAGCACGTCCACCACCGCCCGGGCCACGGCGGCCGGCTCCTGGAGCACGGCCGGGTCGATGTCCGGGAAGCGCTCCAGCAGGAAGGGGGTGCGCATGCCGCCGGCGATGACGGCGGTCACCTTGATGCCGTGGGGCCGCAGCTCGGCGTGGAGGGCGTGGGAAAAGCCCAGCAGCCCCCACTTGCTGGCGTGGTAGGCCGAGGCGTTGGGCCAGGCGCGGCGGGCGGCGGTGGAGGCGATATTGACGATGTGGCCGGCGCGACGGGGCTTCATGTGCCCGACGGCGGCCTTGCACATGAGGAAGGGTCCGCGCAGGTTGGTGGCGATCACCTGGTCCCACTGGGCGACGGTCAGCTCATCCACCGGCAGGGTGTAATCCACCCCGGCGTTGTTGATGAGGATGTCCAGGGCCCCGAAGCCCGCGATGGCGGCGCCGATGGCCTTCTCCGCCTGGACCGCATCCCCCACGTCCAGGGCGATGGGCCGGGCGGCGTGGCCGGCGGCGGCTAGGTTGCCGGCCAGGGCCTCGGCCGTCTCGGGGCGGATGTCGGCCACCACGATATTGGCCCCGGCCAGGGCCAGGGCTTCGCACAGGGCGGCTCCCAGGCCCCGGCCGCCGCCGGTGACCAGGGCTGTCCGGCCTTCCAGGGGATTTTGCGGGCGGGCGGGATGCATTGAAGTCATGGGATCGATCGCGTTCATGTCCTGGCCATCCTGGCGGCGCGGCGTTGGCCGCGGAGGTTGATCACAGAGGCATAGACCTTGGCCAGCTGCGCCGTCACCCGCCGCCAGGTAAAAGCGGAGCGCACCCGCAGGATGCCGGCGCGGCCGAAGGCCCGGGAAAGGGCCGGGTTCTGGTGCAGGCGGGAAAGGCGCTCGGCCAGCTGGATCGGGTCGTTGGGCGGGACCAGGTAGCCGGTCACGGAATCGATGACCGTGTGCCGGATGCCCCCCACCGCCGAGCCGATGACCGGGCAGCCGCAGGCCATGGCCTCCAGGGGGGTGATACCGAAGGGCTCGTACCAGGGGGTGGTGACGAACACGTCGGCGGCGCAGTAGAAGTCCCGCAGCTGGCCCCGGGGGCGCTGGCCGGTGAAGATCACCCGCTCCCGGATGCCTTCCTCCTCGGCGATTCTCGCCAGGCGGCCGATTTCCGGGGTGAGGGCGGGGTCGGGGGCCGCCGATTCGCCGCCCACCACCAGGAGCCGGGCCGGGATGCCATGGCGGCGCTCCAGTTCGGCGACGCCCCGGATGACGTTGTCGATGCCCTTCCGGGGCACCAGGCGGCCCAACTGGAGGACGACGAATTCCTTCTCCCCGATGCCCAGCTGGCTGCGCAGGGGCGAGTGGCCCGGCCCCAGTTCCTCCGGGTCGAAGCCGCAGGGCACCAGCTCCACCCGGCGGGGATCGGCGCCGTAGAGGCTGATCACGTCCTCCCGGTCCTGGGGGCACTCGGCGATGATGCGATCGGCCCGGGCCGCCAGTTCCTCTTCGATGGCCAGTCGTTCGACGGGGAAGGCGTCGGCATCTCCCTGGTGCATGCGCCGCACCTTGCCCAGGGCGTGGAAGGTCATCACGAAGGGCGTGCCGTAGGCCTTCTTGAGGGCCAGGGCAGCCAGTCCGGACATGAAGAAATTGGCGTGGACCAGGTCGTAGCGAGCCCAGGCCGGGGAACAGTAATCCACCATCCAGGCCGAAAAGTCCTCCATGTGGGGCAGCAGCGCCTCCTTGGGGACGGGATAGTCCGGCCCGGCAGGGACGTGGATCACATGGACGTTGTTCTCGAAAGGGGCGATGGGCGGCAGGTGCGGGCTGTCCCGGCGGGTGAAGACATCCACCGTGTGGCCGAAGCGGGCCAACTGGCGGGCCACCTTGGCGACGTAGACGTTCTGTCCGCCGCTGTCGGCGCCGCCCTGGGTCGCCAGCGGCGAGGCGTGTTCGCTGATGAGGGCGAGTTTCATGGGTGTGGGCCTTTGTCGCGGTAAGCAGTGCTGCCCACCACTGCAATGGCGATGCCCGGTGGGAGCCGCCCGATGCGCGGTGAGAAAGCCCCCTTTTCGCGGGGGGAAAGACCCTGCCGGCGTGTAACTTTTTTCCGCCGCCGGAAAAACTTACCCGTCCGGAAAAAGTGCCGGCGAAACCCCCGAAAACTTGTTGCCGGGCGCCCCGTCAAAGCCGGATGATCCGGCAGATGGCCGGGTCTTCGGAGGCAAGGAGCCGGCCATGAAACGTGTCCATTCGCAATGGAATATCGCCCGCCTGGGCAAGGCCTGCCGGCGCCTGTTCCGGTCGGACCCCAAGTCCGGACCGACTAGCCTCTACCAGGAAATGGAAATGGGCGCGGTGATCGGCTTCTTTGCCTCCAGCCTCATCGCCCTGCATCTGGCCGGGGCGCATCTGTCGGGTCTGGTGATGATCCTGGCCTCGTCCCTGGGGCTCTTCCTGGGGGCGGTGATCGGCACCGTGCTGTGGATCAGCGCCGCCAAACTGCCGGAGGATGCCGTCCTGGCGCCGGCCCCCGGCCAGGCCCGCTCCCGCAAGGAGCGGCGGCCCGGCGACTGACGCCGGGTTCTATCTCTTCCCCGCGCACACCCGGTTGCGGCCGCCTTCCTTGGCCGCGTAGAGCCCGTGGTCGGCCTGCTGGAGCAGGGTGCCGATGTCCGTCGGGGTGCCCGCCAGGGTGGCGATGCCCACCGACAAGGTGACGTTGAACGGCTGCCCGGTTTCGCTGGCCATGGTCGCGGCGGCCACCGCGGCGCGCAGGCGTTCGGCGGCCTGGAGGGCCTGGGCTTCCTGGGTGTTGGGCAGCATGACCCCGAATTCCTCGCCGCCGAAGCGGCCGACCAGGTCCACCTCCCGGACGGCGGCCCGCAGGATGTTGGCGACCTGCTTCAGCACCAGGTCACCCGTCTGGTGGCCGTAGGTGTCGTTGACCGCCTTGAAATGGTCGAGGTCGACCATCAGGAGCGAGAAGGGCTCCCGGTAGCGCTTGGCGTGGGCCAGGCTGAAGGCGGCCTGTTCCAGGAAGCGGCGCCGGTTGGCGAGGCCGGTGAGGAAGTCGGTATTGGCCTGGCGTTCGAGTTCCTTCTGGGTCTGGTGGCGCTCGATGGCGATGCTGGCCAGGTTGGCGGCCCGGGTGATGCGCAGCAGGTCGGCCGTGGTGGGGGATTTCTTCTGGTGATGGTAGATGGCGAAGGTGCCGAAGACCTGGCCCTTGGGGGAGAGGATGGGCTCGGACCAGCAGGACGCCAGGCCGGCTCGTTGGGCAAAGGCCCGGCCGCCGTCCCAATAGGGATGGCGGTCGATGTCCTCCACGATGACCCGCTTGCGGGTATAGGCAGCGGTGCCGCAGGAGCCGACCCCATTGCCGATTTCCAGGCCGATCATCGCCTCGTTGTAGAAGCCCGGCAGGCTTGGGGCGACGGAGGCCCGCACCCGCCGGCCCTCGTCGTCCAGCAGCACGACGGAGCACAGCATGCTGCGGTCCTCGGCCTCGATGCTGTGCACCAGGGCGGTCAGGGTCTGCTCCAGGGAGGCATCCTTGGCGATCAGTTCGAGGATGGCGTTGCGGGCCTGGTCGCGCCGTTCCGACAGCCAGCGTTCGGTGATGTCGCTGAAATTGACCAGGCGGCGCTCGCCGACCCAGGCCATGCTGACGATGGCGTAGCGGATCTGGCCGTTCTTGCAGACGATGGGCGCCTCCAGGGTAGGGGGCTCGTTTCCCGCCCGGCGGGCCAGTTCGGTGGCCCGCAGCCAGGGGACGACCATCTCCTCCCGGAAGTTGTCGTCCGGATAGGCGTGCTGATACCAGGCGTCCACCGTCGGGATGTCTTCCAGGGTGTAGCCGAACATCTCGGTGAATTTCCGGTTCAGGTATTCCACCTTGCCGCCCCGGGACCAGCCGATGCCGATGGACGAGGAATCCAGGATGGCCTGCAGTTGGGATTGGCTGTCCCGGAGGGCCGATGCGGTCTGCTGGTGTTCGGCGCTTTCGACCGCCAGTTCCCGGTTCCGGGCGGCCAGCTCGGCGGTGCGTTCCTCGATGCGCACTTCCAGTTGGTGGTTGAGGTCGGCCAGGCGTTCCTCCGCCTCCCGTTGGCGCAGCCGGTCCAGGCCGCTCTGGGCGAGCATCTGGGCCAGTTGGGAGTAGAAGGCCATGATCGGCTCCACCCGCTCTTCGGCGATGACCGGGAGCTTGCGGATGGCGGCCAGGTAGGCGTCCTCTTCGAAGCCGCATTCCGCCGCCTGCCGCCGGAAATAGTCCAGGTCCGGTGGCTCGCAGAGGAACTGCCCGAAATACAGGGTCGCCAGTTGCCGGTCTTCGATGACGATGGGGGCGGCGTAGTCCATGAGCCCGTTGCGGCACTTGCCGCCGGCGTAGGGGCCGGCGCCCAGGTGCTCGGCGATGGCCAGGTTGCTTTCCAGGCAGCGCTGGTTGGAGCAGGGGTTCTTGCGGTGGAATTCCGTGCAGGCCTCTTGCCAGCCGCTGGCGCTGAGGACATTGCCCTCCTCATCCACCAGGCCGTGGAGAATCCCCGTCGCCTCGTAAAAGGATTGGAGCATGGCCTGGAAGGTGGGGACATCGACGAGGTCGACAAAGCGGTAATCCATGATGGGCGCCTGGCACTTACGACATACGAAAAACGTCGTATCAATAGCGCAGAATGCCCATGATTTCAATTCCCTTGGCATAGGTCACGGTCGCGCCCCGGGGCCAGGGATAGGCGCCAATAGAGCCTCGCCGGACGCTCCCGTTGCATGGGGAGGGCCCGGCGAGGGTGTCCTGCCGGGTGGTGCCGCCTGCCCGGCGTCGGACGCCCGGATCGTTGCAATGGCCGTTCCCGGCCTGCCGCCGTCGGCCGATGCGGGGTGCTTACCCCGGGAGATGACGGCAGGAAACCCAATCTGGGGGCGGGAACCGTCCCCTTCGGCACCCTGTCAGAACGGTAACTCTTGCATTCCCCCGGTAATAACTTCCGTTGGCGCGCCGAACCCCGGCTGCGTCGGCCATAGGGAATTTCATGCCCCAGGTGCTGATTGTCGATGACGATCCCGAATCCATCGAATGGTTGACCGAGTTCGTCAAGGCGGAGGGCTTTACCACCGCCACTGCCGACTCCCTGCGGGCGGCCCGCATCCACCTCACCCGCTCGGCGCCGGAAGTCGTCCTTACCGATTTGCTGCTGCCGGACGGCCAGGGCATCGAAATCCTGGCCGACCTCCAGTCCCGGGATTCCACCCAGGTGGTGGTCATCACCGGCCACGCCAGCGTGGAGAGCGCCATCGACGCCCTGCGGGCGGGGGCTGCCGACTATCTGGTCAAGCCCATCGACCTGGAGCGCCTGCGGGGCATCCTCCAGCGCATCCCCAAGCCCCAGCACTTCCGTGAGGAGATCGGCGAGCTGCGGGAGGAGTTGCGTAAGCTCGGGCGCTTCGGCCACTTCCGGGGCAGTTCCCCGGTCATGGACAAGCTCTACGACCAGATCGCGCGGGTGGCGCCCACCTCGGCCACCGTGCTCCTCATCGGCGAAAGCGGCACCGGCAAGGAAGTGGCGGCCCAGACCATCCACGACCTGTCGCGGAGAAAGCGCCAGCCCTACCTGCCCTTGAACTGCGGCGCGGTGGCGCCCCAGCTCATGGAAAGCGAGCTGTTCGGCCACGAAAAGGGCAGCTTTACCGCCGCCGACCGCCAGCACCGGGGCTTCTTCGAGCAGGCCCACCGGGGCACCCTGTTCCTGGACGAGATCACCGAAATGCGGGCCGACCTCCAGGTCAAGCTGTTGCGGGTGTTGGAGACCGGGACCTTCATGCGGGTGGGCAGCAACGAGGCGCTGACCGCCGACGTGCGCCTCATCGCCGCCACCAACCGTTCCCCCGAAAAGGCGGTGGCCGAGGGCAAGCTGCGGGAAGACCTCTACCACCGTCTCAACGTCTTTCCCATCCAGATGCCGCCGCTCCGGGAGCGGGGCACCGACCTGGAGCTCCTGGCCCAGCACTTCCTGGACGAGCTGAACAAGGAAGAGAGCACCCACAAGCATTTCTCCCCCGCCGCCATCGCCGCCCTCTACGCCCACAACTGGCCGGGCAACGTGCGGGAGCTGAAGAACTACGTGCAGCGGGCCTTCATCCTCTCCGACGACGTGATCGACCTGGAGCTGGCGCCGGAAACCTTCGTCCATAGCAACCCGGGCTCCATCCTGACGGTGCGCATCGGCAGCACCCTGGAGGACGTGAACCGGCGCCTCATCGAAGCCACCCTCCAGGAGTGCGGCAATGTGAAACGGAAGGCCGCCGAAATCCTCGGCATCAGCCTGAAGACCCTCTACAACCGCCTGGCGGTGTACCACGCCGGCAAGGTGGACATCGACGAGGGAGAGCTGGACGAGGTGGGCGGCATGGACGGCACCGAATACGACGGCCGCCCGGAAGAGCGCCTGCCGCCCTGATGGAGCGATCATGAAGCCCAAGACCCAACGCCCCGATCCGCCGGGAGCCGGCAACCTCCACCACGCCGCCCGGGATTTCCCCGGCGCCGAAGACCGGGAGGACACCAGCCTCAAGCGCCCCGAGGGGGAAAGCGACCTGCGGGAGCCCTACGAGCGGGACGAGGCCCCCGATCCCCTGGACAACACCGAGACGACTCCGGTGGGCGGCCCCCGCCAAGTGATCGAGCAGGCGGCCAGCGACGTGGGCCGCGGCCTCGTCGACACCGACCGCCGGGGAGTGCCCTCGGACGTGCCGGCGGCCGATAGCCCAGGGCCGGAGGCTACCCCGGGGGCGGAAGTGCGCCAGGAGGAGGGGATCGACCGCAAAAGCCTTGCAGAGCGGGGCGGCAAGCGCAATCCCCGGCCGGGAAAAGACGCGACGCACACCTAACCGGCAGGGCTACAGCAACCGGAAGGCGGCGACCGCCACCAGGGTGGGCGGCAGGGCGCCCAGGAAGAGGCCGACTGGGCTGATCGACCCTTCGGGGAATCTTCCCTTGAGGATGGCCGCTCCGGCGGGATTGGGGGCATTGGCGATCAGGGTCAGGCCGCCACCGGTAACGGCCCCGGCGACCAGTGCCGTCTGGAAGTCCGGACTCAAGCCTTCCACCAGCGAACCCAGGTAGGTCAGGGCGGCGTTGTCGGTCAATGCCGTCAGTCCGGCGGCCCCGTAGAACACGGCGGTCGAGTTCATGCCCATCAGGACCGGTTCGAGCCACCACTGCTGCAGCCCGCCCAGGACCACCAGCCCCGCCAGGAAAAAGGCCACCAGCATCGCCTCCCGGAGGATGAGGGGGCTCTGGTGCCGCTGATAGGCCGTCGCGACTCCCAGGAAGAACAGGAAAGCTCCCATGAAGACCACCGGATGGTGGGCGAACAGCACGATGGCGGCGAGGAAGGCCAGATGGGCCAGGGTCAGCGCCGCCGGGACCGGGCGCTCCCGGGTTTCGCCGCCGGGGACAAGGCGGGCGAGCTCGCCCCGGAAGACGAGGGTCGCCGCTGCCGCATTGACCACCACGGCCAGGGCGGCCCTGCCGCCGAAGTGGCTGAGCATGAAGCCAAGGTCCCAATTCCACTTCGAGGCGACCATCAGAACCGGGGGCGCCGCAAAGGGCGTCAGGGTTCCCCCGATGGAGACATTGACGAACAGGACCCCCAGGGTGGTGTATTTCAGCTTGTCCGAAACGGTCTGGCCGAACAGTGCCTTGCGCAACATCAGCGCCGCCAGGGTCATGGCCGCCGGCTCGGTGATGAAGGAGCCCAGGAGCGGAACCAGGGACAGCACGATGAAGTAGGTGCCCATGCTTCCCGGCATGGGAAGCCAAGCCGCCGCCCCGCGGACCAGTTTGGCGGCAAGGACCAATACGGGGCGAGTACCGGCCACCACCATGATGGTGAAGACGAACATCGGTTCGGCGAAATTCCGGGATTCCAGGTAAGCGATCGCCGTTTCCCCGCCATCCAGGGCAAAGAGCCCGAAGACGAGGACACAGGCCCAGAAGCCGAATACCACCTCCACCTCGCCCAGGAGATGCCACAGCCCGGCGTGGCGCGGATGCGAATGCGCCAGATGCTCGAAGAAGCGGGTGGAAAAGGTGTGGATGAGGGCTGCTGCGAAGAGGAGGGCAGCGCACAGCTCGGCCCCATGGCTGACAGGCGGGTTCATGGTCGACATCGCTCCGCGTGGCGGCCCGACCAGCGCATGAACCTGTTCGGCGGCGGAATGCCGTCTGAACACCCACCGGAATTCTAATTCATCCCCTCAGCAATACATATAGTCCCGCGTCGCCGGCAGCGGATTGGCCCCCGGCCCCCCCGCCTTGACGGCCAGAATCTGGTGGATGGAAGTCCAGTTGTGCTCGAAGGCATAGGCGCAGCCGGCCAAATACATGCGCCAGATGCGGTAGGGCTTCTCGCCGACTTCGGCCCGGATGGCGTCGGCGGCGGCCTCGAAGCGCCGGGACCAGTGGCGCAGGGTGCGGACGTAGTGGGGGCGCAGGCTTTCCACGTCCACCGGCTCCAGGCCGGCGGCGCACATTTCCCGCAGGGCCAGGCTCAGGTGAGGCAGTTCGCCCAGGGGAAAGACGTAGCGCTCGATGAATTCCCCCGCGCCCAAGGACACCTCGCCCGAATCGACATCGGTGGCGGTGATGCCGTGGTTCATGGCCACGCCCCCGTCGGCCAGGAGATCGCGGATTTTCTTGAAATAGACGGGCAGGTTGTCGAGGCCCACATGCTCGAACATGCCGACGCTGGTGATGCGGTCGAAGCTTCCCTTCATGTCCCGGTAATCGGCCAGCAGAACCTGGCAGCGGTCCGCCAGGCCGGCGGCGGCGATGCGCTCCCGGGCCAGTTCCCACTGCTTCCGGGACAGGGTGATGCCGGTGGCGACGGCGCCGTACCGCGCCGCCGCCCGCAGGATCAGGGCGCCCCAGCCGCAGCCGATGTCCAGGAGCCGGTCGCCGGGCCGAAGGCGGATTTTCTTGAGGATGTGGTCGATCTTCTGGACCTGGGCGTCTTCCAGGCTGTCCTCCGGGCTGCGGAAATAGCCGCAGGAATAGACCATGTCCCGGTCCAGCCACAGGCTGTAGAAATGGTTGGAAAGATCGTAATGGTAGGAGACGGCCTCGGCGTCCCGCTGGCGGGTGTGGCGGGCGCGGCGCAGCCAGGGGCCGAAGGGGCCGGCGGGGCGGACGGTATGGTGGGCCAGGCGGGCCACCACCTCGATCACCCGGGCCACTTCTCCTTCTACCTCCAACCGGCCCTCCACGTAGGCCCGGCCCAGGGCATCCAGGCTGGGGCGCACCAGATGGCGCAGGCCGGCGGGGCTGGGGGCTAGGATGGTGACGGCCGGGTCGCTGCCCAGGTCGAAGGAGCGGCCGTCCCACAGGGTGATGCGCAGTGGGATGTCGTGGGCGCGCAGGCGCCGGGCTAAGGTCTCGACACGGCTGGGCCAGAACATGGTCGTCTCCCGGCGGGGATGGTCTCGATCCGTTCGGTGGCCCGCCGTCCGGGGCGGTTCCTGGGGCGGCCCAAAGACCAGGGAAAGCCGGGAGGGTTCGGGGTGTTCCGGGTAGGGAGGACGCCGTGCCCGGCGGGCTCAGGCATCGGAAGAACCCCGGACCATGCCGCCAGTCCAATCGCCGGATGCCGCGGCACCCCAGGACTTTCCCGGCCAGGAAATTTTTACAGCCCGGCATGTGGCCCGTGGGTCATGCCGGCGCCCGACCTTCCGCATCACCCCTGGAACGTCAGCCCATGAATGTCAGCCTCTCCGTGGCCCAGCCGGGGCCCCTCGGCGTGTGGCCGACCCGCCTCCAGCAGGTGGCCCGCTATTCCGCCTGGCTGGTGGGGGGCATTGCCCTGGCCGGACTGGTGGGCTGGGTGGGCGGCCTGCCCGGCCTGACTTCCTTCGGCACCGATTTCCCCCCCATCCTGCCTAGCGGCATCGTCTCCCTCCTGGCCGCGTCGGTGGGGCTGGCCGCCCTCCAGGGTATGGGGCGGCCGCGGGCGCGCCGGGTGGCCTGGCTGGCCGCCCTGGTCATCGCCGTCATCGCCTTGCTGAGCCTGGCGGAGTACGCCGACGGCGTGACCACCGGCATGAGCTTCAGCCTGGCGCACCTGGGCTTCCAGACCACCATGGCCATGTCGGTGGGCACCGCCTGCACCTTCCTCGTCCTGGCCCTGGCCCTGGCCCTGGCGCCCAGCGACCATCCCCGGGCCCGCACCGCCACCCGGGTCCTGGCCGTGGCCGTCGCCGGCATCGCCCTCCTGGCCCTGGTGGCCCTCATCTTCCGCATCATTCAGCTCTCCTCGGCGGTGCCCGCCATGAACATGGCCTTCCCCACGGCACTCGCCTTGCTTGCGAGCAGTATCAGCCTGGTCGCGATGCGGCCGGAGAAGCGGCTCCTCCAACTGCTGGGGCACGATTCGCCGGGCGCCATGGTTTTCCGCCGCCTGCTGCCGGCGGCCTTCGTCCTGCCCATCCTGGTGGGCTGGCTGGAGGCGATGGGGCAACGGCGGGGATGGTTCGATGTCGCGGCGGGCGAGGGGCTGGCGACGGTGTCCATGGTGATCGTGTGCACGGCGCTGATCTGGTGGACTTCCAGCAAGCTGGACGATATGAATGTGCGACGTTCCCTGGCGGAAAGCCGGGCCGACACCCAGCGGGAATGGCTGGAGGTGACCCTGGCCAATATCGGCGATGCGGTGATCGCCGCCAACGACGAAGGCCGGGTGGGATTCATGAATCCGGCCACCGAGTTCTTGTGCGGCATCGAGCCGGCCACGGCGGTAGGGCGGCCGGTGGAGGAACTGCTGGCCCTGGTCGACGAGCGGACCCAGGCGCCGATGGCCTGTCCTCTCCAGGCGGCCTTCGCCCGGCGCCAGCCGGTGAGCGCCGAGGGCGAGCCGGCCATCCGCCTGCCCGGCGGCGGGCTGCAGGCGGTGGATGTGACCGCCATGCCCATCCTGGGGGGAGGCGGCGCGCTGTTGGGCGGGGTACTGGTGGTGCGGGACGCCCGGGAACACCGGGAGCGGGAAAAGGCCATGCGCAACGCCTACACCGAGCTGGATCGCCGGGTGGGGGAACGCACCCTGGCCCTGGAACGGGCGGCGGCGGCCCTGCGGGAAAGCACGGCGCTCCTCCAGACCATCGCTGCCAGCACGCCGGAACTGATCGTCGCCAAGGACCGGGAATGCCGCATCATGATGATCAACGCCGCTGCCCTGGAGGCCTGGGGACTGGGCCGGGACGAGGTGGTGGGGCGGCGGGAGACGGAAATCTTCGGGGCCTCCGAAGACACCCACCGTCTGTTGGACAGCGACCGGGAGGTGATGGACACCGGCCGGACGGCGTCCGTGGAGCAGACCCTTTCCACCCCCGCCGGCGACCGCATCTTCCTGGTCACCAAGTCGCCCCTGCGGGACGAGGACGGGCTGCTCCTGGGGCTGGTCAGCGTCGCCACCGACATCACGGAACGCAAGCGCGCCCAGCGGGAGCTGGAGCAACTGCTGCTCGCCGAGCACCGGCTGCGGGACGACGCCGAGCGGGCCAGCCGGGCCAAGGACGAGTTCCTGGCCATCGTCTCCCACGAGCTGCGTTCGCCCCTCAATGCTCTCAGGGGCTGGAGCCAGGTGCTCACCACCACCGCCAACCCGGACCCGGAACTCTCCTCCCGGGCGGCCCAGGCCATCAAGCGCAACGTGGAGCACCAGACCCGGCTCATCGACGACCTCCTGGACACCTCCCGCATCATCATCGGCAAGCTGGTCCTGGAGCGGCGGGCGGTGAACCTGGTGGAGGTGGTCCATGGCGCCATCGACATCTCCCGGGCGGTTGCCCAGGCCAAGCAGATCGACCTGCGCCTGTCCGCCGACCGGCCGGAGATGACGGTCCACGGCGACCCGGGGCGCCTGCAGCAGGTGGTGACCAACCTTCTCTCCAACGGCATCAAATTCACCCCCAAGGGCGGGGCGGTGGATATCGGTCTGCGCCAGGCCGGAGAGCGCATCCAGCTGACGGTGGCGGACAACGGCATCGGCATAGAGAGCGATTTCCTGCCCCACGTCTTCGACCGCTTCAGCCAGGCGGACGCTTCCACCACCCGGCGCTACAGCGGCCTGGGCATCGGCCTGGCCCTGGTCCGCCACCTGGTGGAGATGCACGGCGGCACGGTGCGGGCGTCGAGCCCCGGCCTCGGCCAGGGGACCGTCTTCACGGTGGAGTTGCCGGTCGCGTCGCCCCAGGGCGGGACTCCCCTGTCGGGGGATGTGCGCTCCCATGCGGAAGGCGGCCTCCTGGGCATCCAGGTCCTGGTGGTGGACGACGACCCGGACGCCCGGGACGTGATGCAGCTCAACCTCACCCGGGCCGGCGGCCAGGTCCAGATGTTCGAATCGGGACGGGATTTGCTCGCCATGCTCCGGGACAACCCCTTCCTGGCCACGCCCACCGTGCTCCTCCTGGACATCGCCATGCCCGGGGAGGATGGCTTTGCCGTGCTGGCCCAGGTGCGGGCCATCAAGGACCTGCCCTTCATCCCCGCCATCGCCGTCACCGCCCTCACCCATCTGGACCGCGGCCGGCTGGCGGCGGCGGGGTTCCAGGGCGGCCTGGGCAAGCCGGTGGAGCCGGGCAAGCTGGTGGAAGGGATCGTGGCGGTGGTGGAGCGGGCGTTCTACTAGGACCGGAGGGTCAGGATGCTGTCATCCTGGCCCTACATTTTTTGCGGCGTTAATTATGTATTATTCGCGACAATCCAATAATTGCGCACTTTCGCCATCGGGTCATGAACAACAGAAAATTCGGAAATCTGCCGGTTGCCGTCAAACTGAATATCGCCGTCTCGGTTTGCCTGGCAGTCCTCTTCCTGATCGGCACCTATGCCCTGACTTCCTGGCTGGGAAATTCCCTGGAAACCCAGCGGCTGGAGGGGGTGCGCAGCTCCAACCAGCTCATCATCGGCATGGTGGAGGCCTATGCGGACAGCCTTGAGCAGGCGGCGGACAAGCAGGGCCAAGCCTTCTCCCTGTTCTTTCCGGACAGCTTCGCCCTGGATTCCGGCGCGACCGTCGAGGTCAATGGCACCCAGACCCCCGTGTTGCGTTCCGGCAGCACCGTGATCAACGGTAACTACAAGCTGCTGGACCGCTACACCGCCGCCACCAAGGTGGTTGCCACCGTGTTCGCCCGGCAGGGCGAGGATTTCGTGCGGGTGGCGACCTCCCTGAAGAAGGAGGACGGTAGCCGGGCGGCCGGCACCCTGCTGGGCACCGGCCATCCGGCCTACGCCAAGCTCAAGGGCGGCGAGCCTTACACCGGCAGGGCCAAGCTCTTCGGCCGCGACTACATGACCCGCTACCTGCCCATCAAGAACGATGGGGGGACGGTGATCGGCATCCTGTTCATCGGCATCGATTTCACCGAGGGCCTGAAAGCCCTGAAGGAGAAAATCCTGGCCGTGAAGGTGGGCGAAACGGGCTATGCTTTCGTGCTCGACGGGGGCAAGGAGAAGGGCATGCTGGTGGTCCATCCGACCAAGGCCGGCCAGAACATGATCGAAGCCAAGGACTCTTCCGGCCGCCTCTATGTCCAGGAGATGCTCGAGAAGAAGAACGGGCTGATCCGCTACGACTGGGTCGACCCGGGCCAGAGCAGTTCTTCGCCCCGGGAAAAGTATGCCCTCTTCGGCGAATTCCCGCGCTGGGGCTGGGTGGTGGCCACCAGCGGCTATACGGGGGAATTGCGCCAGGAAGTGGCGGCCGTCCGCAACAGCATCATCGGCGGGGCCGTCGTTCTGCTGCTGGCCGCTGCCGCCATCCTGACCCTCTGTACCCGTTTCTGGATCAGCCGGCCCATGGCCGATGCGGTGGCGGTGATGAACCGTATCGCCGACGGCGACCTCACCCAGGCCATCGAAGCTAAATCCCGGGACGAGGTGGGGCAGTTGATGAACGCCACCGAAGCCATGCGCGGGCATCTGGTGCAGGCCATCGACGACATCCACCGGGCGTCGGCGGAACTGGCCGGCAGCGCCCGCCAGATGGCCGGCTCGGCCAGCACCGTGGCGGAAAGCTCCCACCGCCAGAGCTCTGCCGCCACGTCCATGGCCGCCAGCGTAGAAGAAATGATGGCCAGCATCCAGCAGGTGGCGCAGCACTCGGAGGAGGCCAACCGGATGTCGGCCTACGCTGGGCAGGCCTCGGAGGAAGGGGCGGAGGTGATCCAATCCACCGTCGGCAACATGGGCAGCATCGCCGACAGCGTCAAGGACGCCTCCCGGACGGTGGAGGGCCTGGGCAGCAAATCCCAGGAAATCGATGCCATCGTCCGCTCCATCAAGGACATCGCCGACCAGACCAACCTCCTGGCCTTGAACGCCGCCATCGAGGCCGCCCGGGCCGGGGAAGCGGGGCGGGGCTTCGCGGTGGTGGCGGACGAGGTGAGGAAGCTCGCCGAGCGCACCGCCAAATCCACCGACGAAATCGCGGGAATGATCGGCAGCATCCAGAACGAAACCCAGAGCGCGGTGCTCTCCATGGAAAAGAGTGTCGCCCAGGTCAGCACGGGCGTCAGCCTAGCCGCGTCGGCGGGGGACAACATCGCCAAGATCAAGGAAGAATCGGCCCAGGTCGCCCATGCGGTGGCCGCCATCTCCGACGCCCTGGCCGAACAAAGCGCCGCCAGCGGCGACATCAGCCGCAACGTCGAAACCATCGCCGCCCAGGCGGAATCCAACAGCGAACACGCCAGCCAGACGGCGGTGGCGGCCAACCAGTTGGAGAGGTTGGCGGAGTCGTTGAATGGGAAGGTTTCGCGGTTTCGGACTTGACGCTGGTTCCGCGCCTGACGCGCGGGCGTACTTTCTTTTGTTTCGCCAAAAGAAAGTAGCCAAAGAAAAGGCGACCCCTGGTGTCGCGCCCGGGCAAAGCCCGGGTTCCTTGCGCTACTCGGATGGCCGGGCGGCTCGCTAAACTCGCCGCGATGCGGCTCAGACAACGCGAGCCGACTGCCCCCGGCCATCCTGCGTTGCTCAGCGCTCCACAAGGGGACCCGGAAAACCCATCGCAGCCTGATTTCCCGCCGGTTTACCTCTTGCCCTGTGCGGCGTCGAGCAACGCAGGGCGGCCGGGAGTAGTCGGCTCGCGTTGTCTGAGCCCCGAAGGGGCGAGTTTAGCGAGCCGCCCGGCCGTCCGAGTAGCGCAGAGAACCCCGCGTAGCGGGGCGTCGCACCGGGCTCGCCTTTTCTTTGGTGCCTTTCTTTTGGCGAAGCAAAAGAAAGACACACGCGCGTCAGGCGCGGAACCAGCGCCCCCAGCGCCCAGGGCACGCCCCTTGCCCCGGACTCCGCCATGACCGACCTCCCCCCATCGGGCACCCTCCTAGCCCTCTCACCCCACCTGGACGACGCCGTCTTCGCCTGCGGCCGCCTCCTCGCTTCGACGCCCGGCGCCATCGTCGCCACGATCTTCGCCGGCCGTCCGCCCCAGAGCCAGCCCCTTACCGATTGGGACCGGGCCGCCGGTTTCTCCCCCGGGGACGACGTAGTGGGCATCCGCCGGGAAGAAGACCGGGCGGCCCTGGACATCCTCGGCGCCCAGCCCCGCTGGCTCAACCTGCGGGACAGCCAGTACGGCGGCGCCGATGCGGAGGAGGTAGGGAAGCGGCTGCGGGAACTGCTGTCGGACTGCCGCCCGGACACCGTCCTCATCCCCCTGGGCCTCTTTCATTCCGACCACCGCGTCGTTCATGAGGCTGCCCTCTCCCTTCTGGTGCCGGATACCCCTTGCCGCTGGCTGGCCTACGAGGACGCCCTCTATCGCCGTATCGACGGCCTGCGGGATGCGGCCATCGAAGCCCTGAAGGTCCGGGGTCTTGACCCCCAGCCCGTGTCCTTCCGGGAATCCCCCCAGGCCGAACTGCGCAAGGCCGGGGCGGTGGCCTGCTACCGATCCCAGCTGCGGGCCTTGGCAACGCCGGGGCGGCCGGGCGTGGCGGACCTGGAAGCTCCCGAAGCCTATTGGCAACTCTCCCCACCGCCGCGGAGTCAGCCATGAACCCCAACAAGCTTGCCATCGTCGTCCTCACCTACAACCGCAAAGACGAAATCCTCGCCACCCTGGCGCGCCTCGCCGGCCTCGACCCCATCCCGATCTGCGTGGTGGATAACGGTTCCGGCGACGGCACCGCCAGCGCCGTCGCCCGGGCTTTCCCCCGGGTCCGGGTGCTGCGCCTGGAGGCCAATCTCGGTGCGGCCGGGCGCAATTACGGAGTGCGCCAGATGGATGCGGACTACATCGCTTTCTGCGATGACGATACCTGGTGGGAGGCGGATTCCCTGGCCGCGGCCGTCCGCATCCTCGACCGCTTTCCCGCCCTGGCGGCGGTCACCGCCCGGGTGCTGGTGGGGCCCGAGAACCGGGAGGATCCCACCAGTACCCTCATGGCCAACAGCCCCCTGCCCAATTTCCTGGGGATTCCCGGCACCGAACTGGCGGGGTTCATGGCCGGCGCCTGCGTCATGCGCCGCCGGGCCTTCCTGGCGGCCGGCGGCTACGAGCCCCGCTTCTTCATCGGCGGCGAGGAGCGTCTCCTGGCCCTCGACCTCCTGGCCGCCGGCTGGCACCTGGGCTACGTCCCGGAACTGGTGGTGCACCACCATCCTTCCCGGCTGCGGGATTCGGCGGGGCGCCGCCGGCTGGTGCTGCGCAACGCCCTGTGGTGTGCCTGGCTGCGCCGCCCCCTCGGAGGGGCCTGGCAGGAAACCCGGCGCTGGCTTGCCCAAGTGAAGGACGATCCGGAACTCCTGGGCGGTGCCCTGGCGGCGCTGTCGGGATTGCCCTGGGTGCTGCAGAACCGGCGTCCCCTGCCGGCCCATGTGGAATCCCGGCTGCGGCTCCTGGAGCGGGATGGATGAGAACTACACGGCCCTGTAACTTTTTCAACGGGGGGCTACGGCCCCTTGCTGATTTGCCGGGGCGGCCTCAAGGCACGCCGATTGCAGCCAAGCGGGTATGAGACGAAAACGAGGGAGGGCGGAGCCGTTGCCCGATGCTCGACTTTTCCTCCCTCCAGTACAGGAGTCAAGGCAATGAAATCGCAACATACGCAATCGGCCTACGGCCAGGGCGATTGGGATCGCAGCCGGAACGAGCAGGACCCGCGCAATGCATCGGAACAAGGCCGTCCCTATCCCCGTTCGGGGCCGGAGCATTACCCGGAGTCGCACCAGCAGTACCAGGCCCAGCGGGACCATCCGGGCAGCGAATATTTCAGCGGCTCGCCCGGCTATGGCGGCCGGGGCGACTATGCCCAGCAGCAACAAGGACAGGGCGGCTACGGGTCCCACCAACAGGGTTACGGCTCCCAGCAGCAGGGTTATGGCGGACAGCAATCCGGCTATGGCGGCGGCTCCTGGTCCCGTTCCGAGGCGGAGCGGGGGCAGGGCGGCTATCGCCAGCAGGAAGCCTTCCAGCCGTCCGGCGGCCGGCAGCAGGGCTACGGCGGCGAGGATTCCGGCCGGGGCGGCTATGGCCGTGAAGAACAGGGCCAGCAGTACGGCCACCCGCAGCAGGGCTACGGCCAGTACGGCGGCCAATCTCCGGGGTATGGCGGCGTCCGCCAGGATGACCAGACCCGGGGGCAGGGGGCGGCCGGCCAGGCCTCCCATTTCGGCGGCCATTATCCCGAGCATATCCCGGGCGAATCCGGCCAGGGCTACCGTGGCTTCCAGACCGGTCAGCCCCAGAGCTACGGCGCCAGCGAGCATGGCGAATTCATGGCCCGCAGCGGCTATCCCAGCGGCGGCCAGCCTTCAGGCGGTTACGGCTCCTATGGCGCCTACCAGGTCGGCACCATGCCGGCCCAGGGCAGGACGCCCCGGGCGCCCAAGGATTACCAGCGTTCCGATGAGCGCATCCGGGAGCTGATCTGCGAAAACCTCGCCCACCATCCCGGCCTCGATGCCAGCGAGGTGAGCGTCCAGGTCAGCCAGGGGCGGGTTTCCCTCGAAGGCACCGTGCCCATGCGCCGCATGAAGCACGAGATCGAGGACGTGGCCGATGCCTGCTGGGGCGTGAAGGACGTGGAAAACCGCATCCGGGTCCAGAGCATGGATGAGCGCGCCACCCCGGGCACCAACAATCCGGCCCGGGGTGTGGGTGAAGCGACGGCGGACCTGATCACCGGCGGGGCCTCCACCCAGGCCGGCCAGGGTATGAGTGCGGCCGAATTGTCGCCCACCGAAACCGGTTCGGCCGCGGCGATGGCTTCATCCCGCAAGACGGCGGGAACGGAGTCGAAAAGCAAAGGTTAGGCATAACAAGACCGGCACGCCGGCAACCGCCGGCAGAACGGGATTTTCAACAGACGACAAGGAGACAGACATGGCAAGCTCGACTTTTTCTGGCAGCGGCATGAGTGGGAACAAGGCTCAAGTTGTGGGCGGCGAAGCCAACACCTCCGGGCCCGGCCCCGAAATCATGGCTGCCGACACCCTGGAAGGGGACGACGTGGTCAACACCAAGGGTGAAGACCTCGGCAACATCAAGGACATCATGATCGATGTCCCGAGTGGACGGGTGGCTTATGCCGTCCTGTCCTCCGGTGGTTTCCTGGGCATCGGCGACAAGCTGTTCGCCATCCCCTGGAGCGCCCTGACCCTGGATGCGGATCGCAAGTGCTTCGTCCTGGATGTGGACAAGGAAACCTTGAAGAACGCCCCGGGCTTCGACAAGGACCACTGGCCTAGCATGGCCGACCCCACCTGGGCCCAGGAAGTCCACGACTACTACGGCCAACGCGGTTACTGGACCAGCCCCAGCTTGGGCGCCGGTTCCGGCACCTCAGGCCTGGGCACCACCGGTACATCCGGCACCGGCTACGGCATGGGGACAGGCTCCAGCACCGGCAGGACGGAAATCGGTCCGGAAGACGTTTGATGTTCCCCGGAATGGCAAGGGAAAGGAGACTTTGATCGCCTCCCGTTCCCTGCCCTGGATGGCGCGACCTCGGCCGCGCCATTTTCTTGCCTGAAGCCCGCGTCCTGCATGGCAGACCCGCCCTCCCCGTCGGCCACCGTCTTCGTCGCCCGCCTGCTGCTGGCGGCGGTGATGCGCTACCGCTGGCGCACCGCCATCGCCCTGGCCCTGGTGGTGGCGGCCAAGCTGGCCATGGTGGCCGTTCCCCTGGTCCTCAAGGCGGTGGTGGACCGCCTGGGGATGCCGCCGCCCCTGATCCTGCCCCTCATTCTGCTCCTGGGCTACGCCGCCCTGCGCTTCCTGGGGACGCTGTTCGGGGAAATCCGCGACCTGGTCTTCGCCCGGGTGACGCAAAAGACCGTCTCCGACTTCCTGCTCCAGGCCTTCCAGCACCTGCACCGGCTGTCGGTGCGCTTCCATGCCATGCGCCGCACCGGCGCCGTCACCCGGGACGTGGAGCGGGGCACGGCGGGCATCGGCTTCCTGCTGGGGGTAGGGCTGTTTACCATCCTGCCCACCCTGGTGGAGATCGGGGCGGTGATGGTGGTCATGACCACCGGCTACAGCTTCCGCTTCACCCTCATCATCCTGGCGACCTTCCTGGTGTACGGCATTTTCACCGTCACCTTCACCGAGCGGCGGGCCATCTACCAGCGTCGCCTCAACGAGCTGGATTCCAACGCCAACAGCCGCCTGGTGGATAGCCTCCTCAATTTCGAGACGGTGAAGTACTACACCAACGAGGACTTCGAGAAGCGCCACTTCGAGGGCATCCTGGGCAAGTGGATCGAGGTCGGGGTGGATAACCAGAAGGCCCTGTCGCTCCTCCATGTCGGCCAGAGCGGGGTCATCGCCCTGGGGGTGGCGAGCATCATGGTCCTGGCCGGCTACAACGTGGTCCAGGGGCTGATGACGGTGGGCGATCTGGTGCTGGTGAACGCCTATGTCATCCAGGTCTGCCTGCCGCTCAATTCCCTGGGCTTCGTCTTCCGCCAGGCCCGGGACGCCATCGTCAATGCGGAAAAGATGTTCCGTCTCCTGGAGCAGAAGCCGGAGATCGAGGACAAGCCCGGCCTGCCGGACCTCCGGGTGGAACGGGGCGAAATCCGCTTCGAGCATGTGGATTTCGGCTACGACCCCAGCCGCCAGATCCTCTGGGACGTGAGCTTTTCCGTCCCTCCCGGCGGCACCGTGGCGGTGGTGGGGGGCAGCGGTTCGGGGAAATCCACCCTGGCCCGGCTGCTCTTCCGCTTCTACGAGGCCGGGGCCGGCACCATCTCCATCGACGGCCAGGACATCCGGTCGGTGACCCAGAAAAGCCTGCGTTCCGCCATCGGCATCGTCCCCCAGGACACCATCCTGTTCAACGATACGGTGGCCTACAACATCGCCTACAGCCGGCCGGGGGCGACCCTGGACGAGGTGATCGAGGCCGCCAAGGCCGCCCATGTCCACGACTTCATCCAGGGCCTGCCGGAGAAGTACGACACCCTGGTGGGCGAGCGGGGGGTGAAGCTCTCCGGCGGCGAAAAGCAGCGCATCGCCATCGCCCGGGCCATTCTCAAGAACCCGCCCATCCTGGTCTTCGACGAAGCTACTTCCGCCCTGGACACCCGGTCCGAGCGGGCCATCCAGGAGGAACTGGACCGCCTGGCCAAGGACCGCACGACGCTGGTCATCGCCCACCGGCTGTCCACGGTGGTGGATGCCGACGAAATCCTGGTCCTGGAGCACGGCCGGGTGGTGGAGCGGGGCCGCCACGACGACCTCTTGAAGAAGGCGGGCCTCTATTCCCAGATGTGGCGCCTGCAGCGCCAGCAGCAGGAGTTGGAGGAAACCGAGGAGGAACTGGCCCTGCGGCCCGTGGACCTGGTGGCCCAGGTGGCGACGGTGGTGGAAGGGCTGAAGCCCGCCATCGACGCCCGCCGAGTGAGCTTCTACAGCAGCGTTACCACCGAATCCGCCCGCCTGGTGGGCGACCCGGCCCGGCTGCACGAAGCCCTGTGGGCACTGGCCGAGCGGGCGGTGATTTCCACGGCGGCCGGCGGGCGGGTGGAATTGCGCATCGAGCGGGCCGACTCCCGGCTGCGCCTCACCCTCGTCCATGGCAATGCCCTGGCCGACCGCCGCGCCCGGGGGCGCAGCCTCAACCTGGAAACCATCCAGGGCATCATCGCCCAGCACGGCGGTAGCCTGGAATTGGCACCGGAGGACGACCAAGGCCTGCGGGCAGTGGTGGAATTCCCCCTGCCGCCCGAGGCGGGGGCTCCGGTGGCCGCCCATCCCCACCCCGCCGCCACCATTGCCGGCGTTTCCATCCTGGTGGTGGATCGGGATGCTGAGGAACAGAGCAAGCTTGCCGTCCTCTTCCGCCGGCACGGGGCCGTGTCCCGCTTCCAGCGCTCCGGCGCCGCGGCCCTGGAGTGGCTGCGGGGAGCGCCCACGGAGCGTTGGCCCGATGTGCTGGTCTACGACCTGGCGACGGGGGAGGAAGACGGCTTCGAGGCCATCCAGTCCCTGCGCCGCATCGAGGCGGAACGGGACTTCGGACTGGCCGACCGGCTCCCGGCCATCGCGTTGTCCAGTCAGGCCTGGTCGGGATTGCAGGCCCGGGTGCTGCTGGCGGGCTTCCAGGTCTTCCTGGCCGAGCCCTTCGAACCGGCCGCCCTGGTGTCCGCCGTCGCCAGCTTGGCGGGACAGAGCGGCGCCACTCCCCTGCCCGCAGAAGGCGGCGTCCAGCCCTGGTAGGCCGGACCCGAGAACCATTCGAACCAGGAGCATGCCATGACCGAGCCGTTCCCCCAGGCCCTCCGGGGCAGTCATTACGTCAACCGCGAAACCGCCCGCCGGGCGGTCCATCTGGCCATGCCCATGATCGAGGCCGGCCTTGCCGACCGCCGCCTCGTCGGCAGCGGCTTTCTCTACCTGGTGATCATGGACCCGGGCCTCACTCCGGATCGTTGCGGCTTCGAGGAGGCCATCCTCCACGAGCAGTCCTTCGGCGACCGCACGAAATGGGATGCGGATTACGCCGCCTTCGCCCGGGGCAAGGCCAGGCTCTCCTGGACGACGGGCATGGACAGCCGCCGGCTCCAGACTCTTTCCCCGCACTTGCTGCGCACCGGCGACAGCCTGCTGTGGGGCAGCGTCTGCCTGGACGGGATCGTGGTGGCGGCGAGCGGCGCCTTTCCCCTGTTCGACGAGGTCTATGCCGGGACGGTGGCCTACTGGCTGCGGGCCTTGGCCAAGGAAGGCCGGGACGCCGACGACGGCCGGCTATCCCTGGAACCGGCCGGCTAGGACTAGGACCCGATCAGGAGAAATCGCAGGGATCGGCGCCCATCATGATGCGGGCGCCTTCCCGGACCTCGGCGCGGTAGGTCAGGCGCAGCTTGAAGACCAGGATGCCGATGGCGACCAGCAGCAGGCCGCTGGCGACGCCCAGCTTGCCCGGAATCTTGACGATGGCGAGGATGCCCACCAGCAGGTACAGGTAGGGCAGGGTCTCGTAGACGAAGCGGGGAAGAAATCTCATTGCCTTCCTTTCATGGCGCGTTTCCGGTTGCGTGCCTCTCTGCAATAGCTATGCCAAAACCCGGAGGGCTAGCCGCCAAGGCCGATGGCCAGGGGCTTCCCGCCCCGCATGCGGCAGGGGAAGCGGGCTCGGACCCGTGTGCCCGGCATGCCATTTGCGGGAAGCCGCTTCCCGCTTCCGGGAATCGAGGGCCTGGAGCCCCTGGCCACCCGTCTATGCCCCAGGCATGGATGCAGTGCGGCGCCCATGTCAATCAAGGCTCCTGCTGATTCGCCCAGGGCCCTGGCATGGCTACAGTGGAGGCGCTTCCTTGCTCATAACGGAAGGCCCCCAGCCGGTGGTGGGCGATAACGCCGGCAGCCAGTCATCCGGCCCCCCTTGCGTCGCTTGTTGCGGAGGGACTGGCCGCAGCGCCGGGGCGACCGCCGCGCATCCAGGCGGTCGCCCCGGCGGCTGACGATATTCCAGCCATGGAGGAGAACATCGTGTCCGAAGAAGAGCTTGAGGAATTGCGGGAGAAGACCCGCCGGCTGTGCGCCGAGAGAAGCCTGGCCATCGTCCCCTACGGCAACGCCTGGTGGATCGTCGGCCAGGGCGTGGACTGCGTGGTCGCCGACCTGGCGGGGGTCGATCCCCGCCTCCTGGAGCCCATGCCGGTGGTGGACCGCTAGGGCGGCCCAAAGCATCCTCCCATCATCCCCGGCCCATCCTAGAATGGCTGCGTTTCAGTAGCAAAAGAAGTCTGGCTGTGCACCGAGTAGTCACCAAGCGCCTTGATCATCGCAACAACTGGATCGTCGAGGCCGGCCCCTGGCATATGTCCCGCAGCGATGCCGAGAACTGGGCCGATATCCTCCGTTACCTGGGCTACAACGTCCATGTCGAGAGCCTGCAGGGGCCGTTTTCAGTCGGCGGCGGGGACGACGACCTGATGGACGCGCTCTCCAATATGGCCTGAAGGCCGGCCATTGGCGCGCTTTTCCGTGAAATACAGTATTTACCTACTATCCGTACGGAATACGCCTGCTTAAAGTTGAGGCTCATCTCCGGCCCGTGGAGATGATGTGCTCAAGTGCAGTACGTTTAGCCCGCCGCAAGGCGGGTTTTCTTTTTGGAAGTCAGCAGAAAGTCATGGCCAGCAGGGCCGGGTCGTCCAGCAGGTAGAGGACGGCGAAGGCGCCGATGCGGTGGGCGGCGAACCAGAGTTCGGTAGCCGCTTCCTGGAGCATGGAACGAAGGGGCATCAGGCTGTGGTGCAGAGGTTTTCCCGGAAACCGGGACAGTATAAGCAAACAGGCCACTCGAAAGTGGCCTGTTTTTGAATCGTGGCGCGCCCGGCGCGATTCGAACGCACGACCCCTGCCTTCGGAGGGCAGTACTCTATCCAGCTGAGCTACGGGCGCGGAGAGGGAGCGAATCTTACCGGGTTTCGGCGGCTGCGTCCATGGGAGTCACGCATCGCCCCGCAACGGGCGGCCGTTATAATCCATTTTTCAACTTTTCCAACGAGGTATCAGCATGGCCGAAGCCCATTCTTCCAAAGGCATCATGGTCGGGGTGATCGTGGTTGCGGTCATCCTCCTCGCCGTCGTGGTCCCCTTTTCCATGACCGGCAGCAAGCCGGCGCCCGCTGCCGATGATCGGGAGGAGGTGCTGGCCCGCATCCAGCCGGTGGCCCGGGTGGATGTGAAGAAGGCGGCTGCCCCGGCTGCCGCTGCTGGTGCTCCCAAGGATGGAGCCACGGTCTTCAATACGGTGTGTGGCGCCTGCCACAACACCGGCGCCGCCGGTGCTCCCAAGGCGGGGGACAAGGCGGCCTGGGCACCCCGCATCGCCCAGGGCAAGGAAACCCTCTACAAGAGCGCCTTGAACGGCAAGAACGCCATGCCCCCCAAGGGCGGCGTCGCCAGCCTGTCCGATGCCGAGGTCAAGGCGGCGGTGGATTTCCTGGTCGGCAAGGCTCAATAAACGGAAATGAAAAAGGGCGCCTCGTGGGCGCCCCGGCCGGGCCTGCGTTTGGAGGGCAGGCGTGACCTGTTACTTGGCGGTGCCCGTCGCAGCGGCATCGGTCCGCGGCGCGCTCTTCTTGTGCATGCGTTTGTGGGTGTGCTTGCGGGTCTTGGTGGTGGCCTTGTCGGTGGTCGTGGTGGCCATGTCGGTCTTCATTTCCGGGGACTTGCCGGTAGCCGCGTCGGCGCCGCCCACCTTGCTCTGGGAGGTGGTGCTCTGGGTGGTGTCGGCAGCGACCTTCACCGGGGCGGGCTTGGTGTCGGCGGCGTGGGCGATGCCGAAGGCGGCGGCGAGGGCGAGGGCGATGAGTTGCTTGGTCATGGCGTAGTCTCCTGTGGGGTCTGTCGCATTGGATCCGGCGTCGCGAAATTGCGGCGCCATGCTGCCAATAACGCGATCCCTCTCTGACAGGTAGTCAGGAAAAAAGTAACCCGATGTGACGTACTGTGACCCGCCGGTTACCGGCCTTTGCCGGCCAGCATGGCCTTCATGGCTTCCAGGCGGGCGCTGCCGGTGGCCTTGTCCGGCGGGGCGGCCTGTTTGCCGCCGGAGAAGCGGATATCCTCCTTGCCCATTTCGGCAATGAAGCGGGAAGGCTCGCAGGGGACGAACTCCCGGGCCTGCTTGCGGCGCTCGCAATAGGTGATGTGGAGCGATCGCCGGGCCCGGGTGATGCCCACGTACATGAGGCGCCGCTCCTCCTCCACCTTGGCGTTTTCCACCGATTCCCGGTGGGGGAGGATGCCCTCCTCGATGCCGGTCAGGAAGACGTGGTTGTATTCCAGGCCCTTGGATGCGTGCAAGGTGGACATCTGGACGGCGTCGAACTCCTCCTCCTGCTTTTCCAGCATGCTGATGAGGGCGATGCTCTGGGTGACGTCCACCAGGGTCTTGCCCCCTTCCTCGCCCTTGCCGTTGATCCAGTTGGCGAATTCCATGACGTTGGCCCACTTGGCCTGGGCGGGCTTTTCCTCTTCGTGGTCGTAGAGGAAGGCCTCGTAGTCGATGGCCTTGAGGAGGTCGGGCAGCACCTGCTGGGCCGGTTCGTTGGCCGCCCGATACTGCATGCGGTTGATGAACTGGCAGAACTCCAGCAGGGGCTCCAGCTGGCGGGGCTGGACCCGCATGGCGAAGCCTTCCTCGAAAACGGCGGCGAAGAGGGAGATGTGCCGCTCCCCGGCGTAGGTGCCCAGAACCTGCAGGGTGGCGGCGCCGATGCCCCGCTTGGGGGTGGTGGCGGCCCGGATGAAGGCGGGATCGTCGTCGTCGTTGGTGAGGAGCCGCAGGTAGGCGATGATGTCCTTGATTTCCGCCTTGTCGAAGAAGGACTGGCCGCCGGAGAGCAGGTAGGGCACCCGGTTGTTGCGCAGGTGCTGCTCGAAGGCTCGTGCCTGGAAATTGGAGCGGTAGAGGATGGCGTAATCCGAGAACTTGGTCCGGTTCTCGAACTTGTGGGCCAAGAGCTTCATGACCACGCCCTCGGCCTCCGCCTCGTTGTCCTTGCAGGCGGTTACGGTGATGGGCTCACCGAAGCCCAGGTCGGACCACAGCTTCTTGTCGAACAGCTTTTCGTTGTTGGCGATGACGTTGTTGGCGGCCTTGAGGATGCGCACCGTGGAGCGGTAGTTCTGCTCCAGCTTGATGACCTTGAGGGCGGGGAATTCCGCCGGCAGACGCCGCAGGTTCTCGATATCCGCGCCCCGCCAGCCGTAGATGGCCTGGTCGTCGTCCCCCACGGCGGTGAACTGGGCTCGGACGCCGGTGAGCGACTTCAGAAGCTGGTACTGGCAGGCGTTGGTGTCCTGGTATTCATCTACCAGCAGGTAGCGGAGGCGGTTCTGCCACTTTTCCCGGATATCCGGGTGATTCTCGAACAGCTCCACCGGCAGCTTGATGAGGTCGTCGAAATCCACCGCCTGGTAGGCCTTCAGGGTCGCTTCATAGGACAGGTAGGCGTGGGCCGCCAGGGCCTCGTGCTCGTCCCGGGCCAGGTGCTTGGCCTGCTCCGGGCCCACCAGGGCGTTCTTCCAATTGGAGATGATCGACTGGAGCCGCCGCAGGGTGGCCTTGTCCACAGTCTTGGCCAGCTCGGAGATGATGCCGGCGCAGTCGGCGGAATCGAAAATGGAAAAGCGCGGCTTGTAGCCCAGGGCCTTGGCCTCTTCCCGCAGGAGCCGCACTCCCAGGGAGTGAAAGGTGGAAATCTGCAGCCGGGAGGCGGCGCTGCTCTCCAGCAACTGCCCCACCCGCTCCTGCATTTCCCGGGCCGCCTTGTTGGTGAAGGTGATGGCCGCGATGTTCTGGGGCTGGAAGCCGCAATCCTTGACCAGGTAGGCGATCTTCTGGGTGATCACCCGGGTCTTGCCCGAGCCGGCGCCGGCGAGCACCAGGCAGGGGCCGTCGAGATAGTGGATGGCTTCGCGTTGCTGGGGATTGAGTCCGTGGGACATGGGCGGGCGCAGAAAAGGCAGCGCCCCGGCGGGCCGGGGCGCGTGATCGGAACGACCGGAATTTTACCTCAGGCCTCGGCGTCGATGGCGTGCCGGTTGGGGGGCAGGCGGTCGGTACGGATGAGCTTGTAGGCGCCGTTGCCGAGGCGGGCCATGAGCTGGATCAGCCGCCGGGCGTTGCGGCGCATGCGTTCCCGGTATTCGCGGGAATCGGCGGCCTCGCCGCCCCGCCGCTCCGGCGCTTCCTGGGAATGCCGGCGGTCGGCGGTGGCGTCGGAGGCGGCATCGACCGGAGCGACGGTGTCCCGTGGGGCGGCCGGGCGGTAGGCCGTGGCGGATTCAACCCGGGGCAGCAGGCTGGTCGAGGTCAGGCGGTCGAGCTTCATTTTCTTGCCTCCTGACCTTGTTCACGGCCTGCCGCCGGGGAAGTTTAGAGGGCGCCGAAGACCTTCTTCAGGAGGGCGCTGCCGGCGGCGACGGGGTTCTGGCGGATGTTCTTCTCCTCCTCGGCGATCATCAGGAAGAGGCCATCCATGGCCTTGTGGGTGACGTAGGTGTCGAGGTCGGCGTCTTCCTTGGAAATGAGGCCGAAGTTGGCGGCCTTGCCGGCGAACTTGTTGTACTTGTCGGCCAGTTGCACCTTCTTGGTGGAAGCCTTGACGATGGGCATGAACTTCTGGGTCAGCTGCTCGGACGAGGTGCGGCGGAAATACTGGGTGACCGCGTCATCGCCGCCGGTGAGGATGTTCTTGGCGTCCTGCAGGGTCATCTTCTTGATGGAATCCATGAGGACGGGCTTGGCCTGGGCGACGGCCTGCTCGGCGGCGTGGTTCATGGTGGCGACCAGTTCGTCCGCCTGCTTGCCCATGCCGACGGCGCGCATGGCCTTCTCGGCGGTATGCAGGGATTCGGGCAGGGGAATCTTCACCTTGGCATTGCCCATGAAGCCGTTGTCCTTGCCCAGGTTGGAGACGGCGAAGTCGGCACCCTTGGCCAGGGCTTCCTTGAGGCCCGAGGAGGCTTCACCATTGGAGATATCGGCCAGGCCGGCAGCCTGGGCGAACTGGAAGAGGGTGGCGAGGGCCAATGCGGCCAGCAGGCGGATGGGTTTCATGGGGTTCTCCTTGGAAAAAATCCATTATGGATGAAGGATAGGCCATCCGACAGCTTTCCGCCGACGTGATACACGGAGCGAGGAATAATCTTTCCATTTGACATGGATCAGTACGGTTTCGGCTATCCTTCTTCATCATTTCCATTCGGTTCCGTATGGAATGCGCACATAACCAAAACACTAGGAGATATCCATGTCTGTGCAGGCCCTTTATCAGCAGAAAAGGACGAATGCGGCGGATGCCGTCCGGCAGGTCAAGAATGGCGACATGATCGTCGTCCCGACCGGCGTGGGCGAGCCGCCCACCCTGCTGACCGCCCTGTCCGAGCAGCGCCGCGATTTCCGCGGCGTCCAGGTTGCCCAGATTCTGCCCCTGCGGAAATACGGCTATTTCGATCCCGAAACCGCCGAACACGTTCGCCACCTGGCCTATTTCTTCGGCGGCGCCTCCCGGGCCGGCGGCCAAGAGGGCTGGATTGACTTCGTCCCCGCCTACTTCTCCGAGCTGCCCATGCTCATCGACCGGGGCCTGCTCCCCGTCGACGTGGTCTTCGCCATGGTTTCCCCCATGGACGAGCACGGCTACTTCTCCGTCAGCCTCGGTGCCGACTACACCATGGCCGCTATCAAGAAGGCCCGGGCCGTGGTCCTGGAAGTCAATCCCAACGTGCCCTTCGCCAACGGCAACTGCCACATCCACATCTCCCAGGTCAGCGCCCTGGTGGAGAGCGAGGAGCCGGTGCTGGAAGTGGGCCTGCCCAAGATCGGCCCGGTCCAGGAAGCCATCGGCAAGTACGTGGCCGACATGATCCCGGACGGCGCCACCCTCCAGATCGGCTACGGCGGCATCCCCGACGCGGTGGTCATGCAGCTCACCCACAAGCACGACCTGGGCATCCATACCGAGATGGTGGGCGACGGCATCATGACCCTGGTGGAGGCCGGCGCCGTCACCAACCGCAAGAAGAACTACCACCAGGGCAAGATGCTGGCGACCTTCGCCCTGGGCTCCAAGAAGCTCTACCAGTTCATGCACCGCAACCCGGCGCTTGAAATGCATCCGGTGGATTTCACCAACGATCCTTTCCTGGCCGGCCAGAACGACAACCTCATCGCCATCAACGCCACCATGCAGGTGGACCTGATCGGCCAGTGCGGCTCCGAGAGCCTGGGCTTCACTCCCTACTCGGGCACCGGCGGCCAGGCGGACTTCGTGCGGGCGGCCAACCGCTCCAAGGGCGGCAAGGCCTTCATCGTCCTGCCCTCCACGGCCAAGGAGAATTCCATCTCCCGCATCGTGCCGACCCTGACCCCGGGCACCCATGTGACCACCAGCAAGAACGACATCAACTACGTGGTCACCGAGCACGGCGTCGCCCAACTGCGGGGCAAGAGCGCCAAGCAGCGGGCCGAGGCCCTCATCGCCATCGCCCACCCGGATTTCCGCCCGGAACTTCGGGAAGCGGCGAAGAAGATGAATCTGCTGTAATGCCCCGGAATGCCCGGACGGCTGCGTCCGGGCATTGTCTTACCGGCAAGCCGAACCGTAGATCCGAATGCGCATCCTCAGCCCCCAGGCCCTGTTCGTCCTCACCCATCCCTGGGAATTCACCCTGGGGACGCTGAAGGCCTTCCGCGCCCATCAGGGCGTCCTCCTGGCGGGGGCCGTAGCCTATTACGCCCTGCTGTCCATCGTCCCCCTGCTCATCCTGTTCGTCATCGCCTTGTCCCATCTGGTGGACCAGGCGGAACTGCTGCAGACCCTGGGGCGCTACCTGGAGTGGCTGGTGCCCAGCCAGTCCAAGGCCATCGTCGCCGAACTGGCCAATTTCCTGGAAAACCGGGGAGTGATCGGCGGGGTGCTGGGGCTGACCATGCTGTTCTTCAGCTCCCTGGGCTTTGCAGTGCTGGACAAGGCCATGTCGGTCATCTTCTACCACCGCCTGGCGACCCACCAGCGCCATTTCCTGGTCTCAGCCCTGCTGCCCTACTGCTACATCCTGGTCCTCGGGGTGGGACTGCTCTTCATCACCCTGGCGGCCAGCGCCTTCCAGGCCATCGGCCAGGAGAGAGTCGATATCCTGGGGCACAGCTGGTCCCTGCGGGGCGTATCGGGGCTGCTGCTCTACCTGCTGGGATTGGTGGGGGAAATCGCCGCCGTTTCCTCGGTGTATTACGTCATGCCGGTGGGCAGGCTATCGCTGCACCATGCCCTCATCGGCGGTGTGACTGCGTCCCTGTTGTGGGAAATCGTCCGCCATGCCCTGGTCTGGTACTTCGCCACCCTGTCCCAGGCGAGCGTCGTCTATGGTTCCCTGACCACCGCCATCGTGGTGCTGGTCAGCCTGGAAACCGGCGCCATCCTGCTGCTCTTCGGCGCCCAGGTGATCGCCGAGTACGAGCGCATTCCGGGGCCTCAGTCGGGCAATCCGAGCAGATAGTTGGTGGCCCGGCGCCACCAGGCGCCGTCGATGAAATCCACCCAGTCGTTGTGGTCGGCCCGGGGCACGACGGTGAGGCGCTTGGGGCCGGCGAGGCCATCGTGGAGCGCCTTGCCGAAGCGCTGCGGGATCACGTTGTCCTGTTCGGCCAAGAGCACCAGGACCGGCCGCCGGAAGCCGGCCAGATGGGTGGGGGTGTCGTAAGGGTCGCTCAGCAGCCAGCTCACGGGCAGCCAGGGATAGTGGTAGGACGCCACGTTCTCCAGCTTGTCCCAGGGGGTGATGAGGAGCAGCCCCGTCACCTTGTCCGGCTGGCGGGCTGCGGCCTGGGCCGCCACCGCCGCTCCCAGGGATTCGCCTGCCACCAGGAGCGGGGCGCCGTAGCGCTGGGCGGCGAGGGCGACGATGCGTTCGGCGTCATCGACAAAGGACTTTTCCCCTAACGCCCCGTCCCGGGGGCCGTAGGCCGGGTACTCGGCCAGGATGACCCGGAAGCCCAGGGGCGCCAAGGCGGCGGCGTAATGTTCCCGATGGCCGGCATGGCCGGCGTTGCCGTGGAAGAGGACGACCGTCCCCTTGGCCTGCCCGGCGGGCTCGGCCAGCAGGCCCCGGAAATCGGTGGCGGAGGGCCAGGCGGTGAGGCGGCCGCCGGTCACCTCCGCCAGGCTGGCCTTGGCAGGGTAATAGAGCAGCCGCTCTTGCAGTCCGGCAGCGGCCGGGAGGGATAAGAGGCCGGCAGTGAGAAGCAGGAGGACGGAAATGAGCTTTGCCATGTCTGCGACATATGCCGTGTGGGAGTTGGCTCCATTGTAGGCCGCTTCCCGCTTGACTGGGAGGTCAACCGGCGGGGAGAACGGTCTGGCCGCTGTGGGGGTCGTAGACGCTGCGGGGCGGCAGCAGGTGCATGGTGACGTTGGCGGAGCCCAGCACCGGCGCATCTGGCGCGGTGATGCGGGCGCGGCGGGCATCGATGACCTGGACGCTGCTTTGGCCCATGACCTCCCACTTGCCGTCGGGGCGGACCAGGACGGCGGTGGATTCGTCGATGCCGACGCCCACCAGTTCCGGGTTCTCCAGGACGGCGCTGAGCAGCCGGTTCTGCCGGGCCCGGCGCTGGAAGTGCTGGTCCACGATGGTTCCCGGCAGGAAACCGAGGCCGGCGGCGATCTCGAAGGCGTGGCGGGCGACCGGGGGAAAGCCGCTGCCGTCGTCGTCGGCGGGCTCCACGACCTTGCGCTTGCCGGTGATCATGGCATTGGACATGACCGCGGCCCCGGCCGAGGTGCCGCCCACCACCGCCCCGTCCAGGTAACGCTGGCGGATGGTGGCCAGCGCCGGGGTGGCCAGGAGGACGGAGGCGAGCCGGGACTGGTCGCCCCCGGAAAACCAGAAGCCGGTGAATTCGTGGAGCTGCCGGGCGATGTCGTCGGATTCGGCTTCCTCCCGGCTGAGGTCGAAAATCCGCGCTTCGGCCCCCAGGCCCTCCAGCCGGGCGGCGGTTTCCGCGCCCCGGCCCGCGCTCAGGTTGCTGGCCATGGGCAGCACGGCGATACGGGCCTTGCCCTGGCCGCCGGCCAGTTCCACGAAGCGGGGCATGACGCCGGGGGCCTCGGCGCCGCCGCCTACGATCACCAGGCTGCCCCGGGGCTCCCGGGCCGGCTCCGGGGCGACGGAGGAAATGCCGGCCCCGCAGGCGCTCAGCAGGACGAGGGCGGCAGCCAGGAAGCGGTGGGTAGCCATGGGGCGAACGGTACGAGAAGTTGGCCGGAAGCGGCCGGGCACCGATGCATGTCGATCCTCCATATCCGGGGCGATGCGGAGATAGCTGCCGACGACCGGCCGCCACGAGGGCAGTATCGTCCCGGCCGGGCTATGCCGCCATCAAGGCTTGCCTGTATGTTGTGTGGAGGAAGGACCGCCCGGCCGGGTGGGAAAGGCCGGGGCCAGTCAGGTGGAGTGGGAGTGCCGACCCGTGCCCGGACGGGAAACCGGGGGATGATTCACCTCTTCCGCCGATTTCTGCATGAAGAGAGTGAGGGCGGCGGTCAGGGCGGTGAGAGCCCAAAACATGAGGAAGCCCACCGAATAGACGGCCATGGGGCTCCAGCGCACCGGCTCGCCCATGAAGTACAGCTCCTGGGGGTCGATGACCACGAAGAAGACCAGTTCGCCGAGGGCGGCGGTCATGAAGGACTGCCACAGTACGTTGATCCACTTGAGCATTGCCGTCTCCTCCTTGTCGTGCCCTTGTTCTGCCATCCATAGCTCTGGTGGATAGAGTCTCGCCGCCGGCATTCGTTCCCTCCGGGGGCAGGCCGAACCCGGCCGGAACGGGGCGCTCCAATAGGCTTTGGAGGCGCATCCGTGAAGGCTTTCGTGCCCAGTCCAGATCCCGACGAGGTCCTGCGTCTCACCACCGAACGCTTCCAGGTGGCCCTGAAGAATTCGCCGGTGGTGGTGTTCAACCAGGATCGGGAACTGCGCTACACCTGGATCTACAACCCGGCTCTCGGTTACCAGCCCGAGGACATGATCGGCAAGCAGGACGCGGATGTCTTCGAGCGGGAAGAAGACGCCCGGCTGCTTTCCTCCATCAAGGGCCGGGTGATCGATACGGGACGGGGGGAGCGGCAGGAGGTGCAGATCCGCTACCAGGGCGCCGACCTGTGGTTCGACCTGACCGTGGAACCCCTCCGGGACGCCGAGGGCGGCATCGTCGGGGTGACCTGCGCGGCGGTGGATGTCACGCAGAGCAAGGCCATCGAACAGGAGCTCCGGCAGAGCAAGGAGGCCGTGGCCCGGGAGCGGGAACTGCTCAGCCGGGTGATCAACAACATCCCGGTGATGCTGTGTTTCTACGACCCCGACGTGAACCTCTTCCGCGTCAATCGCTTCTTCCAGGAAGTGTTGGGGTGGACCGAGGACGACGTCAACGAAGGCGACCTGATGGCCAAGGCCTACCCGGACCCGGAATACCGCCAGGCCGCCATCGATTACATGCGCTCCCTCGCTCCGGGCTGGCGGGAGTGGATCACCACCGCCAAGGACGGCAGCCGCATACCGGGGGACTGGGCCAATATCCAGATTTCGGACAGGAAGAGCCTGGGCATCGGCATCGACGCCCGGGAGCGCAAGGCCCAGGAGCGGAAGCTGGCCCGTCAGGCCGAGCGCCAGTCCCTGTTGCTGGAGGTGGTGTCCTGCATCCTCCAGGAGGCCTTCGACGAGGCGGTACTGGCCCGGCTGGTGTTTGCCCGGGTGGGCGCCCACCTGGATGCCGACGTGGGCTGCAATTACCGTCTGGATTCCGCGTCCGGGGAACTGCACCTGGTGGCCTGCTGCGGCGTTCCCCCGCGTGTCGAGGAACATATCCGGCGCCTGGGGCCGGGGCAGGCCATCTGCGGCGAGGTCGCCGCCACGGGCAAGCCCCTGTGCGCGGACGAGGCGATGATCGAGCGGGACGACCGGGCGGTGCTCATCCGGCGCATGGGGGTTCGCGCCTATACTTGCCATCCCCTCTTCGCCCGGGACGGCAGGGTGCTTGGCACCCTGTCCATGGGCAGCCGAAGCCGGCGCAGCTTCGACCCGGAGGAGACGGATTTCCTCCAGACCCTCTGCTACTTTCTCTCCCTGGCCTGGGAGCGCGGCCTGGCGGAAAGGGAGGTGCTGCGCCTCAACGCCAGCCTGGAGCAACGGGTCCAGCAGCGGACGGCGGAACTGGGTCAGGCCAACGAGGCGCTTCTCAAGAGCAACCTGGACCTTCAGCAGTTCGCCCATGTGGCCGCCCACGACATGCAGACCCCCCTGCGCTCCATCGCCAGCTTCGCCCAGTTGCTGCTCAAGGATTATGGCGGCCGGTTGGAGCCCAATGCCGACCTCTACATCCACCAGGTGGTGGACAACACCCGGCGCCTGCAACTGCTCATCACGGACCTGCTGGCCTATTCCCGCCTGGATTCCCAGGCTCGCCCCCTGGAGCCGACGGACCTCAATCAGGTCTTCGAGGAAGTGGCCGCCACCCTGGCCCTGCCCATCCGGGAAGCCGGCGCCCAGGTGACCCGGGGCGAGCTGCCCACGCTGCCGGCGGACCGCATCCAGATCGCCCAGGTGTTGCAGAACCTCATCGAGAACGGTCTGCGCTACAACCGCTCCGGGGCGCCCCGGATTCACGTCTCTGCCGAGAAAAAGGATGGAGAGTGGCGGCTATCCGTGCGGGACAACGGCATCGGCATCCCCGAGAAGCACCGGGAACGCATTTTCGAGATATTCCGGCGGCTGCACACCTACCAGGAATACCCGGGCTCCGGCATTGGCCTGGCCATCTGCCATCGCATCGTGGAGCGCCATGGCGGGCGCATCTGGGTGGAATCGGCGCCGGAGCAGGGCAGCGTGTTTCATTTCACGCTGCCCGCCGGCAGTGGGCCGGTGAAGTCTTAAACGACCCCGGCCGTGTGGGCCTGCCGGTCGGCCCAATAAGAGGAACGCACCATGGCGCCGCAGGCAGCCCCGGAGAATCCCATCTCCTTGGCCTTTTCCTCGAACATCTTGAAGACATCCGGATGGACGTAGCGGGTCACCGGCAGATGATGGCCGGTGGGGGCCAGGTACTGGCCGATGGTGAGCATGTCCACGTCGTGGGCCCGCAGGTCCTTCATGACTTCCAGGATTTCCTCGTCGGTTTCCCCCAGGCCGACCATGAGGCCGGACTTGGTGGAGACGTTCGGGTAGCGGGCCTTGAAGGCCTTCAGGAAGGCCAGGGAGTGGGCATAGTCGGCGCCGGGCCGGGCCTGCTTGTAGAGGCGGGGCACGGTTTCCATGTTGTGGTTGAGCACGTCGGGCAGGGCAGCTCCGAGGACATCCAGGGCGACCTCCATGCGGCCACGGAAGTCGGGCACCAGGGTTTCGATGGTGGTGGTCGGTGAGGCTTCCCGCACCGCCTTGATGACATCCACGAAATGCTGGGCGCCGCCGTCCCGCAGGTCGTCCCGGTCCACGCTGGTGATGACCACGTAGCGCAGTTTCAGGGCGGCGACGGATTCGGCCAGGTGGGCGGGTTCGTTGGGGTCCGGGGGGAGGGGTTTGCCGTGTCCCACGTCGCAGAAGGGGCAGCGGCGGGTGCAGATGTCACCTAGGATCATGAAGGTGGCGGTACCGCGGCCGAAGCATTCGCCGATATTGGGGCAGGCGGCTTCCTCACAGACGGTGTGGAGCTTCTGCTCCCGCAGCATTTTCTTGATTTCGCCGAAGCGCCCGGCGCTGTTGCCGGCCTTGACCCGGATCCACTCGGGCTTCTTGAGGGGGGCTTCGGCGGGGACGATCTTGATGGGGATGCGGGCGGTCTTCTGTTCGCCTTTTTGTTTGACGCCTTGTTCGGCCATTTATTAACGCTCCAGTTGCTGTAGCAAGTGTTGGCAAAGACGCTCGCCGGCCTCGTGAGCCGTGAGCGGGATGTTGAAATCGCGGGTTTGCGTGACCTTCAGCCCGGCATAGCCGCAGGGATTGATGGCGGCGAAGGGGGACAGGTCCATATCCACGTTGAGGGATACGCCATGGTAGCAGCAGCCGTTGCGAACCCGCAGCCCCAGGGCGGCGATCTTGGCCTCGCCCACATAGACCCCGGGGGCGCCTTCCCGGCGCTCGGCGTGGACGCCGTATTCGGCCAGCAGGTCGATGACCGCCTGCTCGATGGCGCTCACCAGCTCCCGCACCTTGATCTTGCGGCGGGGCAGGTCGATGAGGAGATAGACCACCGCCTGGCCGGGGCCGTGGTAGGTGATCTGGCCGCCCCGGTCGATCTTGACCATGGGGATACCGATGTCGGTGAGCAGGTGCTCCGGCTTGCCGGCCTGGCCCAGGGTGAAGACGGGCGGGTGTTCGACGATCCAGAGTTCGTCCGGGGTGTCGGCGGTGCGGGCGGCGGTGAATTCCTGCATGGCGAGCCAGGTGGGCTCGTAGTCTACGCGACCGAGGCGGCGGAC
>DASRUX010000354.1:0-6492 GCA_035655235.1 Rhodocyclaceae bacterium | reverse complement strand
GACCTGCCAGTCGGCGAAGGCCTTCAGGCGTTCCTCGTTCTCGGCTTCCCAGCCCATGCTGGTCCACACGTCTGTGGTCACGAGATCGGCGCCGCGGCAGGCGTCCATCGGGTCGGCGAAGCTCTCGAAGTGGTCAGTGCCGTAGAGGTTGGCGCGCTCGGGCTCGACCTCGTAGCCGGGCGGGGTCGACACGTGGACGTTGAAGCCGAGCACCTCGGCCGCCTGCAGCCAGGTGTTGCACATGTTGTTGGAGTCGCCGATCCACGCCACGGTCTTGCCCTGGATCGAGCCGCGATGCTCGATGAAGGTGAAGATGTCGGCCAGAATCTGGCACGGGTGGTATTCGTTGGTCAGCCCGTTGATCACCGGCACGCGCGAGTGCGCGGCGAAGCGCTCGATGATGTCCTGCTCGAAGGTGCGGATCATCACCAGGTCGCTCATGCGGGAGATGACCTGGGCCGCATCCTCCACCGGCTCGCCCCGGCCCAACTGGGAATCCCGAGTATTCAGGTAGATGGCCGAGCCGCCTAGCTGTTGCATGCCGGCCTCGAAGGAGAGGCGGGTACGGGTGCTGGCCTTCTCGAAAATCATCACCAGGGTACGGTCCACCAGGGGCCAGTACTGCCGGAATGACTTGAATTCGTTCTTGATCCAGGCGGTGCGCTCGAACAGGTAGTCGAACTCTTCCCGGCTGAAATCCTTGAATTGCAGAAAGTGCTTGATGGGCATGATGGACTCAGGCGGACAGGAATTGCTTGATGAGGGGCGTCAGGCGCTCCACCAGTTCCTTGGCTTCCGCTTCGCCGAAGACCAGCGGCGGCAGGAGCCGCACCACCTTGTCGGCGGTGACGTTGATAAGGAGACCGGCATCCAGGGCGCGCTGCACCAGTTCGCCGCAGGGGCGATCCAGCTCGATGCCGATCATCAGCCCCTGGCCGCGGATATCTACCAAACCGGACAGTCCGGCCAGAGACTCCTTGAAGCCCTGGCGCAGCAAAGCGCCGATACGCTCGGCCCGGGCCATCAGGCCATCCTGCTCGATAGTTTCGATGGTGGTCAGGGCCGCGGTACAGGCCAGGGGATTGCCGCCGAAGGTGGAACCGTGGTTGCCCGGCCCGAACAGCTTGGCAGCCTTGCCGCCGGCCAGACAGGCGCCGATGGGCACGCCGGAGCCCAGGCCCTTGGCCAGGGTGGCGATGTCCGGCTGAATACCGGCATGCTGGTAGCCGAACCACTTGCCGGTACGTGCCATGCCGCACTGGACTTCGTCGCAGATCAGCAGCCAGTCGTTCTCGTCGCACAGCTGGCGCAGGCCCTTCTGGAAGTCGGCGGAGGCCAGGTGGATGCCCCCCTCGCCCTGGACGATTTCCAGCATGACGGCGACGATGTTGGGGTGATGCTCGGCCACGTTGCGGATGGCATCGAGATCGTTATACGGGACCCGCAGGAAGCCGTGGACCAGGGGCTCGAAGCCGGCCTGGGTCTTGCGGTTGCCTGTGGCCGACAGGGTTGCCATGGTGCGGCCGTGGAAGGCCTTTTCCATGACGATGATGGTCGGGACCTCGACCCCCTTCTTGTGGCCGTAGTAGCGTGCCAGCTTGATAGCGGCTTCGTTGGCCTCGCAACCGGAATTGCAGAAGAAGATCTCCTCCATGCCGGACAGGGCTGCCAGGCGGTCGGACAACTCTTCCTGCTCGCGGATCCGGTACAGGTTGGAGGTATGCAACATGCGCCCGGCCTGGGCCGAGATGGCCGCCACCAGTTTCGGGTGGGCGTGCCCCAGGGTGGAGACGGCGATACCGGACAGGGCGTCGAGATAGACTTTGCCCTCGGTATCCGTGATCCGGCAGCCTTCACCGTGGCTGAAAGCCACCGGCAACCGGGCGTAAGTGTTCATGATGTGGGACATGGGCATCCACCAGAAGACGAAACGCCTGCTTCGGCGAAGAATCATGCCGGCGGGGCCGACGTGAAGCCACGAAGCGGCGGTCGAAACTAAAACGGCGGCAATCGCCGCCGGAACGACCACACCCGCGCAAAAAAAACGTCGCGCAGAGTTGCAGAAGAGCGAATGTTAAGTGAAAAATAGCACCTTGTATATAAGTGACCGAGCCATGCGGATTTCCGTTTTCAACCAGAAAGGTGGGGTGGGCAAGACCACCACCACTCTCAACCTCGCTGCTGCGCTGCAGCGTTCGGGCGACACCCCTCTGCTTCTCGACCTCGATCCCCAGGGCCACCTGTCGAGCATCCATGGAAGCGTACCCGCCGAGGCCAGCAAGAGCCTCTTCGCTTTCTACCAGGAAGGGAAAGCCTTGGCGGAACTGCAAGTCGAGTGGGAATGCATCGGCCATCTCATCCCCGCCCACCAGCAGCTCATCAAGGTGGATTCCATCTTCGGAAAGGGTCCGGCGATCCTGAACAAGCTGAGAGGCGGCCTGGAAGCCCTGGAGGGTGACGACAAGCCCCGCACCACCCTGATCGATTGCTGCCCCTACATCGGCGTCCTGGCTCTCAACGCCATCTTCGCCTGCGACCTGCTGCTCATCCCGATTTCTACGGATTACCTGTCCCTGCAGGCTGCCGACCACATCACCCGCACCCTGCAGGTGCTCGAACCGGTGCTGAAGCGCCGGGTGGAGCGACGTTACCTTCTCACCCGCTTCGACCGGCGCCGGCGTATGAGCGACGATGTGCGGACCCGCCTCAAGGAACGCTACGGAGCAGAGGTGTGCGAAACGGTCATTTCGGAAAACGTCACGGTGGCGGAAAGCCCTGCCCACAACCGGGATGTCTTTCGCCACAACGCCACCAGCGCCGGCGCCCAGGATTACCTGGCGCTACTGGAAGAACTGAAGAGCCAGGGTCACCTCTAACCCTCCCAAGCCGCGGCCATCTCAGCCGGAGATGATCATCTCCACGACTTCCTCATAGCTGACGACGTGACTGGCACGCCCGGACAGGTTGGCCCTGATGCCCCGGGTTTCAAGAATTTCGCAGCCGCGATACATCTGGATCAGTTTGCGCCGGGCGTCGTCCTCGTCCTGGCCATGAATGGACAAGCCTTCCACGACGGCTCCATTGCGGGTCCGTATCTTGAACTCATATTTTGTCACCATCAGAGACTGCATGAATTCACTTTCTGATCAATGCAATAAGACCAGTATATGTAGCGAATTCTTGAAAATCAACGTATGTCATTATCGGGAAAAGCCTTTCCCCGCACAGGGCCAGCATTTCCGCCACAGGAAGGCCGCATCTGCTAAAATGCCTGCTCCCCAGCGCCAGCACTGACACAGCGGAACAATGACAACGCCAGAATCCACCACCTTCATCATTGTCGGACTGACCAAAGAAGGCAGGAAATTCCGGCCCAGCGACTGGGCTGAACGGCTGTGTGGCGTCATGTCCGCCTTTGGGGCGGAGCGCAAGATGAAATACTCCCCCTACGTCGGACCCGGCGACTACAACGGGGAAAAGGCGGTATTCGTGGATGGCCGCCTCGGCGAGATCGAGCCGATGGCTTACCGCTTCATGCTCAACTTTGCTCAGGACAACGACCTTCAGATCGTCGACGGCGTCTGCCCCATCGAAGGCAAAGGCAACCGCTAAACCAAGCCAAGAAACCCCGAGAGATACAAACAAAAATGGCGCCCTGGGGCGCCATTTTTCTTAGACCGAAGACCGATCAGGCAGCCAGGGCCTTGATCTGGGCAGACAGGCGGCTCTTGGAGCGGGAGGCCTTGTTCTTGTGAATGATCTTCTTGTCGGCAATGCGGTCGATAACAGACATGGACTGCTGGAAGACAGTCTGTGCGGCGGCTTTGTCGCCGGCCTGGATCGCCTGACGCACACGCTTGATCGCGGTGCGCAGAGTCGAACGCAGACTGGCATTGTGGGCGCGCTGCTTGTCAGCTTGACGGGCGCGCTTGCGGGCTTGTGCGCTGTTGGCCATGAATTGGTTCCTGATTACGTTAGCGTAAAACGCAGCATTCTACGTCAATTCGCTTCATCCTGGCAATAGCCTTGTCCCAAGACAAGGCCTGCCAGAATGCGATTTTGCAACATTACTTGTCGTCCAACGGGTAATACCAATAGACCCTGGATCGCGTCCCCCGGAGGGTGATCGGGTTCTTGGCGCCGGTAATAGGCGAAGTGGTATCCATCTTGTTGCCACCGGCACCGATAACGAATCGGTAGAAGGAATCCCCGATCCCGACGACCCCCGCGGTAACCGACGGCGGCAGACCTCCGCCTGTAACCACCGCGGCATAGTCGGCCTGCGATATCACTCCATCGCTGTTGCGGTCGAATTTCGGCGCTCCGGAGAACGGATCAACGGCATAGGCCAAGGCTTGCCCCAGGTTGCTGCAGACGCCGGCGGAAGGATTGGGGGCCTGAGGCGTATTGGTGGAGAAGAAGACCATGCCGCTAACCACCTTGGGCGAACTGACCACTTTTTCCTCGTCGCGAATATTGCTGGTATTGACCGTGTTCTTCAGGTTCACGTACCACCCCTTGTACTGCTGCGTCTGATTGGCATCACAGCCTGTGGCCTGGAAGCCGTAACAGAGGTTGAAGCTTGAAACTGTCGCATCACCGATGGTGGTGTTGTTTACCGCAAACAGGTTGCTGACGATGGCAGGGCTCACACTCGCCGAACTGGTTCCTGACGCGGTCGTGTCAATCACGCCATAGAACTGATCTCTGATCTTGCTGCCGAAATAGGTGCTGTTGTAGAGACTGGAGCAACTCACCTGATTCAGATTGTTGTTACTGTCGCGGTTGGGCAACGGCTTCTCCCGGTCCCCCGTACCTGCCAGCAGCATCACCGCCGAGACGGTCGTCCCATCGGTCTTCTTATAGGTGAAGGGCAAGGCTTCCGGCGGGAAGAGGAACTTACGGGCATCCGTACCCCCATTCCGGGCGCTGGAGGCGCCATCGCCAACAGCCGCCACGAAATAGCCGGTAAATGAGCTGGAAGTGTTCAACTGCTGGGTGGAATCCACATCCCAACGGAAGAGCTGCGCCCCCGAGTCGCCAGCATAGATACGGTCAGCGTAACCGTCACCGTCCATATCTAGGAGCGCAACATCCGCCGGGATACTGTACTTGATGGCCGTCGCAGGCACCTGCAAGTAGTTGATCAGGGCACCGGTCAGGGCATCGACAACATAGACTCCGCGACCGATGCCGGCGTAGGTACCCGCAGCGTTGGGGCACGTCACCCCTGAAGAAACCGAAGCAGTCGACAGCGCCGAGGTGTGATCACCCCGCGGGCATCCGGACGGCTGGTCATCATCGGTCGGATCATAGCCACCGCCGAAGACCAGGACATCCCGCAGGTCATCGGTCCCGTCCGCCTTCTTGCCTTTGAGCTTGGTCACCTTGGGTTCGGACCAGGTGTAGCCGAGATTGCTGAACCCGGTAACAGAGGGATCGATCTTCCAAAGGAATTTCGGGGTATCCGGGTCACTGACATCCAGGGCATAGATCGCCCGCCCACCTCTGCGCATGGCGGCATAGAGGTAGGTCTTCTCCGGACGGACATAGGGCCCGGTCGTGCTGTCGGGATACTTGACTGTCGTCACGCTCTGATAGACCGAAAGCTGACCATCCCAGAAATAGTCCCGCGCTGTCGGAGTCGGCGCGATGGAACATGAGGTATTCGGGAAACGGATCAGGGGAGCATTGCCGTACAGCCGCGACAACTTGGAGTAGGAGACGAACTCCTGGGGTATGAAGGCCCACTTCTCAAATCCGTCCGTATCCGCAATGCCGCCCTTGATGGCACGCAGGAAACCGTCATTGGAGCCGTAGAAGCCGATGATGCCGATCGTTCCTCCGTAGTTGATCAGCAAGGGACGGGAGTGCAGTACGTCCCCATGGACACTGGCACGCACGTCAGTCAGCGAGCCGTCCAGGTTCTCGTCTTCCCAGAGATCCTTACCGCGCACCCACTTGATCAGGTTGGCCGTGGTCGGACCGCCGGTGGCCGCGCTCGCCGGCGTTGCGGTGATGGTGCCGGTCGCAGGCGTACTGGGCGATAGGGTAAGAGGTCCGAAAGTGAAACTCTTGCTGTCCCCCGAAACGGACTGAACCGTCCAGGAAGTGACATAGGCCGAATCCGATGCACTGGTAATGGTAATGATCTGCCCGTTATTCAGGGAATGGGTGCCGCCCCCCTGCACTGTCGCCGTCGCGGTCGTGGCGCCAAGCGCCCGGGAGATGTCGACCGTATACACAGTGGTGCCGACAGGCGTGATGGCCCGGCTTGCTCCGGTATCCGGGCTGGTGATGGTCTTGGCCGGGTAGTTCACCGTAAAGCTCTTGTTGCCCGAGGTCGCCACAGTCCAGGTACCGTTGTAGGAGGAGTCGGAGGCCCCTGAAATGACCACCGTCCCGCCCACGGCGAAGTTCTTGCAGCCGGCGAAGTTACTGTTGCCGTTGGAGAAGGTGAATACTCCGTTGCTCCAGCTCGCCGAGGGCACT
>DASRUX010000353.1:0-44261 GCA_035655235.1 Rhodocyclaceae bacterium | reverse complement strand
GCGGCCGATGATCATCGGCTCGGTTTCCGGGTGGTTGATGTTGGCCGGGATGATGGCCCGGCCCCGGGCGACTTCCGAGCGCACGAATTCCGGGGTGATCTCTTCGGGAATGCTGGCGCCAAAGTTCTGGCCCTTGTGCTGGCGGCCCAGGAGTTCGGCCAGGCGCTGGCCTTGCGGACCGGAGGTCTTCAGGCCTTCGATGTAGGCCCGGCGGTTGTTGTTTTCCCGGATGGCGACGTATTCCATCTCCGGGGTGATGATGCCCTGGCGGGCGTAGTGCATCTGGGACACATTGGCGCCGGCCTTGGCCCGCAGGGGTTTCCGGTGCAGGCCGGGGAAGCGCAGCTCGTCCAGGGACTTGTCGGCGGCGCGCTGGCGGCCGTATTCGGAGGTCAGGTCGGGCAGCTCTTCCGTGTCGCCCCGTTCGGCAATCCACTGGGCGCGCAGGGCCGGGAGGCCGTTGCGGACATCGATCCTCGCGGCCGGGTCGGTGTAGGGGCCGGAGCAGTCGTAGACGAAAATGGGCGGGTTCTTCTCGCCGCCGAAGGCCGTCGGGGTGTCGGCCTGGGAAATTTCCCGCATCGGGACGCGGATGTCCGGACGGGAGCCTTCGACGTAAATCTTGCGGGAGTTGGGGAGGGGCTGGACAGCAGCCTCGTCCACGTGGGCGTCACGGGCGAGGAATTGTTCGTTGGCGTTCATGGGTGAAGCTCCTTGCTGGGGAAGAGTGCTGCGGGCTTGAGACGCGCAAGGAGAGACGGAAGTTCGTTTCCCTACGACGGCATGACCCGTACAGGTTCGGAGGGTATGTCTCAGTCGCTGCACCGATGCGGCGACACCCCTAACGAAGAGCTGCAAGTTACTGGAAATACAGGCAAAATGCAACAAATGCGGGGCCGGGGCTCAAGATTTCGGCGAACCGTCCGAAATATGTTAACCGAGCGTCGGATTCGTTCAAAAAAATAGAAGGGAAAACTATGCGCCTCATCGCTGTGGCCGCGCTGATTGCCGCGCTGCCCTGGTCCGCGACTGCGGCACCGGTGTGGCAGACCGTGTCGGCCGAGCCGGGCAAGCGCATCGAGCTGGACCGCACCAGCATCAAACGGGACGAGGGGGGCAAGGTCCAGGCGACCGGCCGCATCATCCTGGAGCGCGAAATTCCCGATCCCAAGACCGGTGCCGGTTACCGGGTGATCGAAGCGACCACCCGCTACGACTGCGGCTCCCGCAATGCGGCAACCATCCGCCGGGTGTTCAAGAAGAACGAATCGGAAGTGCTGCGGGATGAGGAACAGAAGCCCGTCGAACTGCCCGTGCGCAGCGGCACCCTGGACGACAAGGTGCTGCGGGAAGTCTGCCGGCCCGGCCGGGACGACATCAAGGCGGTGGCCGACAAGGCCAACGATGCCGCCGGCCAGCTCAAATCGGCCAACGACGGCCTGATCAAGGCGGAAGCGAAGATCGCCAAGCCGGCCATGCCTATGAAGACCGTGGCGAAGATCGAGGAAAAGCCGGCGTACGTCCGTCCCGAACCCATCGCATCTCTCCATCGGGCCGCCAAGAAATCCCGGGCCGAGGCGCCGGTGCACGAAGCCGCTGCCGAGCCGGCTGAGCACCACGCCCATATCCACTGGTCCTACGACGGCGAAGGCGGGCCGGAGAACTGGGCTCGCCTCGATCCCAAGAACACCCTCTGCGCCAGCGGCCAGCGCCAGTCGCCTATCGATATCCGGGAGGGCATCAAGGTCGATCTGGAGCCGATCAAATTCGATTACAAGCCTTCCCTGTTCCGCATCGTGGACAACGGCCATACCGTGCAGGTGGCCACCGGCGAAGGCAGCATCACCCTCACCGGCAAGACCTACGAGCTGATCCAGTTCCACTTCCACAAGCCGGCCGAGGAGAAAATCAACGGCAAGGGCTTCGACATGGTGGCCCACCTGGTCCACCGGGCCGACGACGGGCAGTTGGCGGTGGTGGCGGTCCTGATGGAGAAGGGCCTGGAAAACCCCTTCATCCAAACCCTGTGGAACTACCTGCCCCTGGAAAAGAACATGGAAGTGCTGCCGCCCAGCCCGGCCATCGATCTGACCACCTTCCTGCCCGCTTCCCGCAATTACTACACCTACATGGGCTCCCTGACCACGCCACCGTGTACGGAAGGCGTGCTGTGGCTGGTGATGCGCCAGCCCGTCCAGGTTTCGGCCGAGCAGGTCGGCATCTTCTCCCGGCTGTACCGGAGCAATGCCCGGCCGATCCAGGCGGCCGCAGGGCGGCTCATCAAAGAGAGCCGTTGACCCTCTTCGGAACATGATGATAAGTTAATGACTTGCGAGTCATTAACTTATCATGTCCCAATCTGCAGTCCCTACCCGCAAAAGACGCAAGGAGGCGCGCCCTTCCGAATTGACGGCGGCGGCCCTCGAACTGTTCGTCGAAAAGGGCTTCGCCGCCACCCGCCTGGACGATGTCGCCAAGCGGGCCGGGGTGTCCAAGGGCACCCTCTACCTCTATTTCGACAGCAAGGAAGCCCTGTTCAAGGCGGTGATACAAGAGGGCATGTTCCCGGCCCTGGCCGAAGGGGAGGCCATCCTCGCCCGCCATGAGGGGCCCGCCTTCGAGCTGCTGGGGACGCTCCTCAACGCCTGGTGGACCCTGATCGGCGAGACCCATCTGTCGGGCATCATGAAGCTCATGATTTCCGAAGCCCGCAACTTCCCGGAAATTGCCCAGTTTTATCACGAAAAAGTCATCACCCGGGGGCGTGCCCTCATCGCTGCCGCCCTGGGGCGCGGCATGGCCAGCGGCGAATTCAGGGCCATGGATATCAATGTTTACACCGATGTGATCATCGCCCCGGTGCTGATGCTAATCGTCTGGGAACATTCCATGGCTTGCTGCCTGGCGGGCGAGCCGGAGCCCCGGGAATACATGGCCGTTCACCTCGATGTGCTGCGGAGGGGATTGCTGGCGCCTCAGGTATAATCGAATTTTATCGGACGTAAAATATTAGCATCTGCTAATATTAAGAGCGGAGAGTCAGAATGAACATCGAGCAAGCGCGCTTCAACATGATCGAGCAGCAAATCCGGCCCTGGGAAGTGCTGGATCCGGCCGTTCTGGATTTGCTTTTTGTCGTCAAGCGCGAGGATTTCGTGCCCCAAGCCTACCGGGCTCTGGCTTTCGCCGATCTGGAAGTGCCCCTGGGCAACGGCCAGGTCATGCTGGCCCCCAAGATCGAAGCCCGCCTGCTCCAGGAACTGGGCGTCAAGAAGACCGACAAGGTACTGGAAATCGGCACCGGCTCTGGCTACATGGCCGCCCTTCTGGCTGCCCGCGCCGAGCAGGTGACCACCGTCGAACTGCTGCCCGAACTGGCCCAGGCCGCCCGCCAGAACCTGGAGCAGGCCGGCGTCGCCAACGTCACCGTCGAAACCGGCAACGGCCTGACCGGCTGGCCCCAGAAGGGCCCCTACGATGTCATCGTGATTTCCGGCTCCGTGCCCGTGCTGCCCTCCGACGTGCTGAAGCAGCTGAAGGTCGGCGGCCGCCTGGTGGCCATCGTCGGCGAAGCCCCGGTCATGGAAGCCCAGATGGTGACCTGCACCGCCGAAGGCGTGTTCAACACCGTCAACCTGTTCGAAACCGTCGTTCCCGCCCTGACCGGCGTGACCAAGAGCCACTTCGAGTTCTGATGCAGCAACTGTCCGCCCGCCAACTTGCCGAGTGGCTGTCCGACCCGGGTCGGCAGCAGCCTCTCCTGCTGGATGTGCGGGCGCCCTGGGAGTATGAGCTTTGCCATGTGGCGGGCTCCAAGCACATTCCCATGCATGTGGTGCCCACCCGGGTGGGCGAGTTGGTGCCGGACAAGGACGTGGTGGTGATCTGCCATCACGGCAGTCGCAGCATGCAGGTGGCGATGTTCCTGGAAAGCGCCGGCTTCACGGCGGTGCATAACTTGATGGGCGGCGTTGAAGCCTGGGCGCGGGACGTGGATCCCGCCATGGCGCGTTACTGAGGCGAAAATGAAAAAAATATCGTGGCTGTTGGGCTTGGTGTTTGCGTCGGGAACCGTCTATGGGGCGGATCTCGTGCAGGTGTACCGTGAGGCCCAGAGCAACGATCCCACCTATGCCGCCGCCCGCGCCACTCTGGAAGCAGGCCGGGAGAAGGCGCCCCAGGGGCTGTCCGGTCTGCTGCCCAATGTCTCCCTTTCCGGCAACTCTGTCTGGAACGAGAACGACATCCGGACGGCGACCGCCCAGGTCAAACCGCGTTACAACAGTAATGGCTATACCCTATCCCTGAGCCAGCCCCTCTTCCGCTGGCAGAATTGGGTGGCCTACGGCCAGTCCAAGCTCCAAGTGGCGCAAGCTGAGGCCAACTTCGTCCAGGCCCAGCAGGACTTGGTGCTGCGGGTTTCCCAGGCCTATTTCGACCTCCTCTACGCCAACGAAAACCTGGCGGCAGTGCGGGCCAACAAGACCGCCATCGAGCAGCAGCTGGAATCCGCCAAGAAGAATTTCGAAGTGGGGACGGCGACCATCACCGATACCCACGAAGCCCAGTCCCGCTACGACTTGGCGGTTGCTCAGGAACTGGCTGCCGAGAACGACCTGGAGGTCAAGCGTCGCACCCTGCAGGCCATCGTCGGCAAGGTCCCCGGCGCCATCGCCCCCTTGAAGGCCAGTGTCACCTTGTCGCCCCCGCAGCCGGCCGGCATGGACAAGTGGGTGGAGGCCGCCGAGAAGGACAGCACCAATGTCCAGATTCAGCAGGCGGCGGCGGATATCGCTGCCCAGGAAGTGGAGCGGCAGCAGGCCGGCCATTACCCGACCCTGGACCTGGTGGCCAGCAAGGGTACGTCGAAGAGTTTCAACTCCTTTGCCGGCACTAATGTGGACACCGATTTCCAGACCGTCGGCGTGCAGGTCAATGTGCCCCTGTTCCAGGGCGGATTCGTGAACTCCAAGACCCGGGAAGCCGCCGCCAACCGCAACGCTGCCCTTTCCAGCCTGGAAGCGGCCCGCCGCACCGCCGCCCTGGGAGCCCGCCAGTACTATCTGGGCGTGGTAAGCGGCCTGGCCCAGGTGAAAGCCCTGGAAGCCGCCCTGGCGTCCTCCCAGCTGGCCCTGGAATCCAACCGCCTGGGCTACGAAGTCGGGGTGCGCATCAATATCGACGTGCTCAACGCCGAGCAGCAGGTCTATGTCACCCGGCGGGACCTGGCCAAGGCCAAGTACGACACCCTCATCGCCCAACTTCGCCTGAAGGCCGCCGTCGGCGCCTTGGGCGAGGACGACGTGCAGCAGATCAACGGCCTGCTGGACCCGTCAGCCGCGAAATAAGCGCCACCGTCTTGGCCGTCGCTCCCCGGTGGGTGGCGGCGAAAGCGCTGGCAGCCGCCCGCATCCCGTCGAGATCGGCGGGGTTGCCGAGTAAGTCCCGTACTTTATCTCCCAAATCCGACCCATCGGCCACGCGCCGGGCAGCGCCGCTGGCGATGGCATCCTCGGTGGCCTGGGTGAAATTGAAGGTGTGGGGGCCGATCAGCACTGGGCAGCCGCAGGCCGCCGCCTCGATCAGGTTCTGCCCGCCCAGGGGGAGCAGGCTGCCGCCGATGAAGGCGATGTCCGCTAGGGCGTAATAGGCCGCCATTTCCCCCATGCTGTCCCCCAGCCAGACCCGGGTATCCGCGGTCGGCAGCCCTTGGCTGCGGCGGACCATGGGGTATCCGGCTTGCCCGACCAAGCCTGAGACTTCCTCAAAGCGCTGGGGATGGCGCGGCACCAGCACCAGCAGGGCATTGGTTCCGGCCAGGCGGGAAAGGGCGGCTAGGACCAGGGGCTCTTCCCCCTCCCGGGTGCTGGCCGCCAGCCACACCGGGCGATTGCCGATTTCGGTGCGCCATTGCCGGCCGAGGTCGATCTTGTCCTGGGGCGGGGTGACATCGAATTTCAGGTTGCCGCAGACTTCCACCGCAGGCGTCCCGAGGGCGCGCAGTCGGGCGGCGTCGGCCTCGGTCTGGGCAGCGACGGCGGTGAGCGACGCGAAAGCCGGCCCAGCCAGCCCCCGGAAGCGCTCGTAGCCCCGATAGGAGCGCTCGGAAAGGCGGGCATTGGCGAGTGCCACCGGCACGCGGTGAGACAGGGCGGAAGCCAGCAGATTGGGCCATACCTCCGTCTCCATGAGGATGCCGAAGCGGGGCCGGAAGTGGCGGAAAAAGCGTCCGACGGCGCCGGGATAATCGTAGGGCAGGTAGGCCTGAAGCACCCGGTCGCCATAAACCTGGCGGCCGGCATCCCGGCCGGTGGGGGTCATGCCGGTCAGCAGCAGGGTGTGGCCGGGCCAGGCGGCAAGCAGCGCTTCCACCAGGGGTTGGGCGGCGCGGGTTTCCCCCACCGATACGGCATGGACCCAGATGCAGGGCTTATCCGTGCGCTGGCGGTAGAAACCCCAGCGTTCGCCCAGGTGCTGGAGATATTCGGGCTGGCGGCGGCTGCGCCAGAGGAGCCGCAGCCAGACCAAGGGAGCGCCAAGGTAGAGGGCGAGGCAGTAAATGAGGCGCGCCATCAGCCGAGCACCGCCTGGAGCATGTCGAAGACGGCCGCTGCCTCGGGGGAGCGGCCGGGGCCGCCCAGGTTGCGGCAGAATCCCGTGCCGAGGACACCGGTCAAGCCGGGCTCGGTGGCCGTGTAGAGGGCCACGGTGGGCACCTTGAGGGCGGCGGAAAGGTGGGTCAGGCCGGTGTCGACGCCGACGGTCAGGCGGGCGCCGGCCAGCAGTTGAGCCAACGCTTCCAGGCCCAAGGGCGGAGCGGCAACTGCGCCCTCGATCCCGGCCGCCAGGCGGGCCGCCCTTTCCCGTTCCGTCGGATTGCCGGCGGGCAGGACGGCGCGGATGCCCCGCTCGGCCAGCGACTTGCCGAGGGCCAGCCAGCGGGCCTCTTCCCACAGCTTGTCGTCCCGGCTGGTGGCGGTGAGGAACACGGCATAGGGGCGGGCAGGGAGCCAATCGGCGTGGAGCGGCGCGGCGGCGATGCCGTAATCCAGGGGAAGGTCGCCCGGATGGCCGAAAACGGCTGCGGCGAGCCAGCGGTTGCGGTCCACGGCGTGGGCGGCCTTGGGGATGGCCGAGGTGTGGTCGTAGAAGCGGGCGGCGAGGGGTTCCCGGGCGGCTTCCGGCGCATAGCCGGCGATCGGCCCCCGGGCCTGGCGGGCCACCAGGGCGCTCTTCACCAGGCCCTGGGTATCGAGGATCACGTCGTAGGGCTCGGTGCGGAGGTCGTTACGGAAGGCCCCGATCTCCGCCCAGGTGCCACGGTCCAGGAGCTTTTTCCGCCAGCGCCGGATGGCTACGGGAATGACCCGGGAGACGCCGGGGTGAAGCCTGGGAATGGCAGCGAAATTCTCCTCCACGCACCAGTCGATGACGGCGTCGGGGCGGCTGCGCTTCAGGTCGCTCACCACCGGTAAATTGTGAATTACATCGCCCAAAGAGGAGGTTTTGACCAGCAAAATGCGCATGGGCGGATAAAATGGCGGGGTCGACAAACCGGAATTATAAATGCCCGCCGCAAGCCAGCCGCATCCAGAAGCCAGTTCCCGGCCGCTTTCCGTCGCCATCATCACCCTCAATGCCGCTTCCCAACTGGCCGAATGCCTGGAAAGCGCGGCTTTTGCCGACGAGATCGTGGTGGTGGATTCGGGCAGCACGGACGGCACCGTGGCCCTGGCCGAGGCCCATGGTGCCCGGGTGGTGCAGCAGGACTGGCTGGGCTTCGGCCCCCAGAAGCAGTTCGCGGTGGAGCAGGCGGCCCACGACTGGGTGCTGTGCCTGGACGCCGACGAGCGGGTGTCGCCGGTATTGCGGTCGTCCATCCAGGCGGCCCTGGCCGAGCCCCGTCATGCCGCCTATCGTTTCCCCCGCTGCAACCGCTTCCTGGGCCGCTACCTGCGCCACGGCGAGGGCTATCCGGACTTGAGCCTGCGCCTCTTCGACCGCCGCCATGCCCGCTGGTCCGACGATCCGGTCCACGAGAAGGTGGTGGCCGACGGCCCGGTGGGGGATCTGGTGGGGGATTTGCTGCATGATTCCGCCGAAACCCTGGCGGTCTATCTGGGCAAGCAGAACCGCTACACGTCGCTGGCCGCCGAGGCGGCTGTCGCCGCCGGCAAGCGGACGGGATATGGCAAGCTGTTTTTCAGTCCAATGATTCGCTTCATCAAGTTCTATTTCCTGCGCCAGGGCTTCCGGGATGGTTTGCCGGGACTGGTGCATATCGGCATCGGATGTTTCAACAGCTTCATGAAATACGCCAAGATGCTGGAGGCGCGGGCGGCTCAGGCCGGTTCGCGGTAAGAATCAACGTGTTTTTCGGGTAGGACCCTTGCAATGAAAATCCTCGTCACCGGCGCCGCCGGGTTTATCGGCATGACCACCACCCTGCGGCTCTTGGCCCGGGGCGACGAAGTGGTCGGGCTGGACAATCTCAACGACTACTACGAGGTCAGCCTCAAGGAAGACCGCCTCAAGCGCCTCACCGGGCATCCCAATTTCCGCTTCGTGAAAATGGACGTGGCCGACCGGCCGGGGATCGAAGCCCTCTTCGCCGCCGAGAAGTTCGACCGGGTGATCCACCTGGCCGCCCAGGCCGGGGTGCGCTATTCCATCAAGAATCCCCATTCCTACGTGGACAGCAACCTGGTGGGCTTCGTGAATATCCTGGAGGGCTGCCGCCATAATAAGGTCCAGCACCTGGTCTATGCCTCCAGCTCCAGCGTCTATGGCGGCAACACCAAGATGCCCTTCTCGGAACACGACAGCGTGGACCATCCGGTGAGCCTCTACGCCGCCACCAAGAAGGCCAACGAGCTGATGGCCCATACCTACAGCCATCTTTACGGCCTGCCCACCACCGGCCTGCGTTTCTTCACCGTCTATGGCCCCTGGGGCCGGCCGGACATGGCGCTGTTCCTGTTCACCAAGGCCATCCTGGAAGGGCGCCCCATCGACGTTTTCAACCACGGCAACATGCAGCGGGACTTCACCTATATCGACGACATTGTCGAAGGCGTGATCCGCACCATGGACCGCACCGCCGAGGCCAATCCCAACTACCGGTCCGAGGAGGCCGATCCGGCTACCAGCAACGTGCCCTACCGGGTCTTCAACATCGGGAACCATAACCCGGTGCCGCTGCTCGATTTCATCGGAGCTATCGAATCGGCATTGGGCATGACGGCGGAAAAGCGCCTGCTACCCATGCAGGATGGCGACGTGCCGGCCACCTACGCCGACACTCAGGCCCTGGCCGACTGGGTCGGCTTCGCCCCGGCCACCTCCGTCGAAGAAGGCGTCCGGCGCTTTGTCGCCTGGTACCGCGACTACTACAAGGTTTAAAAGAAGAAAGGTTCGGATATGTGTGGCATCGTCGCCGGCATCGGTCGGCAGAATATCGTCCCGGTCCTCATCGAGGGCCTGCGCAAACTGGAATACCGGGGCTACGACTCCGCCGGCCTGGCCGTCATCCGGGGCAGCGGGCTGGAGCGCCTGCGCTCGGTGGGCCGGGTGGCCGAACTGGCCCTCCAGTCGGAAGGGCTCGATGCCCAGATCGGCATCGCCCATACCCGTTGGGCTACCCACGGCGTGCCCTGCGAGCGCAACGCCCACCCCCATATCTCCGGCGGGCTGGCGGTGGTGCATAACGGCATCATCGAGAACTTCGAGGCCCTCAAGGCCGAGCTCACCGGGCTGGGCTACGTCTTCACCTCGGACACCGATACCGAAACCATCGCCCACCTCATCGAACACACCCTGAAGACCGTCCCGGACTTCCTGGAGGCCGTTCGCCTGTCCATCCAGCGCCTCCAGGGCGCCTACGCCATCGCCGTGGTGCGGGAGTGCGAGCCGGACCGCGTCATCGTGGCCCGGGAAGGGTCGCCCCTGCTCCTCGGGGTCGGCGCCGACGGCCACTATGCCGCCTCCGACGCCTCCGCCCTGCTGCAGGTCACCCGCAACATGGTCTACCTGGAGAACGGCGACATCGCCGAACTCACCCCGACCGCTTACCGCGTCCTGCGCCAGGACGGTAGCGCGGTGGAGCGGACGGTGACCATCTCCCAGCTCTCCGCCGATGCCGTCGAACTGGGCACCTACCGGCACTACATGCAGAAGGAAATCTTCGAGCAGCCCGACGCCATCGCCAACACCCTGGAACTGGTCGGCTCCGCCAAGAGCATCCAGCCCGGCGTCTTCGGCGGCGAGGCGGCCTGCCTGCTGGAGGGGGTGAAGTCGGTGCTGATCCTGGCCTGCGGCACCAGCGGCCACGCCGGCATGACGGCCCGCTACTGGCTGGAGGGCATCGCCGGCATCCCGACCACCGTGGAAATCGCCAGCGAGTACCGCTACCGGGAATCCGTGCCCAACCCTGATCAGCTGGTGGTGGCCATCTCCCAGTCCGGCGAAACCGCCGACACCCTGGCCGCCTTGCGCCATGCCAAGTCCCTGGGCCAGACCAAGACCCTGGCCATCTGCAATGTGCCGGAATCGGCCATCGTCCGGGAATCGGCCCTGCGCTTCATCACCCGGGCCGGCCCGGAAATCGGCGTCGCCTCTACCAAGGCCTTCACCACCCAGTTGGCGGCCCTGTTCCTGCTCACCCTGGTGATCGCCAAGCTGCGCGGCCGCCTGAGCCTAGAGGCAGAAGCGACCCACCTGGCCGCCATGCGTCACCTGCCGGTGTCCATCGGCAAGGTCCTGGCCCTGGAGCCGGAAATCAAGAAGTGGGCGGAGGGCTTCTCCCAGAAGCACCACGCCCTTTTTCTGGGCCGCGGCCGCCACTATCCCATCGCCCTGGAAGGCGCCTTGAAGCTCAAGGAAATCTCCTACATCCACGCCGAAGCCTATCCCGCCGGGGAGCTGAAGCACGGCCCCCTGGCCCTGGTGGACAAGGACATGCCCGTCATCGCCGTGGCGCCCGCCGACGACCTCCTGGAAAAGCTCAAGTCCAACCTCCAGGAAGTCCGGGCCCGGGGCGGCGAGCTGTATGTGTTCGCCGACGAAGACAGCCACATGACCGACGGCGAGGGCATCCACGTCCTGCGCCTGCCCGAGCACTACGGCCAGCTTTCCCCCATCCTGCACGTCATCCCCCTGCAACTGCTCTCCTACCACGCCGCCCTGGTGAAAGGTACGGACGTGGATAAGCCGCGCAACCTGGCCAAGAGCGTGACGGTGGAGTAATGGCGACCTACGCCATCGGCGACATCCAGGGGTGCTTCGACTCGTTCCGGGCGCTCCTGGACAAGTGCGGCTTCGACCCCTCCGCCGACCGGCTCTGGCTGGTGGGCGACCTGGTCAACCGGGGGCCCCGGTCCCTGGAGACCCTGCGCTTCGTCAAGGGCCTGGGCAGCGCCGCTCTGACCGTGCTGGGCAACCACGACCTCTACCTCCTCATGGTTTCCCAGGGGGGCGCCAAGTTCCGGGGCAAGGACGACACCATCCAGGGCATCCTGGACGCCCCGGACCGGCACGAGTTGCTGGACTGGCTGCGCCACCAGCCCCTTTGCCATACCGAAGGCGACTATTGCCTCGTCCATGCCGGCCTGCTTCCCCAATGGACCGCGGCCCAGGCCAGGGAACTGGCGCGGGAAGTGGAAACTGCCCTGCAAGGCCCGGACTACGTCGAGTTCATGGCCCACATGTGGGGTAGCCAGCCTGCCTCCTGGTCCGACGACCTGTCCGGCTGGCCGCGGCTGCGCGTCATCGTCAATGCCATGACCCGCATGCGTTTCTGCACCGAGGAAGGCGTCATGGATTTCCATACCAAGGGTGAAGTGAGCAAGGCGCCCCCCGGCCATGTGCCCTGGTTCGAGGTCCCGGGCCGGAAAAGCGCCGATTCCATCCTGGTGACCGGCCACTGGTCGGCCCTGGGGCTGAAGCTGACCCCGAACCTGCTCGCCCTCGATTCGGGCTGCCTGTGGGGCGGGCACCTGACGGCGGTGCGCCTGGAGGACCGCCAGGTGTTCCAGGTGGATTGCGCGGCGGGGGAAGCCGTTCCCCTGGATATTCAGTAACGCTGTGTCTTTGCACTCCGGCGGTTGAGGAAACGCCGTATTGGTTTTGGGGCACTCGGCGCGTGCTGCCTCCGAGCCTTTGTGCGCCGGAGTGAATAACTGAAATGCCATTTCACTACTGAAACTGATAGGGTATTGCAGGAATAGCAAGCCGGGTTTGCATCACATTCGTTGGGATAGCAGCCACCTATGACGGGGCGTAATACCGGCCACATAGAACCAAAAGTCGGTAGTGCATTATGCAAAGAAAACTGAATCTGGCCTCCCGCAAGCAAAAGCATCCCACCTGTCAGGAAAAGGCCTTGGCTGAGGCGCTGCACCGCCTGGCGGATGAAGCGATGAGAGGGCAGGTGCAGTCGGTGGTCGTCACCGTGATCCGACCCGATGGCAGCGTCGAGAGGCTCGACCATTTTCCCGGCGTGGCCGCCGCCAACGGGTAAGATTGCGGATTTTCCAACGGCATGCGGGTTCCATGAAGCTGATTGCCCTGCCCCTGTTGTTCGCTGCGGCAGCCCTTTCGGGTTGTTCCTTGCCCTATCTGGGAGCGGGAGAAGCCGATCCGTCCGGCATTTCCGGGGAAATGGCTTCGGAGCCGGGAGGAGATCGCAGCCACCCGGCGCTGGAGTCCTGGCGGATGGCCGAGCGATTGGGGCCGGGGAACGAGGCGGTGCGGATTCCGGCTGCCGTCATCGTCTTGCCGTCGGGTGGCACCGCCCTTCCCAGGGATGCCGAGGCACGCCTCGCCGGCATCGTCAGAAAGATGCGGGAGGATGAGCGCCTGGCCGTACGTCTGGAAGGCCATCCACCGGTGGGCGGCAGTTCGGCGGTGAATCTGGGGGTGGCGGAAAAGGCCATGCAGCGCGTCAAGGCGCGCCTGGTGGAACTGCGGGTTGCGCCGCGTCGCATCCTGATGTCGCCCTTTGGGGCGGAGTCTCGTCCGTCCGCCGATCGGGAATCCGGATGGATCGAGCTGCATCTGGTAAGTCCGAACCGCTCGGCTCGGCGGGACTGACGGCAAGGGGCTCCCGAGCCACCGGCGCAAGCTGCGCCGCGGCCGTGATGGCGGCGTGGGCGGCAGCCGCGACCGTGCGGCGGTCTTCCCCATTCAGCCCCAGGGCCGGCGTGGCGACCAGACGGGCGGTCAGGCGGCGGCGGGAAATGATCGCCCGTAGGCAATCCCCCAGGGAAAGGTCCCCGTCGTAGCGGGGCGCCAGGCTGCGGCTGCCGTCCGGTTCCCAGTAGGAAATGGCGGCGGGCACCACCGGCCTTCCGGCCGCCAGGGCCGGCTGCAGCAGGGCGGCGTGGAAATGCAGGAGGTGGGTGCCGTCGGTGGTGGTGCCTTCCGGGAACACGGCCACATGCTTGCCGGTGCCCAGGATTTCCGCAATCTCCCGGTTGATCAGCTTGGCGTGCCCGCGGCTGCCCCGCTTCAGGAAGACCGTGTCGTTGATCGCGGCCAGCCAGCCGATCACCGGCCAATGGCGCACCTCTTCCTTGGAGACGAAGGCGCAGGGACGGGCAACGTTGATGACGAAAATGTCCAGCCAGGAAATGTGGTTGGCCACCAGCATGCTGCCGGGAACCAGATGGGCCAGGTCCGCGTCCAGGCGGATGCCCAGGATGTCCAGCATGCCCTTCGACCACCGTTGCTTGAGGCGCAGGCGGCGGCCGTCGGCGCAGAAGGGAAAGACCAGGGCCGCCGTAGCGACGCCCCGGAGAAGGAGCGCCACCACCCGGATGAGACGGAACCAGCGGAGGAGGCGGGGGGTGGCGTTCAGTCTTGTTGTCCCAGGAAGTGCTTGGCGTAACGTCCTTCCACCTGCGCCATGGACAGCAGGATGGGCAGGTCGGCAGTGTTGAAATCGGGGTCCCAGGCCGGTTCCCCGCACACCCAGGCGCCGGCCCGCAGGTAACCCTTGATGAGGGGCGGCATCTCGGCCGGAGCATCGTTCTGCAAGGCTGCCAGGGGCAGGGGAAGGCGGGGGAAGACCCGGTATTCCAGCGGACCCATGTGGTCGCCGAGGCGATTATACAGGCTGGCCGCCATGTGCCCGCCGTCGGCCATGCTGACCGAGGCGCAGCCCATCAGGTAGTCGTAGCCGTTGTCCTTCATGTACTTGGCGAGGCCGGACCAGAGCAGGGCGATGGTGGCGCCGGTGCGGAAGTCGGGATGGACGCAGGAGCGGCCGATTTCCACCAGGCGGGGGCGCAGGTGCTGGAGCCGGGTGAGGTCGAATTCGTTTTCGGAGTAGTAGCCGATGCGCCGGGCATTGGCCGGCGACAGGATGCGGTAGGTGCCGATCACCTCGCCGGTGTCGTCGTTGCGGACCACCAGGTGGTCGCACCAGGGGTCGTAGATGTCGTGGTCGATGCCCGGGGTGCGGGTGGGGAGCTTGGCGCTCAGTTCGCCGGCGAAGACCCGGTAGCGCAGACGCTGGGCTTCGATGATTTCGTCGGGGTTGCGGGCCAGGCCCACGGAGAGGTTGGGCCGCGCCGCCCGGGCGCGGGTTTCCAGCTGGCGATGGAGCTGTTTCATGATTTCGTTCCCTTGTCGTTGTGTGGGAACGAATTTACGCAGCCCTCGTTACATCCTTGTTGCGGCCAGTTGACGGGTTGATGTCAGCGGGTGACCCGGGTTTCGCCCCGGCCGGACAGCACCCGCACCCGGTCGCCGCCGCGGAATTCGGCGGGATCGCCTTCCTGGACCACGGCGATGGTCTGGCCGCCGTCCAGGCGGACGGTGATTTCCATGGCCTGCTTGCGGGTGGCATTTTCCTCGATGGCATTGCCCGCCACCGCGCCTGCCACGGCGCCCAGGACGGCACCGATGATCTGGCCCTTGCCTCCGCCGATGCTGCTGCCGGCGACGCCGCCCACGGCGCCTCCGGCCAGGCTGCCGGCCCCGGTCTTGGTCCCTTCCAGGGTGACCGGGCGGACCGAGTCCACCACGCCGGTGCGCACGTTCAGCTCGTGGCGCGCCTGATCCCGGGTATAGACATCGCCTGACTTGCTGGTGGCGCAACCGGCGAGGACCGCCAGGGCGGATACGGCAATGAGGAGGGGGCGGGTCGCAAACATCGATTTCTCCTTACCAGGGGGTTGCTCCGAAGGCCCGGCGGTAGCGCTCGGCGATCTCCTCGCGGCTCGGCTGGTGGTTCTGGCCGCCCCGGTGGGCGATCTTGATGGCGCCCATGACGGCCGCCAGCCGGCCGGTGGTGGGCCAGTCGAAGCCATTGGCAATACCGTAGAGCAGGCCGGACCGGTAGGCGTCGCCGCAGCCGGTAGGGTCGACCACTTCATCCGCCTCGACACAGGGGATGTCATAACGTTGACCGTCGGCGTGGATTTCCGATCCATCGCCGCCCTTGGTGACGATGAGGGCCTTCACCAGGCCGGCCAGCTGCTCGATGCTGCGGCCGGTGCGGTCGCACAGGAGCTTGGCTTCGTAGTCGTTGAAGCAGGCGTAATCGGCGAGGTTCATGAAATCCAGCAGCTCGTCGCCGCTGAACATGGGCATGCCCTGGCCCGGATCGAAGATGAAGGGGACGCCGGCTTCGGCGAAGTCCCGGGAATGCTGGAGCATGCCTTCCCGGCCGTCCGGGGCGACGATGCCCAGCTTGGCGCCCTTGGCATTGGCCACCTTGTTGAGGTGGGAGAAGCTCATGGCGCCCGGGTGGAAGGCGGTGATCTGGTTGTCGTCCAGGTCGGTGGTGATGAAGGCCTGGGCGGTGAAGCTGCCGGGGACATGGCGAACGTGAGTCCGGGGCAGGTCCAGCTTGTCCAGACGCTCGAAATAGGCGGGGGCATCGTCGCCGACGGTGGCCATGATCAGGGGGTCGCCGCCCAGGAGCTTCAGGTTGTAGGCGATGTTGCCGGCGCAGCCGCCGAACTCGCGGCGCATCTCGGGCACCAGGAAGGCGACGTTCAGGATGTGGATCTGTTCCGGCAGGATGTGGTTCTTGAAGCGGTCCGGAAAGACCATGATGTTGTCGAAGGCCAGGGAGCCGCAGATCAGAGTGGACATGGATTGTGGGATGGGATCAGGGATAGAAGACGTAAAGCCGGTAGCCCGCCGCCGCCACGTCCTTGGTTTCGATCCAAAGGCGCAGGCCGGTTTCGCTGTTGGCGGGGAAGGCCGTGGGATCGACCTTGGGCGGCAGGTAATCGGCCGCCGCCAGGACGCGCCGGGCGACCACGGCATCATGGGTGTCGGTGAGAGCCAGTTCCAGTGCCGGCCAGGCCTGGGCGTAATTGGCCCGGTTCTTCAGGGTGGCCTGGAGGACCAGGAGGCCCCGGGCGTTGTCGGACTGGAGGTCGGAGGTTTCGATGCTGACCAGCTCCACCTGGCGGGGCAGGGGGATGTCGATGTCCAGGGCAGCATAGACATCGGCGAGGCTCGGCAGTCGCTGGGTCAGTTCGGTGCGGTAATAGTAGGCAAGCTGCCCCAGCAGGGCTAGGACCAGGACCAGGGTGGCCAGGACGAAGGGCCATTTGGCCCGGGGATGTTCGGCTTCAAGCCCAGCCAGGGGATTGGAAGCCAGGGTGCCGGCGGACCAGCGGTTGTAGCCGGGGGTTTCGGCCAGTTCCCGGGCAGCGACCAGGCCCGCTTCCCGGGCGGCTTGGGTGGTTTCCTCGGGGGTTTCTTCCCGGGGCGGTTCCTCGGCAGCGACTGGTGCGGCTTCGGGCTCGGGTTCGGCGGCGGGCGTTACCTCTGTGGCCTCGGGCATCGCTTCGGCGGGCGGCTCGGGTTCCGGGGAAAACTCGGGCTCCGGGGCAACTGGCGGCTCAGGAATCGGCTCGAATTCCGGCACGGGGGCCGATTCGGGTTCGGGCTCGGGGGCCTCCGGCGGTTCGGGTGCGGGTTCGTACGCGGGCTCCGGCTCGGCCTCGCGGACCGGTTCGGGTTCGGGCGCAGGCTCCGGCGCCGGGATAGGCGTGATGACCGGGGCGGGCTCCTCTTTGGGAATTTCAGGCGGCGAGGCCGGAATGTCGACGGCCGGCGGAAGGGCTGCCGGTTCCTCGATCAGGGTCTCCAGGGCGTTGAAGACCGACTGGCAATGGCCGCAACGGACCTTGCCTGCCCGGGCGCGCAGTTGTTCCGACGTAATGCGGAAAATGGTCTGGCAGCGCGGGCAGCGCGTCCGCATCAGGCCCCTTTCCCTGCCTTTTGCCCGGCCAGGCAGACCCAGCCCTCGCGGGTGTCGGCGACGGCGAGGGGCAGCCAGGGGGCGTAGATGGCGATGATCTCCTCGGCCTGCTCGGCCAGGATGCCGGACAGGGCCAGCTTGCCGCCGGGGCGCACATGGGCGCAGATGGCCGGGGCCAAGACCTTGAGGGGATTGGAGAGGATGTTCGCCACGACGACATCATACTCTCCGGCCAGGGCGTCCGCCGAGTCGGCGAAACGGCCGGTGACGCCGTTGCGCTCCGCATTGGCCTTGGCGGCCTCCACCGCCTGGGGATCGATATCGACGCCGGACACTTCGCCGGCCCCCAGTTTGGCGGCGGCGATGGCCAGGATGCCGGAGCCGCAGCCGTAGTCGAGGAGGGTACAGCCGGCGGTCACGTTCCGCTCCAGCCACTCCAGGCACAGCCGGGTGGTGGGGTGGGAACCGGTACCGAAGGCCATGCCCGGGTCGAGGATGAGGTTGATGGCGTCCGGGGACGGGGCCTCGTGCCAGGAGGGCACGATCCACAGCCGGTCGGAGATGCGGATGGGGTCGAACTGGGACTGGGTGAGCTGCACCCAGTTCTGCTCGGCCACGTCCACCACCGTCAATTCGGGCACCGCCGGCAGGCCGATGGCGGCGATGGCTTCCGCGATGAGGGTATCGACATTGGCGTCCGCCTCGAACAGGGCGACGATCTTGGAGCGGTCCCAGCCCGGGGTGTTGATGGAGCCGGGTTCCCCGAACTGGGGACGCTCCTCGGGGGTGCCGGCGTCGGCATCCTCGATGCTGGCCGACAGGGCGCCGGCCTCCAGCAGCGCATCGCACAAAGGCTCGGCGTGCGCTGCGTCAGTTAGGAAGCTGACGCTCTGCCATCCCATGATCTACTTGACCTCGTTCTTCTGTGCCAGTTTCTGCTCCAGGTAGTGGATGCTGGTGCCGCCTTCGACAAAGCGGGCGTCGTGCATCAACTCATGGTGCAGGGCGATGTTGGTTTTGATGCCTTCCACGCTCATCTCGGAAAGAGCGATGCGCATGCGGCGGATGGCCTGTTCCCGGGTGTCGCCGTAGGCGATGACCTTGGCCACCATGGAATCGTAATGGGGCGGGACGGTATAGCCCTGGTAGATGTGGGAATCGACCCGGATGCCGGGGCCGCCGGGCGGATGGTAGAAGCTGATCTTGCCGGGAGATGGCACGAACGTGAAGGGATCTTCGGCGTTAATGCGGCATTCGATGGCATGGCCCTTGAAGTTGATGTCCCGCTGCTTGAAGCGCAGCTTCTCGCCGGCGGCAACGCGGATCTGCTCCTGGACGATGTCGATGCCGGTGATGGCCTCGGATACCGGATGCTCCACCTGGACCCGGGTGTTCATCTCGATGAAATAGAACTCGCCGTTTTCGTACAGGAATTCGAAGGTGCCGGCGCCCCGGTAGCCGATGCGGCGGCAGGCCTCGGCGCAACGCTCGCCGATGCGGGCGATGTGGCGCGGGGCGATGTGGGGGGCCGGAGCCTCCTCGATGATCTTCTGGTGGCGGCGCTGCATGGAGCAATCCCGCTCGCCCAGGTAGACGGCGTTCTTGAACTCGTCGGCCAGGACCTGGATTTCCACATGGCGCGGGTTCTCCAGGAACTTCTCCATGTACACCGTCGGGTTGCCGAAGGCGGTCTGGGCTTCGGTGCGGGTCATCTGCACGGCATTGACCAGAGCAGCCTCGGTATGGACCACCCGCATGCCGCGCCCGCCGCCGCCGCCGGCAGCCTTGATGATCACCGGATAGCCGATGGCTCGGGCGATCCGGATGATTTCCTTGGGGTCTTCCGGAAGAGCGCCGTCGGAACCCGGGACGCAGGGAACGCTGGCCGCCTTCATGGCGTTCTTGGCGGAAACCTTGTCGCCCATCAGGCGGATGGTTTCTGCCCGGGGGCCGATGAAGACGAAACCGGAGGACTCGACCCGCTCGGCGAAGTCGGCGTTCTCGGACAGGAAGCCGTAGCCCGGGTGAATGGCCTGGGCATCAGTGACCTCGGCCGCCGAGATGATGGCCGGGACATTGAGGTAGCTGAGTGCCGAAGCGGCCGGGCCGATGCAGACCGACTCGTCGGCCAGCTTGACGTACTTGGCTTCCCGGTCGGCTTCCGAATGGACGACCACCGTCTTGATGCCCAGTTCGCGGCAGGCACGCTGCACCCGCAGGGCGATCTCGCCGCGGTTGGCGATCAGAATCTTTTCAAACATGGCGCTATCAGCCGATGACGAACAGGGGCTCGCCGAATTCCACCGGCTCGCCGTTATCGACCAGGATGGCCTTGATGACGCCGGAAGCATCGGCTTCGATTTCGTTGAGGAGCTTCATGGCTTCGATGATGCACAGGGTGTCGCCCTGCTTCACGGCCTGGCCGACTTCGGCGAAGGGGCTGGCGCCGGGGGAGGGGGAGCGGTAGAAGGTGCCGACCATGGGGGCCTTGACGACGTGGCCTTCCGGCAGCTCGTCCTCGTCGTCCAGGTTGACGGAACTGGTGCCGGCCGGAGCGGCGACGGGGGCGGCCTGCATGGGCATCATGTACTGCTGGGCCTGCATCGGAGCGGCAATGTGCTTGGCGATCCGGACTTTTTCCTCGCCTTCGGTGACTTCCAGTTCGGAAATGCCCGATTCCTGGACGAGGTCGATGAGTTTCTTGAGTTTGCGCAGATCCATGGATACTCCCCTAGTTTTTGCGGACGTTCGAAGCAAAATGCCGAACGTTTGCGACTTAATCGGTGTTGAGCTTGTTCAGCAGGTATTCGAGGGCGAGCATGTAGCCCTCGTTGCCTAGCCCGGAGATGACTCCGATGGCCAGGGCTGAAAAATAGGAATGATGGCGGAAAGGCTCCCGCGCATAGACATTCGAGAGATGCACTTCCACGAAGGGAATGGCCACCGCCGCCAGGGCGTCCCGCAGGGCGACGCTGGTATGGGTATAGCCGGCCGGGTTGATGATGATGGCCTGGACTCCCTGCTCCCGGGCGGCGTGAACGCGCTCGATGAGGGCTCCTTCGTGGTTGCTCTGGAAGGTTTCCAGCTCCGCTTCCGCTGACTCCGCTCGACGGGAGAGGGCCAGGTTGATGTCGGCCAGGGTCGCGCGGCCGTAATGATCCGGCTCGCGGGTGCCGAGCAGGTTCAGATTAGGGCCGTGGATAACGAGGATACGCGCCTTGGAAGTTTTTCCGGAAGCGGAATTTTGCTTCTTCATGCCGGCAAGTTTGCCGTAATTCGGCGCAATTTGTCTAGCCTGGTATTACCTTAGGCTGGATATGAGCTTTTCCGCTTCCGTCTCGGAAAGGCCGCCCAGGCGGATATGCCGTACCTGGCCGTTGCCATCGAGGATCAACGTGAAGGGCAGGCCGTTCCGATTGTTGCCCAACTGCGCCATGAGGGGCATGACGTTCTCCCCACCCACCAGGAGCGGGTAGGAAACGGGTTTGGCGGCAGAAAATTTCTGCACGTTCTCTGCCGAATCGACGGCAATGCCCACAAATTGCACGTCGTTATGCTTTTCTTGGAGGCGCGAGAAGGCCGGCATCTCCACCAGACAGGGCGGGCACCAGGTGGCCCAGAAGTTGACCAGCAGGGGCTTCCCTTTCCAGCGGGCGAGGGAGGTCCGTTGGCCGGCGGCGTCCAACATCGGGGTGTCGAACAGCTTTTGCACCGCTTCCGGGGCGGGCAGTTCGGCCTGGACCGGCGGGGCGGCGGGGCGGGAAAGGAACAGGCCGGCGGCGAAGGCGGCCAAGGCCAGGATTACCCCGGCTCCGATCAGTGCCCAGCGCTGCTTCATTCCGCCGCTTCCTGTTCCAGGAGGGCGGCCACGGCGTCGATGCGGGCCCGTTCCCGGGTGCGGCCGTCCCGGTGCTTGAAGGCAGTGCGCTCCAGTTGGGGCGGGAAGATCACCAGGTTGGCGTCGGCATCTTCGGTTTCGACCACCAGGACGGCTTCGGCCTTGTCGTTCCGGGGCTCGACGTGCTCGAAATCGATGCCTTGGTTGAGGAGGAAGATTTCCACCTCCTTGGCGCTGTCGGCGAAGAGCAGGATATCGATGCGGGAATGCTCGCCGGCGGTGCCGTCCAGGACCGAGCCGGTGAGGTAGGGCCGGAAATCGGCGAGCAGTTCCATCAGCTCCAGGGCGGTCTGGCGCAGGTTGTGGAGCAGGATGGCGTGCTCGCCGTCCCGGTAGATGGACAGGTAGGCGCGCAGTTCGGCCTCGACCTCGGCGTTGTCGGGAAAGGCGGTGTGGTCCGGCAGGCCAAGCTGGCGGGCAGCCTTTTTCTTGGCGAGATGGAAATCGGTGATGCCGTCCTCGGCCATCAGGCGGGCGGCGGCGCTGGCGATGCTGGCGCGCGCATGGGGTGTCATTCGCGGCCGGTCATGGCGGGGCATGGCTTCTTGCTCCGTCGGAGTAAAATCGTCTTCATTCTAACGGGTCTTTGTTTCATGCACATTCATATTCTGGGTATCTGCGGCACTTTCATGGGCGGCATCGCGCAACTGGCGCGGGCTGCCGGCCATCGAGTCACCGGTTGCGACGCCAATGTCTATCCGCCCATGAGCGACCAGCTCCGCGGGGCCGGCGTGGACCTGATCGAAGGCTATGGCGTCGAGCAATTGAATCTCAAGCCGGATGTCTTCGTGGTGGGCAACGCCATCTCCCGCGGCAACCCGCTGTTAGAGGCCATCCTCGACCAAGGGTTGCCCTACGTTTCCGGCCCCCAGTGGCTGGCGGAGCATGTCCTCCAGGGGCGCTGGGTCCTGGCTGTGGCCGGCACCCACGGCAAGACCACCACCAGTTCCATGCTGGCCTGGATCCTGGAAGACGCGGGCATGGACCCGGGCTTCCTGATCGGCGGCGTGCCCATGAACTTCGGCGTTTCCGCCCGGCTGGGGGACACGCCTTTCTTCGTCATCGAGGCGGACGAGTACGACACCGCTTTCTGCGACAAGCGGTCCAAGTTCGTCCATTACCGCCCCAGGACGGCGGTGCTGAACAACCTGGAATTCGATCATGCCGACATCTTCGCTGATCTGGCGGCGATCGAAACCCAGTTCCATCATCTGGTGCGAACGATTCCGGCTTCCGGGCTGGTGGTTTCCAACGGGGCCGAAGAGAGCCTGAAACGGGTGCTGGCCCGGGGCTGCTGGACGCCGGTGGAGCGCTTCAACGACCGGGGCGGCTATTTCGTCAGCGGCGACGACGCCACCGGCGAGCTGGTGCTCCATGGCCCCCAGGGCGAAATCGGTCGCACCGTCTGGCAGCTTTCCGGGGACCACAACCGGGCCAACGCCTGCGCCGCCATCCTGGCCGCCCGCCATGTGGGGGTGCCCCTGGACAAGGGCCTGGACGCCCTGTCCCGCTTCGTGAATGTGAAGCGCCGTATGGAAGTCCGGGGCAGCGAGCGGGGCGTCACGGTTTATGACGATTTTGCCCACCACCCCACGGCCATCGCCACCACCGTCGCCGGCCTGCGGCGCAAGGTCGGGTCGGCCCGCATCCTGGCGGTGCTGGAGCCCCGTTCCAACACCATGAAGCTCGGGGTGATGAAGAGCCAGCTGCCGGGCAGCCTTGCCGAAACCGACTTGGTTTTCTGCTACGCCAACAACCTGGGCTGGGATGCGGCGGAGGCCCTGGCGCCAATGGGCGCCAAGGCCGTCGTGGAGGACGATTTGGATACCCTGGTCCAGCGCATCGCGGCCGCCGCCAAGCCCGGGGATCAGGTGCTGGTCATGAGCAACGGCGGCTTCGGCGGCATCCACGGCAAGCTCCTGGCCGCCCTGGCTTCCACCGGCGGATAAAGCTCCTTTGGAAAACCGGACTTCCGCACCGCCGGGCAACGGGGGGAAGGGCCTGTCTGCCCTCTCCCTGACCGTGCCCGTGGCCATGGGCTACATCCCGCTGGGGGCGGTGTTCGGCTTCCTCTTCGTCCAGGCGGGGGCGGCCTGGTGGCTGGCGATCCTGGCGAGCGTCTTCGTCTTCGCCGGCGCCGCTCAGTACATGATGATCCCCATGCTGGCGGCGGGGGCCTCCATCGGCGGCATCGCCCTGGCCACCCTGATCCTCAACCTGCGCCATGTCTTCTATGGCCTGTCGCTCCTCAACCGGATGCCTTCGTCGGGATTGAAACGCTGGTATCTGGTCTTCGGGCTCACAGACGAAACCTATTCCCTCCTCACCGCCCTGCCAGCCACCGCCTCCCACCGGCAGATGCTTCTCATCACCCTGCTCAACCAGGGCTGGTGGGTGCTGGGGAGTGCCATCGGCGCCATCGCCGGCGCCCAGGCCCGGATCGGCTTGGCGGGCCTCGATTTCACCCTCACCGCCCTGTTCGCGGTCCTGGCGGTGGAGCAGTGGCGGACGCGGAAGGGTTCGGCGCCCCTGTGGGTGGCGCTGGCGGCCTACGGCGTCGCCTACCTCCTGGCGGCGCCCCATGCCCTGGTGATCGCCATTGCCCTGTGCATCGTCGCCGGCGTCTTCCGGCGGGCCGGCGCTTCCGATGAAGTGGAGGCGAAATGATCGAAACCGGCTACGTACTTGCCGTCATCTTCGCCATGGGGCTGGTTACCTTCGCCCTGCGGGCCTTGCCCTTCGTGGCTGATCACTGGCTCCGCCGGCAGCCGGTGGTGCAGCGCCTGGGGCAATTCCTGCCCCTGGCCATCATGACCCTGCTCCTGGTCCATTCGGCGGCGGGGGCGGCCGGCAGCCACCCAGGCGGCCCCTGGCCGGAGCTGGCCGCCGTCGCCCTGGTGGTGGCGCTGCAATGGCGGAGCCGGAATGCCCTGCTCAGCATCGGAGTCGGGACGGCGGTCTATGTACTGATGCGGAACGGCGGCTTCTGACCGCCGGTCCGCTTGCCTTAACGTCCGTAGCGGACGGTGAAGGTGGCTTTGCCCAGGCTGTTGGCGTTGATCATGAATCCCGCCAGGGCGGCAGTCGCATTGTCGGGGAGGTCGAGGCGCTCGGTCTTCAGGGCGTGCAGGGTGAAGACATAGCGGTGGGGCTTGTCCCCCGGGGGCGGGCAGGCGCCGCCATAGCCGGGCTCGCCGAAATCAGTCCTGATTTGCCGGGCGCCAGCGGGGAGTTTTTCTCCGCTGCCGTTGCCGGCGCCGGCCGGCAGGCCCTTCGCATCGACGGGCAGATTGATCACCACCCAATGCCACCAGCCGGACCCGGTGGGCGCGTCCGGGTCGTACACGGTGAGGGCCAGGCTGCGGGTGCCGGCGGGCAGGCCTTGCCAGCGCAGTTCCGGCGAGGTGTTCCCGCCCGTGCAGCCGAAGCTGTTCAGCACATTGTCGGCCGGGAGCGTGCCGCCGGGCTTGAGGGTCGGGCTGGCCAGAGTGAAGTCGCCGGCGTAGCCGGTGGCGGCCAGGGACAGCAGGGTTGCCGCAAGGGCGGCCTTGGTCTTGAACATGACGGTTTCCTCCGTGAAGTGACGGGGATATTGTCGCCAAGAGGCGGCCATGGCCGTTATCCGCGCCCGCTCAGGAATTGTGCGCGGCTGTCCAGTCAGCGCAGGTGGGACGGTACAAAGCCGTAGCGGGCCTTGAAGGCCACGGAAAAGCGGCTGTGGGATTCGTAGCCGCAACGCTGGGCGATTTCGCCCACCGGCAGGGCGGTGGTCTGCAACAGGAGCATGGCGGTTTCCAGCCGGATTTCCCGGACCAGCCCCGCCACGGTGAGATCGTGTTCCGCCAGTCGGCGGCGCAGGGTGCTGGCGCTGGTGGCGCAGGCGAGGGCGAGGCTGTCGATGGTCCATTCCCCGTGGGGGCGGTGGCTGATCATCCGCCGCAGGCGGTCCGGCCAGTTCAGTTCCTGCCGGGGCCGCAGGAGGCAGCCCGTTTCTGCCAGCAGCAGGAGGATTTCGAGCACCCGGTGGTGGCGCAACTGCTGGGAGGCTTCCGGGTCGGCGATGCTTTCGGCGGTGCGGGCCACGGTGTCGGCCAGTTCCCGGTCGGGGCTGGCGATGAAGCTGCCTTCGACCCGTTCCGTGGCGTATTGGGTGCCGTACAGCCGTTCGAAGTCCTCGACGGCCCGATCCCCGAACTGGAGGACCAGGGCCTCGTAGCGTCCGTTGCTGCCAGGAACGTTGATGACGTCCCACTGGGAGCCGTGGGCCAGGACGGCGGCCATGCCCGCCCCCACGGTCCGCGAGTGTCCTTGGTCGATGAGGGTCTTGGTGCCTTGGCGTATCAGCACCAGGATGTCGTCCCGGATGGCTACCGTGCGGATTTGGTGCTGGGTCCGGGCAGAGATGAAGCAGGTGGCGGGGGAGTCGTATAGATCCATGTCAGGCGATGTTCTCGTCACTGGGACAAGAATAGCTCACCCCGCGATGCCGCGGACATCCTCGCCGCCGGGGGAAGGGGGGCAGGGCGCCTTACTTCTTCCGGCTGATGGAGCGCAGCGCTGCCGCAGCCCGGCTCAGGCTGCCGTGGATTTCGGCATGGTTGCGGCGGATGCGGTCCATGTGGGTATGCAGCTGGCTGGCCGTGCGAACGTATTGCGCCAAGACATCATGGGCTTTGGCAGGAGCCCGGACGGCGGTCGATTCCATGCTTTTCCCCAGTTGGTCAATGACATGGGGAAGCGTAGGGCGTTCCCTATCAGGCCTCAATCTCGAAAATTCACAGCCAATAGACGAAAACGAACAGCAGCAGCCACACCACATCCACAAAGTGCCAGTACCAGGAGGCCGCTTCGAAGCCGAAATGGCTCTCCGGGGTGAAGTGGCCGGCGAAGACCCGGAAGGTGATCACCGTCAGCATGATGGCCCCCAAGGTCACATGCAGGCCGTGGAAGCCGGTGAGCATGTAGAAGGTGGCGCCGTAGATGCCTGTCTTCAGGGAGAAGGCGGCTTCGCTGTATTCGTAGGCCTGGAGGCAGATGAACAGCACGCCCAGGGCGACGGTGGCGATGAGGCCGATCTCGGCCTGCCGCCGCCGGCCGCGCTTCAAGCCCCAGTGGGCCCAGGTGACGGTGGCGCCGGACGTGAGCAGGATGAGAGTGTTCAGCGCCGGGATGCCCCAGGCGTGCATGGGGGTGAATGGCTCCGGCAGGCCCGGGCCGGCGGTGGGCCAGTGGGCGGTGAAGCCGGGCCAGATCAGGTCGGCGGCCGTCTCCAGGTAGGGCAGGGTGAAAACCCGGGCGTAGAAGAGGGCGCCGAAGAAACCGCCGAAGAACATCACTTCCGAGAAGATGAACCACATCATTCCCCAACGGTAGGAGGTATCCACCTGGCCCTCCAGCTTTCCCGCTCGGTCCTCCCGGATGACGCTGCCGAACCAGCCGTACAGCATGTAGATGAGGATGGCCGCCCCCAGGGCCATGACGTAGGGGCCGGCCGCCACCTTGTCCAGGAGCAGGATGAAGCCGCCGGCCAGGCTGAGGATGCCGACGGAGCCGACGATGGGCCAGGGGGAGGGCGGCGGGACGTAGTAATGGGCTTGTTCTGCCATGGCGGCCTCCGCTATTTGATCGCCGGGGCGACGGTGAAGGAGTGATAGGGCGGCGGCGACGGCAGGGTCCATTCCAGGGTGTCGGCCCCTTCCCAGGGCCGGTCGCCGGCCCGGGCGCCGCCCCGGATGCACTTCACCACCACGTACAGGAAGATGAGCTGGCTGGCCCCGAGGACGAAGGACCCCAGACTTTCCAGCCGGTTGAGGTCGGCGAATTGCAGGGCGTAGTCCGGGATGCGCCGGGGCATCCCGGCCAGCCCCAGGAAGTGCATGGGGAAGAAAGTGATGTTGAAGGCGATGGCGGTGAGCCAGAAATGCACCCTGCCCCAGAATTCGTCGTACATGTGGCCGGTCCATTTGGGCAGCCAGTAGTAGATGCCGCCCATGATGGCCATGGCCGAGCCGGAAAAGAGCACGTAATGGAAATGGGCCACCACGTAGTAGGTGTCCTGGAGCTGGATATCCACCGGCACGATGGACACCACCAGCCCCGAGAAGCCGCCGATGGTGAACAGGCAGACGAAGGCCAGGGCGAAGAGCATGGGGGTCTCGAAGGAGATGGACCCCCGCCACAGGGTCGCCACCCAGTTGAACACCTTCACCCCCGTCGGCACCGAGATGAGCATGGTGGCGTACATGAAGTAGAGCTGCCCGGCTACCGGCATGCCGGTGGTGAACATGTGGTGGGCCCAGACCATGAAGGACAGCCCGGCGATGGCCGCCACCGCATAGACCATGGAGGTGTAGCCGAAGAGCTTCTTCCTGGCGAAGGTGGGGATGATGGTGGAAATGATCCCGAAGGCCGGCAGGATCATGATGTACACCTCCGGGTGCCCGAAGGTCCAGAAGATGTGCTGGTACATCACCGGGTCGCCGCCGCCGGCCGCGTTGAAGAAATGGGTACCGAAGTGGCGGTCGGTGAGGAGCATGGTCACCACGCTGGCCAGCACCGGCATCACGGCGACCAGCAGGAAGGCGGTGATCAGCCAGGTCCATACGAACAGCGGCATCTTCATCAGGGTCATCCCCGGTGCCCGCAGGTTCAATATGGTGACGATGATGTTGATGGCCCCCATGATGGACGAGAGGCCCATGATGTGGATGGCCAGGATGGTCATGTCGTAGGAGATGCCCCCCTGGATGTAGAGGGGCGGATACATGGTCCAGCCCCCCGCCGCGGCGCCGCCGGGGACGAGGAAGGAGGTGGAAAGCAGGATGGCCGCCACCGGCAGGAGCCAGAAGCTCCAGTTGTTCATGCGCGGGAAGGCCATGTCCGGGGCGCCGATCATGAGCGGGATCTGCCAATTGGCGAAGCCCGTCAGGGCCGGCATGATGGCCCCGAAAATCATGATCAGGCCGTGCATGGTGGTGAGCTGGTTGAAGACGTTGGGCTGGACGATCTGGATGCCCGGCTGGAACAGTTCCGCCCGGATCAGCATCGCCAGGGCTCCGGCAAAGAAGAACATGAGCAGGGAAAACCACAGGTACAGGGAACCGATGTCCTTGTGGTTGGTGGTGGTGAGCCAGCGCATCAGGCCCCGGGGATGGTCCTCGTGATGGCTGGCGTGGTCGTTCAGGACGGCTTCCATGGGGATTCCTTCACTTGTTGCGCAGGGCGGCGACTTCCCGGGGCTGTACCGAGTTGCCGGTCTTGTTGTTCCAGGAATTGCGCTCGTAGGTGACCACGGCGGCGATGTCCAGGTCCGAAAGCTGGGGGCCGAAAGCCGGCATGGGCGTTCCCGGCCGGCCGTGGAAGACCACGTCCAGATGGCCCGCCGTGGTGCCCGTCACCACCTTGGAGCCGTTCAAGGGCGGGAAGGCCGGCGGCAGGCCCTGGCCGTTGGCCTGGTGGCAGGAAACGCAGTTGGCCGTATAGACCTTCTGGCCCATGGCCACCAGCTCGGGCAGGGCGTATTCCTTGCTGGCGGCGGCCTTGGCTTCGGCCAGCTGGGTCTTCTGCTGGCCCATCCAGGCGGCGAACTTCTCCGGCGCCACGGCCTCGACGACGATGGGCATGTAGCCGTGGTCCACCCCGCACAGCTCGGCGCACTGGCCCCGGTAGGTGCCGGGCTGGTCGATCTTGAACCAGGCATCCCGGATGAAGCCGGGGATGGCATCCTGCTTCACCCCCAGGGCGGGCACCCACCAGGCGTGGATGACGTCGGCGGCAGTGAATACCAGGCGCACCTTCTGGCCGGTGGGCACCACCAGGGGCTTGTCCACCTCCAGGAGGTAATGCTCCGACTTGGGCGCCTTGTTATTCACTTGGTCCCGGGAAGTGGCTAGGGAGCTGATGAACTTCACCTCCTGGCCCAGGTATTCGTATTCCCACTTCCATTGCCGGCCGGTGATCTTGATGGTCATGTCCGGCTTGCTGGTGTCCTTCATATCCACCACCACTGCCGTGGTGGGGATGGCGATGCCGATCAGGATGATGAAGGGGACGACGGTCCACAGCGCCTCCAGCCTGGGGTTTTCATGGAAATGGTGGGGCGGGTGGCCGATGGATTTGCGGTGGTGCCACAGGGCGTAGACCATGGGCACGAAGACCAGGAGGAAGAGCCCGGCGCAAATCCAGTTGATGATGGTGTTGAGGTCGTAGATTTCCCTCCCGACGCTGGTCACCGGCGCCTGCATGGCGACGGGGAACTGGTACGCCCGGGCGGGAAGGCTGAGGAGCAGGGCGGCGGCCGGAAGGCTCAGGCTGGTTATTGTGGTCATTCTTGGTAGCCTCATTCCCTGGTCTCCTGGCTAACAGTGCTTGATCTTGGCAAGCCGCAGGGTCAGTTCGCGGCCGATGGCGGTGCGTTCCTCGTCCGAAAGCAGATGGCCGAAGGCCACCTCCTTGCCGTGGGAACGCAGGGTGATGATCTTGCCGCCCCCCACCGAGGCGGGCTGGAGGGCCACCTGGACCCATTGGCTGTTGAATTCCAGGTGGCGGTCCTCGTCCGGGCCGTGGATGTCGAGGACCAGTCGGTCGTCGTCCAGGACCAGGCGCTCGAAATCCCCAGCGTGGCGCTCCACCTGATGGAAGGCCCAGGCCAGGCCGAGGAGGGGCAGGAGCATGAAGAGGGTGACGGGCCAGGCGCCCAGGCTCACGAACACGGCGCCAACGCCGCCCCACCAGGGCAGCAGGACCACCATGGCCAAGCGCAGGCCGGCGCTGCCGGCCACGTAATTGGGCCGCGCCGTGACGCTGAAATGCGCCGGATCGCCGGCGCGCACGAATTCCACCATAGGGCGCCGTCCATGTGAGCTTGCGACACCCCGTCCGCCCCATCCTCCCTAGGCGTTGTGCCCGGACAGGGAACCAAGTTGCACCCGTTTGGAAAATGGCCCCGGGGGTAGGTTCCTCGCGCCATCCCCGTATTTTGGCGGGCGGTCTTTTCCCCACTGCAATCCGATGGATCGAAATGGAGGCGGGGCGATCATACGGAATCGAGGTGCCCTTGTTGCGGAGCGAAAGCCATGAGACGGATGTACTTCCTGGTGCCCAATGTGGACATCACCCGGAAAATCGTCGACGACCTGCTGTTGGCCCGGGTGGATGAGCGGCATATCCACGTCCTCGCCCGCCGCGGCACGCCCCTGGAGGACATGCCGGAAGCCGGCTTCATGCAGAAGACTGATTTCCTCCCCGCCCTGGAGCAGGGCGTGGCCGTGGGCGGCGCCACCGGGGCGATCGCCGGGCTGGTGGCCCTGGCCCTGCCGGTAGGCGGCCTGGTGCTGGGCGGCGGGGCGGTGCTCGCCGCTTCCCTGGCGGGGGCCGGCCTGGGGGCCTGGTGGTCGAGCATGATCGGCGCCGGCATCGGCAACCGCCGGCACAAGGATTACGAGGAAGCCATCGAGCGGGGCGAAATCCTGGTGATGGTGGATGTGCCCAAGGACAAGGTCCAGAGGATCGAGGCCATGATCAAGGAACATCACCCCGAGGCGGAATGCATGGGCTGCGACCCGACCATTCCGGCCTTCCCGTAAGGCCGGATCGGTACGGGGCGCCGCCGGGAAACGGTTTCAAGTTGCCGGCAGAGAGAACTGGAAGTCGCTTCCTGTCCCGGGTTCCGAGTCCACCCAGATTCTTCCTCCGTGGCGCTGAACCACCCGGCGGCAGATCGCCAAGCCGATGCCGCTGCCGGCGTAGGCCCGCTGAGTGTGGAGGCGCCGGAAGATTTCAAAAATCTGCTCGTGGTGTTTTTCGGCGATCCCGATGCCGTTGTCCCGAACGGAAAATACCCATTCCCTCCCGTCCCGGCGGGCCGAGACATGGACTCGGGGCGGGTTTCCGCCCCGGTACTTGATGCCGTTTTCGATCAGGTTCTGGAGCAGGGTCGCCAGTTGGATAGGGTCGCCCGTCACAGTCGGCAGTTCGTCCCGGGTCACCGCCGCGCCGGCTTCGCGGATGGCCGTTTCGGCGGAAGAAACCACCTCGTCGAAGACCTGGTTCATGTCGGTGGCCCGGAAAGGCCGCCCGAGGGACGTAATGCCGGAATAGGTCAGCAAGTCCTGGATGAGCCCGTGCATGTGGAGGGAAGCGGTGACCAGCTGATCCAGCCAGGCATCGCCCTGGGCGTCGAGGGTCCGTCCCCGATACTCCTTCTGGAGCAATTGGGCGAAGCCGGTGATGGAGCGCAGGGGCGTCTGCAGGTCGTGGGCGGCGATGTAGGCGAATTGCTGGATTTCCAGTTTGGTGTTCGCCAGCGCTTCCTGGGCTTCGCCCAGTTCGGCCCGGTCTTGCTCCGCTTGGCTCGCCAGTTGCTCATTGCTGTCCAGGAGTCTTCCTTCCTGGAGTTTCCGCTCGGTGATGTCGATGACGATGCCGCTCATGCTGACAGGGGCTTGGGTCCTGTCATCGTAGAAGGCGCTTCCGATCGCATGAATCCAGCGGATAGTCCTGTTGTCCGGTGACCGGATGCGGTACTCGATGCTGTATTCCCGGTGGGCATCCACCGCTTCGTGCAGAGCCGCGGCGGTACGGTCCCGGTCATCGGGATGCAGGGTGGTCAGGAATTGCTCTTCGGTAATGGGTTGGCCGGATGGAAAGCCGTAAAGTTGGCGGCAGCGCTCCGACCAGGCGACCTCGCCCGTGCGCAGATCCCAGTTCCAGATACCGATGGCGGCCCCGCGCACGGCCTGGTCGAAGTGCTGTTCCCGAAGGACCAGGGCGGCCTCGGCCAGTTTTCGGTCGGTGACATCCATCACCACGCCGGTTGCGCCCAGGGCCTGCCGGTTCTGCCCCTCCCCGGAAAAGAAGGTGCGACCGATGGCCTTCACCCAGATGACGGCGCCGTCAGGCCGCAACAGACGGTGCTCGTCATTGAAATCGCCATTTCCCTCGGGAGCCATGGCGGCTTCCAACTTGAGGCGGACCCGCTCCCTGTCCTCCGGATGGACGAGACCCAGCAGCTGCTCCAGCGCCAAGGAATCCGTTCCCAGGGGCTGGCCCGCAATGCTCCTCAGCTCGGGGGACCAATGAATCCGGCCGCTGATGCAGTCCAGTTCATAAGTGCCGAAGCCCACCTCCTGGGCGGCGCAACGGACCCGTACCTCGTGGTTGTAAAGCGCCCTGAGGGCGGCCCTGCGCTCCACCCGGAGCCGCCGCTCGGTCGCAGGCGCCGTTGGAGGGCGCGAATCCCTGCCGCGGGCGGCCTGCCGCAACCGGGCAAAGAACTCTTGCAGACGGGCCATGGGAATTATCCTCCGCCTCAGCCCCGCCTCTCTCTTCGTACATCCGCTTGTCGGGCAGGTTCGACAAGCGGCGCCATGCGGGGGAACCATAACCGGCAATTTGCCGCCACCATCACCGACAACAGCAGGGCGGCGACGGCATTGTGGGCCACCGCCACGGGCAAGGGCAGGGAGAGCAGGACGTTGGCGATGCCGAGTCCGATCTGCAGGCTGAGCAGGCCAAGGAGCAGTCCGCCCCAGGCGCCCCAGCCGGGCCGGCGGGCCAGGGCCAAGCCCCATCCGCCCACCGCCAGGGTCACTAGGGCGGCGCCCAGGCGATGGCTCCAATGGATGGCGGTAAGGGCCTCGGCGGGCAGGAGGGCGCCGGCGGCGGTCTGGCCCAGTTCACGGCGGAAGGTGAAGGCGTGGCCGAAGTCCATGGCCGGCAGCCATTCTCCCCGGCAGGCGGGGAAATCCGGGCAGGCCAGGGCGGCGTAGTTGCTGCTCACCCAGCCCCCTAAGGCGATCTGGAGGGCGACGGCGGCCAGGGCAACGAGGCCGGCCGCCCGCAGCCCGGCCGTGGCCGGCGGGGTTTCCGTCTTCCTTTCCTTCAAATTGAGCCACACCAGCAAGGCCAGGGTGGTCATGCCACCCAGGAGATGAGCGCTGACGATGACCGGCTTCAACAGCAGAGTCACGGTCCACATCCCCAGCAACGCCTGGCAGACCACGATGCCGGCCAGGGTGGTGGGCAGGACCGGCGACAGGCGGGGGCGCTGGCGCCAGGCGAACAGGCAGAGGCCGAAGATGCTCAGCCCCAGGGTGCCGGCGAAATAGCGGTGCACCATCTCCTTCCAGGCCTTGGCCGCATCGGCGGCATGGTCGGGCACCCCCAGCCACTGGCCGTAGCACCCGGGCCAGTCCGGGCAGCCCAGGCCGGCGTCGGACAGCCGCACCCAGGCGCCCAGGGCCACCACCCCGAAGGCGAGGACGGCGGCGAAGGCGAGGAGGCGGCGGTAGGCGATCATCATTGGAAGAGCCGGTCGAGGAAGAGGGCGGCGAAGAGCAGGGTGAGGTAGGCGATGGAATAGCGGAAGGTCTGCCGGGCCAGTTCGTCGCTGTAGCTGCGGCAGAGGCGCAGGGCCAGGATTAGGAAGCCCAGGTCGATGGCGCTGACGGCCGCCAGGTAGAACCAGCCGCTCATGCCCAGGGACACCGGCACCAGGCTGGCGGCGGCCAGCATGACGGTGTAGAGCAGGATGTGCTGGCAGGTGAATTCCACCCCGTGGGTCACCGGCAGCATGGGGAGCCCCGCCCGGGCGTAGTCGTCCCGCCGGTAGCAGGCCAGAGCCCAGAAGTGGGGCGGGGTCCACAGGAAGATGATGAGGAAGAGGGCCAGGGGCTCCAGGGCCAGGTGGCCGGTCATGGCCGTCCAGCCGAGCACCGGCGGCATGGCCCCGGAGGCGCCGCCGATGACGATATTCATGGGGGTGGCGGGCTTCAATACCACCGTGTAGATCACCGCGTAGCCGAGGAAGGTGGCCAGGGTCAGCCCCATGGTCAGGTCGTTGATGAAGGCGTGCAGGAGCCAGAGGCCGGTGCCCCCCAGAAGCATGGCGAGGCTCAGGATTTCCAGGCTGCCCACCTCGCCCCGGGCCGTGGGGCGCCAGCGGGTGCGCAGCATGAGGGCGTCCACCGTGCGCTCCACCAGGCAGTTGATGGCCGCCGCCGCGCAGGCCACCAGGCCGATGCTCAGGGAGGCGACCACCAGCCGCGCCAGGGGCGGGAAGCCGGGGGAGGCGAGCAGCATGCCGATCATGGCGGTGAACACGATGAGGGCATTCACCCGGGGCTTGCAGAGCTGGGTGAATGCAGCCAGGTGGGCGCCCAGGGAGGCCGGGCGAGAGACGGTTTGGGCGGCGGGGCGGGCGGTGGCGGCGACCATGGGGTTCTCCTTGTTGTCAGGCGCTCCAGACGTACTTCAGCAGCCGTTCCAGGTCGGCCCGCATGCCCCGGGGGTCGGCCCCCGGCGGGTAGCGCATCATGGCCAGGCCGTTAGGGTCCACCAGGACCACGCTGCCCGGGGGCAGCGTGCCCAGGAGGTGGGAAACCTCGTCCAGGGTGGCCAGGTCCGGGATGACCCCTTTCAGGTTGGTGGCTTCCCGGCCCACCGCCCTGCCCATCCATACCACCCGGGTGCGCGCCATCTGCTGGCCGAGGGACAGGCGCACCCGGCGCAGCTCGTCCAGGCGCTGGGCGCAGGGGGCGCCGCAGGGGGCGTCGTGGACCAGGAGCAGGGACCACTTGCCCTCCCAGTCCGCCGGCGAGGCCAGGGTGGCGGGGGGCGTGATGAGGACGCCGTTGTTCACCGTGCCGGCCGGCCGCCAGCCGGAAACGTAGAGCCCGGTGCCGGCGACGAAGGGCAGGGCGAGGAGCAGGACGATGAGGAAAAGGGTCCAACGGGGGCTGGGTTTCATGGGCGGCGCACCAGGAAATAGAGCCAGATGCCGAGGCTGGCAATGGCGAATCCGAACCATTGGACCGCGTAGCCGAGATTCCGGTCCGCGCCTTCCTCCGGCTGGACCCATTGCCGGCCGTAGCCGCCGGGGGCGTCGGGGTCGAGCTGGAGCACCACCGGCTGGGTCGGGTAGGGGTCGAGGCGGCGGAAGCGCTCCAGGTCCAGGTTTTGCCAGACGGGCTGCCAGTTGGACTGTGATTCGCCGGCCCCGTCGGGTGCCAGGGTGAAGAAGCGGACCGGCGGCACCACGGCGATGCCGGTGATGGCCACGGTCCCGGCCGGGGGCGGGGCGGCTGGTACCTGGCTGTGGTCGGCGGGGGCGGGTATCCAGCCCCGGTTCACCAGGACGTGCAGGTCGGAACCGGCGAGCTTCAATGGGGTCACCACCTCATAGCCGGCCTGGCCCCCCTGGACCCGGTTGTCGATGAGAATCTGGCGGGCGGCGTCGTATTCCCCCAAGAGGGCGAAATGCCGGTAGCGCAGGGATTCGGCGCTGGCGGGCTGGCGGGGCATGGCCGCCGGGGCGCCCCGGCTCAAGGCCTCCAGGTCCGCCTGCCGGGCGAACTTGGCCTCGGCCTTGTTCCATTGCCACATCCCCAGGGAAATGAAGAGGGGCAGCAGGACCAGGAGCAAGAGGCCGCCCCACAGCGCCACCTGCCGCCGGGAGTACAGGATTCGATTCATTGCCGGGGCCGGCGCGTGGCGCGCATACTCGATTTTCCGCCGGCCCCTGGAGGATGCAGCCATGATCAAGCCTCTCGTCATCCTGATGCTGTTAGCCATCGTCGCCAGCCTCTTTTCCGGGTTGTTCTTCCTCTATCGGGACCGGGGCGCCGGCACCCGGGCCGTCCGGGCCCTGACCGTGCGTATCGGCCTCTCCATCGGCCTGTTCATCATCCTCATGGTCGCTTTCCGCTTCGGGCTCATCCCGGGCTACAGCCAGTAGACGAAGACGAAAAGCAGCAGCCAGACCACATCCACGAAGTGCCAGTACCAGGCCACGCCCTCGAAGGCGAAGTGCCGATCCGCGTCGAAATGCCCCTTCAGGCAGCGCCCCAGGACCACCGACAGCATGACCACCCCCAGGGTGACGTGGAATCCGTGGAAGCCTGTAAGCATGAAGAAGGTGGCCCCGTAGGCGCCGGCCCCCAGGGTGAGGCCCAGCTCGGAATAGGCGTGGTGGTACTCGTAGGCCTGGAAGCCGAGGAAGGCGAAGCCCAGCAGCACGGTGGCGGCGAGCCCCAGGTTGAGCTGGAGGCGGCTTCCCTTGAGGAGTCCCCAGTGGGCCCAGGTGAGCGTCGCGCCGGAGGTCAGCAGCAGGGCGGTGTTCAAGGCAGGCACGCCCCAGGCGCCCATGGGGGTGAAGGCCGGGGCTTGCGGCCCGCCGCTCGGCCACTGGCCCGAGAAGCCGGGCCACAGGGTGGCGCCGTGGGCCGCCTCCATGCCTCCCAGGGCCGGAACGGCGATGACCCGCAGGTAGAACAGGGCGCCGAAGAAGGCGGTGAAGAAGGCCACCTCGGAGGCGATGAACCAGACCATGCCGTAGCGGAAGGACTGGTCCTCCCATTCCCGGTAGGCGCCCCCCTGGGATTCGGCCACCACCTTGCCCAGCCAGCCGTAGAGCACCCAAGCGACCACGGCCCCGCCCATGCCCATGACCCAGCGGCCGGCGGCGAAGCCGTTGATGCTCTGGATGAAGCCCAGGACCAGGAGGAACAGGCTGGCGGAGAGCAGGAAGGGATAGAGGCTGGGCTGGGGGACGAAGTAATGACGTTCCAGGGTTGGGGTGGAGTGGTTCATCGGGCCTCCCGGCGGGGTTCTTCGACGTTGTAGAAGGCGTAGGACAGGGTGATCTGGTGGATCTCCGGGTCGATCTCGGGCTTGACGATGAAGGTCAGGGCCATCTCCCGGGATTCGCCGGGGGCCAGGGTCTGCTGGCGGAAGCAGAAGCAGTCCAGCTTCTGGAAGTGCTGGGCCGCCTGGCCGGGGCTGACGCTGGGGATGGCCTGGCCGACGATGGGACGGTCAGAGGTGTTGCGGACCAGGTACTTCACCTGTTGCAGCTCGCCGGGGTGGAGGTCCAGGCTGGGGGTGAGGGGGCGCATGTCCCAGGGCAGGCCGGGCATGACGGTTCCCGTGAATTCCACCGTCACCGTCCGGGAGCGATCCACGGCGGATAGGGGCGTGGCGGCGCCGGCCAGGCCGCCGGGCTGGAATCCCGGCGTCTTGCCGTTGAGGCCCGTGACCCGGCACAGCACGTCGTAGAAGGGAACCATGGCCCAGCCGAAGGCGAAGGAGGCGGCCACCACCAGCAGCAGCCGGAAAACCAGGCGGCGGACGGGTATGGATCCGGCGGGGGCGGGCGTGGTGTCGGGGCTCATTTGACCTCGGGCTGGATTTCCCAGGTGTGATGGGGCGGCGGCGAGGGCAGTTCCCATTCCAGGCCCTCGGCCCCTTCCCAGGCCCGGGCTTCCGCTTTGTCGCCCTGACCCCGCATGCAGCGGATGACGTTCCAGGCGAAGAGGAGCTGGGAAAAGCCCAGGATGAAGGCCCCCACCGTGGAGATGGCGTTGAACTCGGCGAATTGCAGGGCGTAGTCGGGGATGCGCCGAGGCATGCCGGCCAGGCCCAGGAAGAACTGGGGCATGAAGGTGAGGTTGAAGGAGACGACGGTCAGCCAGAAATGCCAGCGACCGACAGTCTCGCTGTACATCCGCCCCGTCCATTTCGGCAGCCAGTAATAGACCCCGGCCATCACCCCCATGATCCCTCCGGCGAACAGGGCGTAGTGGAAGTGGGCGACCACGAAGTAGCTGTGGTGGTACTGGGCGTCCGCCGCCACGTCGGCCAGTACCAGGCCGGTGAGGCCGGCGATGCCGAAGAGGACGATGAAGCCGGTGGCGAAGAGCATGGGGGTCTCGAAGGTCATGGACCCCCGCCACATGGTGGCCAGCCAGCAGAAGAACAGCACCGCCAGGGGGAGCGAGATGGACATGGTGCTGAACATGAAATAGATGAGGGCCGGCACCGGCATCCCGGCGGTGAAGAAGTGGTGGGCCCAGACCACCACCGACAGCACCCCGATGGCCACGAAGGACCACACCTGGGCCCGGTAGCCGTAGATGGGCTTCCGGGAGAAGGCCGACAGCACATGGGGGATGAGGCCCCATACCGGCAGGAGCAGGATGTACACCTCCGGGTGCCCGAAGAACCAGAACAGGTGCTGGAAGAGGATGGGATCGCCGCCCCCCGCCGCCTTGAAGAAATGGGTGCCGAAGTGGCGGTCGGTGAGGAGCATGGTCACCGCCCCGGCCAGCACGGGGATGGTGGCGATGAGGAGGAAGGCGGTGATCAGCCAGCCCCAGACGAAAAGGGGCATCTTCATCAGGCTCATTTCCGGGGCCCGCAGGTTGAAGATGGTGGCGATGATGTTGATCGACCCCATGATGGACGAGATGCCCAGCAGATGCACCGCGAAGATGGCGAAGTCGATGCCCATGCCGCCCTGGATGGAGAGGGGGGCGTAGAAGGTCCAGCCGGTGTCGATGGCGCCGGAACCCACCCCGAAGGCGGCCAGGATGAAGGGCAGGGTGAGGAGCAGCGCCGCCGGGGGCAGCAGCCAGAAGCCCCAGTTGTTGAGCCGTGGGAGCGCCATGTCCGGGGCGCCGATCATCAGGGGGATCATCCAGTTGGCGAAGCCGGTGGCCGCCGGCATCAGGGCAGCGAAGATCATCACCAGGGCGTGGACGCCGATGAGCTGGTTGAAGAACTCCGGCCGCATGAGCTGGAGGCCGGGCTGGAACAGTTCGGCCCGCACCGCCAGGATCATCAGCCCACCCACGAAGAACATGAGCAGGGAGAAGGACAGGTAGAGGGTCCCGATTTCCTTGTGGTTGGTGGTGGTCAGCCAGCGGAGCAGCCCGGTGGGATGGGCGTCGCGGTGTTCGGCGGGATGGGTGGCGATGTCCATGCTCGTTCTCCTACCGAAGGGCCTTGATCTGGGCGGGCTGGACCATGTCGCCCATGCGGTTGCCGAAGCTGTTGCGCTGGAAGGTGACGACCCCGGCGATCTCCACGTCGTTGAGGGTGGTCTTGAAGGCCTGCATGGCGGTTCCGGGCTTGCCGTTCATCACCCGGTCCAGGTGGCTGTCCCGGGCCGGCTTGCCGTCCGGGCCGAACAGGGATTGGTTGACCACCTTGCTGCCGGCAATGGCCGGGAAAGCCCCCAGGATGCCCTTGCCGTCCGGCTGGTGGCAGGTGGTGCAGATCTTGTCGTACACCGCCTTGCCCTGGACCATCAGCTCGTCCTGGCTCCAGGTGCGGTCCCCGGCGCTGGCGGCAGCGACCATGACGGCCTTCTGCTTTTCCACCCAGGCCAGGTATTCCGGCTCGGACACCGCCTCCACCACCACCGGCATGAAGCCGTGGCCCTTGCCGCAGAGCTCGGCGCACTGGCCCCGGTAGGTGCCGGGCTGGTCGATCTTGAGCCAGGTCTCACGGAGGTAGCCGGGGATGGCATCCCGCTTCACCCCGAACTGGGGCACCCACCAGGTGTGGATCACGTCGGTGGAGGTGAGCAGCACCCGCACCTTCTTCCCCACCGGCAGGACCACCGGGTTATCCACCTCCAGCAGGTAGTTGTCGCCCTTGGGCTCGGCGTTGGCGGTCTGCTCCGGCGGCGTGGCCAGGTTGCTGACGAAGCGGATGCCGGCATCCGGGTATTCGTACTGCCACTTCCACTGCATGCCGGTGACCTTGAGGACCATGTCGGCCTTGGTTTGGGTGTCCTCCATCTCGAGCAGGGCATGGACGGCGGGGACGCCCATGAGCACGAAGTCGATGAAGAGGAGGATGGCGAAGGGCACCAGGGTCCATAGCCACTGGACGGCGCCCCTGGGGCCGGTGAAGCGGGCGGCCTCGTGGCCGGCGCTCTTCCTGTGCCTCACCAGGGAATAGACCATGATGGCGAACACCACCGTGAACAGCACGGTGATGATGACCATGAATTCGTTATGGATCTTCAGGGTCTCATGGGCGACGGGAGTGACCGGCTCCGGAAAACTCCAGGTGAAGGCGGGCATGCGGTCTCCTCCCTTGTTACGCGCTTATTGATGGCTAAGAATGCTGTTTCACTGCAATGGTTCCGGGAGTTGGTATCCGATGCGCATCCTTTTTCTTTCCCTGGTCATGGCGGCCATGGCCCTGGGGGCGTGCAGCCGTCCGGCCCCGGTCTTCCATGGCACCGACATCACCGGCGCCAGCTTCGGCCAGCGCCTGGCCCTCACCGACCACAACGGCCAGCCCCGCCGCCTGGAGGATTTCCGGGGCAAGGCGGTGGTGCTCTTCTTCGGCTACACCGCCTGCCCGGATGTCTGCCCGACGACCCTGGCCAAGTTCGCCGAGGTGATGAAGGCCCTGGGCCCGGAGGCGCAGAAGGTCCAGGTCCTGTTCGTGACCCTGGACCCGGAGCGGGACACGGCCGCCCGGCTGAAGGAATTCGTGCCCTGGTTCGACCCGAGCTTCATCGGTCTCTACGGCGACCGGACGGCCATCGACGCGGCGGCCAAGGAATTCCGCATCTACGCGGCGAAGAAGGAGGTGGGGGGCGGCATGGGCTACGTGCTGGACCATACCGCCGGGGCCTATGTCTTCGATCCGGCGGGAAGGTTGCGACTCTTTGTCACCGACACCGGCCAGGTGGCGGATATCGCCGCCGACTTGAAGACGCTGCTGGCGGGGCAGTAGGGGCGTACCTGGTCAAGGAATAGGGATTGCTGGCAGCCATTTCCTGCAATGGAGGGCTGCTTCGATGAAATCTCCTTGGACCAAGAAGAATCCTTGGCTGAGCATGTATCTCAGCGGTGCCAACGCGGTCGCCGGTTCGCTTCGCGGTAGGGCGACGTCGGCCGCGAAACGCCAGGCGTCAGCGGCGGTTACGGCCGGCGTCAGACAGCTGGTAGATTTCTGGACGAGCGCGCTTTCGGTTCCTTCTCCCAGGAAGGGCAAGGGCAAGGGCAAGCGCCGCTGAGGAAGGGAAGGCTTTACACGGAGTACCCGATTCTTCCCATTTTTACCTGCCGTGGAACCTCCCATCGTCCCCCGTTTCGGGAATAGGGATTGCAGCACCGTACAGCCTGACCATCCTCCCCGCTACAGCCTGTCATGGATACGTCCGGCAAATCCCGTCATTCGAGGCCACCTGGCCAGCCGCAAGGCGAAGAAGAGGCTTCGACGCGGACCATTCCCGTGGTCCAGGAGGAAGCTACCGTTTCCCGCGTGGTGGAAAGCACCGGCGCTGCGGTACGGGTTCGGGTTGCCTCCCACGAGGAAAGGCAGCGCATCCCCCTGACGGAGGCGTTCGATGAGGTTTCAGTCGAACGGGTGCCCATCAACCGGTACGTGAGCGAACGTACCGGCCCGCGGCAGGAAGGCGAGGTCGTCATCGTCCCGGTGTTCGAAACCGTGGCCGTGGTTGAAGAGCGCCTGCTCCTCAAGGAGGAGGTTCGCATCCTTCGGCACCGGCGCGAGGTGCAGCGGGAGACGGAGGTGGTGCTCCGCAAGGAAACCCCCATCGTCGAGCGCCGGGCACCGGGCCAGGAAGAATGGAGGGAGGACCCTCCGGATCAATAGCATCGCTGCCCACGCAGCCCGTCCTTTCAAGGAGACAGACATGACACAGACCGTAATCGGCGTTTTCGATACCCCGGACGCCGCCCATCTGGCCGAGGAAAGGTTGATCAGCCACGGCATCGATCAATCCACCTTCCACATCGACGCCAACGAAAATGCCTATGAAGACTCGGACGAGTCCCTGCGGGCCCGGCACCGGAGCACCTCCGGCATCCGCGATTTCTTCAGCCACATGTTCGGATCGGAGAACGCCGAAGAAGCCGGGCATTACTCCGAGGCCGTGCGCCGGGGCGGCGTGATCCTGGCCGTGGATGTGCCTGACGGCGCGTCCGTGGACGAAGTGCGATCGGCGCTCCTGGAGGCCGGCGCCGTCGATATCGACGAACGGGTCGAGCAATGGCGCAAGCAGGGCTATTCGGGCTACAACCCCGAATCCAAGCCTTACACCTCGGACGAGATTGCCAAGGAGCGCAGTACCGTCCTGCCGGTCATCAAGGAGGACATCGAGGTCGGCAAGCGGGAAGTGGGCAAAGGCACGGTGCGCGTCTACTCCCGGATGGTGGAAACCCCCGTCCAGGAAACCGTCAACCTGCGGGAAGAACGCGCCACCGTCGAGCGCCGCCCGGTGGATCGCCCCGCGACCCAGGCCGATCTGGAAGCCCTCAAGGACAAGACGGTCGAAGTGCGGGAAATGGCCGAGAAGGCTGTGGTCAACAAGACAGCCCGGGTGGTGGAGGAAGTCGAGGTCGGCAAGGAAGTCAGCCAGCGGACCGAAACCATCCAGGACAAGGTTCGCCGTACCGAGGTCGAGGTGGAGCGGGGGGCCGGCGAAGAAAGAGGCCAGGGTGTCGCTTTCTCACGCCCCTACGAGGACTACGAGGCCGAGTATCGGCAGGATTTCCAGACCCGGTACGGTGCCCGGGGCGGCAGCTATGACGACTACGCGCCGGCTTACCGTTACGGCCACACCCTTGCCAGCGATCCCCGCTACCAGGGCAAGGATTGGAGCGCCATCGAGCCCGAAGCCCAGCGTGACTGGGGCCAGCGCTATCCGGAAAGTAGCTGGGAGCGCTTCAAGCTGGCGGTCCAGAACGGCTGGGAAAGGGTTACCGGCAAGCGTTGAGCCGGGTTGCCGCCTGAGGCAAGCAAGGCCCCGCCGGGCCTTGCCTCGGTCTTTTTCGTTAGGTGCCGATCAACGAATGCCGCGGAACCGGCTTGCCGGCGTCCGCGGCCTTTGGCATGTCCTTGAGCGCCCGCTGGGCGAGGGCCTGGATACGATCGCACAATTCGTCCGGGACCGGCAGGGCGAGGGCGCGGGCCGTGTGCTTCTCGATTTCTTCCAGGAAGGCGGTGCGCAGGGCCTCCGGATTCGGGTGGGTCGCCATGAGCGCCTTGATTTCCGACTGCATTACGGCGGCCGATGCGGAGATTTCTACCAGGGTGGCGTGCAGGTCGGCGAGTGCTTCAAGGTTCATGGGGCTTTGGGTAATCGAAGGTGGTGCATGGACGGAGGATTCTCTCACGCAGGTCGATTGCCGTTAGGGTATTTTCGGGAGCGGCGCGCCCTCGGGGCATTGACTGCGCCGGCCTGAGATCGGAAACAAAAACGGCCGGAATCTCCGGCCGTTTTGTCGAGACGGAAAGCGGTCGATCAGGCCGCCAGCACGCCCTTCATCTTCTGCAAGGCCTTGGCCTCGATCTGGCGGACGCGCTCGGCGGAGACGCCGAATTCCGCGGCCAGTTCGTGCAGGGTAGCGGCTTCGCCGTTGTGGAGCCAGCGGGCTTCGACGATGCGCCGGCTGCGGGGATCGAGGCTTTCCAGGGCGGTCTTCAGGCCCTCGTCCAGAAGCTTGGCCTTGGCCTTGTTCTCCAGCATCCGGATGGGCTCGTAGCGGTTGTCCGCCAGATAGTCGATGGGGGCGAAGGCCTCGTCGCCGTCGTCCGGGTTGCCTTCCAGGGCCAGGTCGCGGCCGGAGAGGCGGGTTTCCATCTCCACCACTTCCTCGGGCTTGACGCCCAGGCGGTTGGCCACCTCGGCGGCTTGGGGGACGGACAGGCCGTCGGTACCCTCGTAGTCGTTCTTGAGACTGCGCAGGTTGAAGAACAGCTTGCGCTGGGCCTTGGTGGTGGCCACCTTGACCAGGCGCCAGTTCTTCAGGATGTACTCGGGGATTTCGGCCTTGATCCAGTGGATGGCGAAGGACACCAGGCGCACGCCCCGGTCCGGGTCGAAGCGCTTGACCGCCTTCATGAGGCCGATGTTGCCTTCCTGGATCAGGTCGGCGTGGGGTAGGCCGTAGCCGAGGTAGCCCCGGGCGATGGAAATGACCAAGCGCAGGTGCGAAAGCACGAGCTGGCGGGCCGCATCGAGGTCGTCCTCGTCGCGGAAACGTTTGGCCAGCCGCGTCTCCTCGGCCTCGGACAGCATCGGGACGCGGTTCGCGGCCTGGATGAAAGCATCGAGATTGCCGACTGCCGAAGGGATGGGAAGCGCCAGGGCACGGGTCATAGCGGTTTATCCTCCTTCAATCCGTTCATCATTTCAAGCTGATTTTAGCACTCGTTTGGTGTGAGTGCTAAGGGGTGGAAAAGTTCGTGGGGGATGGGGCTGTCAGGTGAGGATAAAGCCGTTGCCGAGGTTCTTTCCGCTCCGAGAATCCCCGGGCAGGTCACGAGCATGGCAAAGCTCACCAGAGCACAACGGGCCTTCTCGATTATTTC
>DASRUX010000352.1:0-4716 GCA_035655235.1 Rhodocyclaceae bacterium | reverse complement strand
CAGCGCCCCATCGCCACCACCAGGATGGCGCCGACGGCACCCGCCACGTCCGGCGCCCAGGAAGGCAGCCCAGGCAGCCAGGCGGCGATGCCGGCGTCGGTCAGCATCATCTCCCCCGCCACGTAGCCCAGCAGGCCGGCGCCGAGCAGGACGATGGCCGGCCAGCGCTCCATGGCATGCATGATCAGCTGGCTGGACCAGACGATCAGGGGGATGCTGACCACCAGGCCGAAGACCAGGAGGATAAGGCTGCCGTGGGCGGCGCCGGCAACGCCGATGACGTTGTCCAGGCTCATGACGAAAGCGGCGACGATGATGGTCTTCACTGCGCCCCATAGGTGGGCGGCGGGCTCGATGTCTTCGCCCTCCTCCCCTTCCGGGAGCAGGAGCTTGACAGCGATCCAGAGCAGTAGGACACCGCCGGCCAGCTTGAGCCAGGGCAGGTTCATGACCATGGCGGCGAAGGCGGTGAGCACTACCCGCAGGCTGACTGCACCGCCGACGCCCCAGAAGATGCCCTTCTTGCGCTGCTCCGCGGTGAGGTTGCGGCACGCCAGGGCGATGACCACCGCATTGTCGCCGGACAGCACGACGTCGATGGCTATGATCTGGGCAACGGCGGCCCAGAACTCGATGGAGGCGAAATCTGGCATGGCAGGGCGCTGAAAAAAGCGCCCTATTGTACAGCCCTAGGGCTCCACCGCGGACGCCTTGGCCAGGCAGGCGGAATCAGCCGGCGACGGCCGTCCCGACACCAGGGGCCGCAGACGGGGCTCCAACTCCTTCAATATCTGGACCGGCAGAGCCGAGGTGAACTCGTAGCCCGCCGCCTGTTCCCCGGGCACAAAAGCCGTGACCGTGCCGAAGAAACGATCCCCCAGGTAGAAGACGAAGGTGGCCGCCCGGTTCACCACCCGGGACGACTTGATCTGGCCGCCGGGTCCGAAGGTGTCGAAGCGGTGATCGCCGGTACCCGTCTTGCCGCCCACCAGGAGGGGATGGTCGGCATCGTCCCGGTAAGTGTCCTTGACCCGGCGGGCGGTGCCGTTGTTCACCACCCGCAAGAGGGCCTTGCGGGCTGCCTGGGTCACTTCTTCGTGCAGAACCCGCTCCCCTTCCTGGGCATGCCAGGCGAGGCGGGTTTCGAAGGGGGTGTTGGCGGCGAAGTGCAGCTCCTCGACCCGCACCGGCATCCGGCGCACGCCGTTATTGACCATGATGCCCATCAACTCGGCCAGGGCCGCCGGCCGGTCGGCGGAGCTGCCGATGGCGGTGGCGTAGGACGGCACCAGGCGCTCGAAAGGATAGCCGAGGCGGCGCCAGCGGGCGGCGATGCGCTCGAAGGCCAGTTCCTCGACGATGATCTTCACCCGGATGTCCTGGGCATGGCGGAAGCGGGAATTGAGGAGCCAGTGGTAGGCCTCCACCCGCTCCTTGGCGCTGGCCGCCACCACCTGGTCGAAGGTGGCGCCGGGATTGCGCTTCAGGTAGCCCACCAGCCACAGCTCCAGGGGATGGACCCGGGCCACGTAGCCCTGGTCCGCCAAACTGAGGCGCAACGGGGCGTAGACGGTATACAGGTGCTTGAGGTGGGCCTCGTCCTCGGCCCGCTCGCCAAGTTGCTCCCGCATGAAGGCCACGAAGGAAGGGAAGTCGCTGCCCGGCTCCACGCTCAGGTAGGCGGCCGCCAGGCGGCTGGGCAGGGGGCGCAGGTCGGATATCAGGGTGGGCAGGAGGTCGTCCGGGCCGGCCCCCCGGTACTTGCGGTAGAAATGGGCCAGAAACTCCTTGCCTTCCATGTCGGCAAAGCGTGCAAGAAGCTCGCGCCGGGCTCCTTCGTCGCCGTCGCGGAGGGGCTTGCCCGGGGCGTCCTCCACCTCGTAGGCGAAATAGTGGGCCACATCCCGCATGATGCGGACGAAGGAGAGGTTTATCGACTGCTCCAGGGCCTCGCCCACCGTCGGGTTCTTGCCATCGTCCTCGTGCTTGAAATTGTTGAAGTTGTGTAGCCCGCCGCCGGTGAAGAAGCCCTCATGGGGATTGCCGGAATAGCGCCGCTCCAGGGCGGCGTCCAGCATGGCAGCCAGGTCCTTGTCCTTGGCGGTCTGCAGGTAGGAGACGGCCCAATTGCTCAGGTTGTCGCCCGGCTCCAGCTTCACCTTCTTCAGCATGTCGGCGGGCAGTTCGCCATAGCGCCGGTGGAGGTCCGCGATCACCTCCAGATAGGTGACCAGGGTCCGGAATTTGGCGCTGGAGCCCAGATCGAGCTTGGTGCCGACGTTGATGTCCAGGGGCTGGTCCACGTTGTCCGCCTGGACCCGCAGCAGATTCCCGGCGGGCGTCGCCTCGTACAGGGTGAAGCTGTAGCGCACCTCGGAGGGGTCGCCCTTGGAGAGAAGACGTTCCGCCTTGAAGCCTGCGCACTGGAGGTAGGCGGGGTCCTTCATGCGCCCCAGGTAGTCGGTGACGGCCTTCTGGGTCGGGCCGTCCAGGGTGGCCCGGGCGGTCAGGTCGAAGCGGTCCAGGGAGTAGAGATCCTTCACGTCCAGGAAATCGGCCAGGGTGCCCCGGGCGGCGTTCACCGCCTTGCGTTCGATGAAGGAAACCGGCGGCGGCGCGGGGGCCTTGTCCCGGTGCTGGAGCTTGGCGGCCAGGGCGGCGTCCCGCAGCCGGGTGGAAATGATCCCTTCCTTGGCCAGGAGGCGGATATGGCTATCGGTCAGCTCCGTCAGGCGGGCCGGATTCTCGGCCAGCAGGTCCGAGGGACGGCGCTGGGCGATGAACAGGGACAGGGCCTCCTTGAAGGGCTGGGCGGCGGCCTCCGGCGATTCCTCGGCGGCGGCAAGGCGACGGTTGGCATCATCGAAGTCGCGGCCGTACCAGGCCCACAGGCCGTCCCCCAGGCCATTCACCTCCCCGGCACCGGGCGCGGCCCCCAGGGGCACCGAATTAACGAAGTCGATGACGATACGGCGGCGGGCCGCCAGAGTCTCCTCTCCATCCTGGTAGGCCCGCAGGGAGGCGGAAGTCATCTGCCGCAGCTTCTCCGTTGCGTCGTGGGTACGACCGCCCGGGGAATGGCGGAATTTCTCGATCTGGGTGGCCAGGGTGCTGCCGCCGGCCCGGCTGCCCTCGCCGTCCACCGCCCGGATCGCCCGGCCGGCGACGGCCTTGCCGAGGCGGTCCCACTCGATGGCGGGATTGTGGCGGGGGTACTCGTCGTCCAGGAGTTCCCGGTTCTCGATATAGAGCAGGGAAGCCACCACCACCGGCGGCACGGATTCGAATTTCTCGTACTGGCGCTGGGGGTAGCGGGTGGAATAGAGAACATCCCCCCGGCGGTCCAGTATGGTCAGCCCGGCCTGGGACTTTTCCTTGTAGATGGGATAGAGGCCGCGGCCGATGAGGTCGCGGAAGGCCGGCGACTGGCGGGCCTGGGCGGTGACTTCAAAGCCGGCGGACGCGAGCCGCGGCAGGGCGTCCTTCAGCTGGCTGTAGCCCAGGCGGATGTCGTAGGGCCCCGTGGTCGGAAGCCAGAGGTCGGGATTGGCGCCGGGTTCGACCTTGAAGGTCGCATCCTTGGCCATATCGGAGAAAATCCAGGCCTGCAGACTGGAGGCCCGCATTTCGATGTAGCCGAAAATGCCGATGCCGACGGTGGCCGAGAAGCCGAACCAGGCCAGCTTGGCCACGAAACTCTTGGGAATTCTCGCCTTGCGGCGACGCTCCTGCCGCCCCTCTTCTTGGGTGCTGCCGTCTTTTTCCATCTTGCTCCCTCTTACCTGCCACCGCTATTGCGGACGCCGCGGAATTAGACATACCCAAAGGAGATAATTCCCATCGTGCGGCGCACAACCCGCAAAAAAAATGCGCCGGGGTAACCCGGCGCATTCTATAGCGGCTTTGGCCGAAAGTGAGTACTTACAGCATCGCCTTCAGCAGCTTGGCCATTTCGGACGGGTTGCGGGTCACCTTGAAGCCGCACTCTTCCATGATAGCGAGCTTGGCGTCAGCGGTGTCGGCACCGCCGGAGATCAGGGCGCCAGCATGGCCCATGCGCTTGCCGGCCGGAGCGGTAACACCGGCGATGAAGCCGACGATCGGCTTCTTCATGTTGGCCTTGCACCACTGGGCGGCTTCGGCTTCATCGGGACCGCCGATTTCGCCGATCATGATGACGGCGTCGGTATCCGGATCGTCATTGAACATCTTCATGACGTCGATGTGCTTCAGACCGTTGATGGGGTCGCCACCGATACCGACGGCGGAAGACTGGCCCAGACCGATTTCGGTCAGCTGAGCCACGGCTTCGTAGGTCAGGGTGCCGGAGCGGGAAACCACGCCGATGCGGCCCTTGCGATGGATGTGACCGGGCATGATGCCGATCTTGATTTCATCGGGGGTGATCAGGCCGGGGCAGTTGGGGCCCAGCAGCAGGGTCTTCTTGCCGCCCTTGGCTTCTTTTTCCTTCATCTTGTTGCGCACTTCCAGCATGTCCCGGACGGGAATGCCTTCGGTGATGCAGATGGCCAGGTCCAGGTCGGCCTCAACAGCTTCCCAGATGGCGGCAGCAGCGCCGGCGGGCGGCACGTAGATGACGGAAACGGTGGCGCCGGTTTCCTTGGCAGCGTCCTTGACGGAACCGAAGATGGGGATGTCGAAAATCTTTTCGCCAGCCTTCTTGGGGTTCACGCCGGCGACGAAGCAGTTCTTGCC
>DASRUX010000351.1:0-3297 GCA_035655235.1 Rhodocyclaceae bacterium | reverse complement strand
TGCGCTCATCAAGTATCACAACCCAACGCACCATTCGGAACCGCTCCTGGAGATCGCCCTGGACGAGCATGGCGGCCGGCAACAAGTACAGCGCGATGAGCAGGCGCTGATCATGAAATTTCCGCAGTTCGCCCCCAAGACCGTGGGCCTGAAAGACGAGCGGCACCTGATCGCACCGGACAAAGACGGAAAGGGAGACTGACATGGCCGGCAGAAAGGAAATTCTCACAGAACAGTTGGCGCGCAGGATCGCCAAGATGATTGAGTTGTTCCCCGACAGTCAGATTCCCGTTACCTGGGAAAACGTGATGGCGCACAGCAAGAAGCGCTTTGGCCACGGCTTCAATCGCCAGATGCTCGGTCAGAAGGAATGGGATGGTCGCAAGATCATCGCCGAGGCGTTCAGCGAGGCCAAGAGTGTCCAGCGCCGGATGCATAGCGAAACCCTACCGAAGTACCGGAACGCGGCACGCGGAACCTTGCACAAGCGGATTGCAGAATTGGAGGCGCGAAACATGGCCCTGATGGAAGAGCTGGAAAAGGTCAGGGCGCAGCAAATCGACGAATTGGACACCTTCCTGAATACGCCCCGCGACCTTCGCCAACTGATCGAGCGTGTCGCTACCAGCGCGGCTGGGCCGGCCAATGAACTGAAGCAGAAACGGGAAGCCAAGAAATAAGCGGACGGCTGTCAAAGGATCGTGGAACAAATAGAAGGGACACGCTTGCGGCGAGACGTTCGCCTAAAGTGTGGTCAAGGAGACAAACGGCCCGGGCACTTGCCCGGGCCACTTGTTTTTGGACATCTCGAAAAACTCGACATTCTTAGGAATTCGAGTGGGGATAGATAGACGAAGCGGGATTCGATCCGACTTCTTAATTGGGCACCGCTTGTCGCCAAACCTTGCCAATTGTCGCAATCAAATTGAAGCTACGGTGCCCCGTACGATCACAGCCGCGTTCGAACCCTTCAGAGACGCATAGAAGCTTGGATCGTAGAGTAGATGCTTACCGGATCTCTTCATCTATCCAGGCAGAGTATCGGTGCATCCAACCCACCGTATAACGTTGAGCTCAGATTCAGGCCACTCGTAAGCGCATGGCTACAAGAGTAATTCAGTGTAAGCAGCATCAGCCTCTTGAATTGCCGTCGACATAAGCCCAAAGTCATATTGACTCCCTTAGAGACGACTGGGCATTATCCAAATGTTCTGAACTTTTCCAGGCCACAATTGTCGTCTGCCGCTCAATGAGCTCCATCGAATCAACCGGCGATTTCGCTCCTGGCGGGACGCCAGCTTCAGGGATAGACGACAGTGGCATCAGCTCTCTCGTGGTCGTGGCGCAATTGTCGGGGGTCGCCGTCAGCGCTGAGCGGCTCAAGCACCTCTCCGGTCAGCCGGAGCCGGTAGATGCGCTGACCCTGGTCCGCCTCGCCGGGCAGATCGACCTCAAGGCAAGGCTCGTCGCCAGCCGGGCCGATCGGATTCCCCATCTGCCGCTGCCCGCCATCGTCGAACTCAAGGACGGCGGATTCCTGGTCCTCGCCCGCAGTTCGAATGACGCAGTGCTCCTCCACGACGAAGTCGGGCGGCGCACCTTCCAGTTGCCCATTGCCGAATTCGAGGCGCTCTGGTCCGGACGGGTGATCCTCGTGACCTCCCGGGCCGTGCTTGCCCAGGGTGGCGCCAAATTCGGGGTATCCTGGTTCATCCCGTCCATCGTCAAATACCGCAAGCAGTTCCTGGAAGTCCTGGCCGGCTCCTTCTTCCTGCAGCTTTTCGGCCTCGTCTCCCCGCTGTTCATGCAGGTCGTCGTCGACAAGGTCCTGGTGCACAAGTCCCTGTCCACCCTGGACGTCCTGGTCTTCGGACTGGTCACCATCTCCGTCTTCGAAGCCCTGATGGGCGGATTGCGTACCTACGTGTTCAGCCACACCACCAACCGGGTGGATGTGGAACTGGGCGCCCGCCTCTTCAATCACCTCCTCGGCTTGCCTCTCGCCTATTTCCAGGCCAGGCGGGTCGGCGACAGCGTAGCCCGGGTCCGCGAGCTCGAAAATGTCCGGACCTTCCTGACCGGCAACGCGCTGACGGTGGCGTTGGACTTGGTCTTCACCCTGGTCTTTTTCGCCGTCATGCTCTCCTATTCGGGGCTGCTGACGCTGGTGGTCTTCGTGTCCCTGCCGCTCTACGCGGCCTTGTCGGCTTTCGTCACCCCGTTGCTCAGAGCCCGCCTCGACGAGAAGTTCCGCCGCAGTGCGGAAAACCAGTCCTTCCTGGTCGAATCCGTCACCGGCGTGGAGACCATCAAGGCGATGGCCGTCGAGCCCCTGATGCAGCGCAAATGGGAAAACCAGCTGGCCGGATACGTCTCCATCGCCTTCAAGACGTCGAACCTCTCCAGCGCTGCCAACCAGGTAGCGCAGCTCATCAGCAAGCTGACCACCGCCACGTTGCTGTGGTTCGGCGCAAAGATGGCCATCGAGGGGGCGCTGAGCGTTGGCGAACTGATCGCCTTCAACATGCTGGCCAGCCATGTGAGCGGCCCCATCCTGCGCTTGGCGCAGCTCTGGCAGGACTTCCAGCAGGTGCGGCTCTCCATGCAGCGCCTGGGGGACATCCTGGACAACAAGACCGAGTCGGGGGCGGCTGCCGCCAAAGCGGCGATGCCGCAGCTCAAGGGCGAAGTGGTCCTCGACCGGGTGGTCTTCCGCTACCAGCCGGATGGGCCGGAAATCCTGTGCGGCCTGTCGCTTACCGTCAAGGCAGGCACGGTGGTCGGTATTGTCGGCCCTTCGGGGTCGGGTAAGAGCACCCTGACGAAGCTCATCCAGCGCCTGTATTCCCCCGAGCGCGGGCGGGTGTTGATTGACGGGATGGATGTCGCCGTGCTTGACCCGGCGTCGCTGCGCCGGCAGATTGGGGTTGTGCTGCAGGAGAACATGCTCTTCAAGGGTACGGTGCGGGACAATATCGCGTTCGCCGCCCCGGGCATGCCCTTCGAGAAGGTGGTGGAAGCCGCCCAGCAGGCCGGCGCCCACGACTTCATCCTCGAACTGCCCCAGGGCTACGACACCGAACTGGGCGAACGCGGCACCGGTCTCTCGGGCGGCCAGCGCCAGCGCATCGCCATCGCCCGAGCCCTGGCGACTAATCCCCGGGTCCTGATTTTCGACGAGGCGACCTCGGCCCTGGATGCGGAGTCGGAATCCATCATCCAGGCCAACATGAAGCAGATCTGCGCTGGGCGCACCGTCTTCATCATCGCCCATCGCCTCTCGGCAGTGAGGATCGC
>DASRUX010000350.1:0-10488 GCA_035655235.1 Rhodocyclaceae bacterium | reverse complement strand
CGGCAGAATTCGTTGAGCACCAGGGCCCGGGGCGACAGGTTGAAGAAGATCAGGCCATCGAACTTGTTTTCGGCCAGTTCGGTGAGAGCCGCCTCGATGACGATGCTGTCGATGCGGTGGATGACTCCCATCTTCTCGGCCAGTTCGATGAACTGGTCGGCGGGCAGCACGTCGGATTCGAAGGGCAGGCGGGACAGGCATTCGTAGCCCACCACGCGGCGCCCGGCGACATCCAGGATGGGCTGGAAGTACGGCCTGATCTGGCGGTTCTCGATGGCGTTCAACACCAGGATGCTGCGCTGGCTGATGTCCCGGAAAGCCTCGGCTACGTCCTCGTCGGAGGGGATGACCACCCGGTTCTTGCCCTCCGCCTTGCCCTTGTACATGAGGTTGTCGGCGAACAGGAAGAGGTCTTTGGCCTCGTTGGCGTGGTGGGGGAAGATGGCCATGCCGATGGAAGCGCTGCCCTTGATGGGGGTACCGTCCTCCAGGGTGAGGGACATCTGGGTAATGGCGGCCAGCACCTTATTGGCGGTCTGGGAAGTGCCGTCCAGGTCGGTTTCCGGCATCAGGACCACGAACTCGTCGCCGCCGTAGCGGGCGAAGATGTCGTCCTTCCTGAGCACGGCGCGGACAGCGGCGGCCAGGGCCTGGAGGAAGCGGTCCCCCACTTGGTGGCCGTAGTTGTCGTTGATGGCCTTGAAGTTGTCCAGGTCGATGACCAGCAGGCCGAACTGGTAGCCGTGCCGGCCGGCCCGGTCCACCTCGTAGTTGAGCATCTCCCAGAAGACCCGCTGGTTGTAGAGGTCGGTGAGGGGGTCCCGGGTGGCGTAGTACTCCAGGTCGTTGGTGTACTTGTAGATGGCCTTGATGGAGCCCACCACGTTCAGCAGGGTGGACAGCACGCTATCCATGACCAGGGAGCGGATGTCGTCGATGTCGTGGGAATGGACGCCGATGCCGACGATGCCGCCGATGCGCGGGGTATCCACGAAGAAGGACTTCACCCGCAGCGAAACTTCCTTCTCATCCAGGACCAGGCGGGGGCCGTCCACATCATGGACATGGTGGTGGAGATTGACCGACAGGGCGTTGCCGAAGCGGGGGTGGTCCTGGAGGCAGGCACGGACGTGGTACACCATCAGGTCCCGGGTTTCCTCGCTGGGAGGCGTGTGCCAGAAGATTTCCAGGTCGAACATCTCCTCGTCGATCTCGAAAATGGAGAAGAGGAAATGGGTTTCCAGGATCTGGTTGATTTCCTCCAGCAACTGGGCGATGTACTGGCGCCAGTCCTTCACCACCTCGGAAGTGATGACGAATTTCTCCAGGAGGCGGATTTCGAAGCGCAGGATGTCCTTGTCCACGGCGATGCTGTGCATCTTGTTGGCCATGTCCCCGAGGGCATTGATGATGCGCTGGAATTCCACGAAGCCGCCGTCCCGCTGGGTAAAGCGCAGGCTCTTCAGGTCGGAGACGGCATTGATGCTTTCGACGCTGTCCTCGACGGTCTGGATGGCGCCGGTGATGCGGTCATTTACGTAGAACACCACCAGTACGGAGCCCATCACCGCCAGGATGGACAAGGTCAGTAGGGAGAGGGCCAGCTTGCGGTCCGCTTCGCTCAACAGGCCCTCCATGTGGTGGACCACCTCGATGGCACCCAGGCTTTGGCCCACGGTCACGTTGTCGTGGCAGCGCAGGCAGCGTTCTTCCGCCTTCAGGGGATAAATGTGGCGGACGGTGGTGCCTTCCGCATTGCGCTGGATTTCCCCGGTCTTCAGGGCGGTCCCGATGGCCTCGTCAATGGGGGGCTGGACGATGGTGCCGAACTGGGTCGATACGTCCGGGCCGCGGTAGATCTGGATATGGCCTTTGTCCCCGGAAGCGGCCCGGGTGGACTTGATGAAGGATTCCGCCTGGGCCCGGGTCCAGCCCGTGCTCATCAGCTCGTACATGGCGGAAAAGGTGACTCCGGCGATCAGCTCGGAGGATTCGGTGACCTGGGCCTTGGTCAGCCGGTCGAATTCGTGGCGGACTAGGAGGAAACTGCTGGTGAAAAATATGACTGCGACAAGTATCGATGCTCCCAGAATGAAATTGCGCAGCTTCATGTTCGCCTTCTATTTGATCGACAGTGGGTCTATGCCGGATGCGCAATTATAGAAGGCGTAAATCTCTGTCAGGCAAATCCGACACAAAAATTGTCTCCCAAATGAAATTCCCCGGCGTACCCCGATTTCGGTCAGGGTACGCCGGGGAAATGTCTTTGGAATTAATTAACGGTCGGAGTAGCCGATGGGCTGGAGACCACCGTTGGCCAGGCGCACCCGGTCGCCATTGCGCCAGGTGGCGCTGGGCAGGGTGAAACTGCGCACGGCGCCGTCGTCGAAGCGCACCTCGACTTGGTATTGCTTGGTGGTACGGACGTTCTTCTCCACCTCGTGGCCGGCGAAGGCACCGCCCACGGCGCCGGCGATGGTGGCCAGGTCCTTGCCGGAGCCGCGGCCGACCTGATGGCCCAGCAGGCCGCCCAGGACACCGCCGGCAATGGCGCCCACCGGGCTACCTTCGCCCTTGGCGACGACTTCCCGGACGTTTTCCACGGTGCCGCACTCATGGCAGACCGGCGGCGCCACGGCCGGGGCGGGAGCAGGGGGCTGAGCCGCCGCTACCGGGGCCTGGGAAGACGGGATCACGTCGATGCCGGCGTTGTTGGTCGATACCCGGTGGGTCGTGCCGGCAACCCGGGGGCCTTCGTCGTTGCGGCGATCCGGGGCACCGACATTGCTGGCGTGGCGTTGGGCCTGGGGCTTGGCGGCGGGCCGGCTGGGCTCCCGGGCCGGGGCTTCCGCCTGGGCAACGACGGGAGCCGGCGGCGGCTGGACTGCAGCAGGGGCCGAGACGGCGGCCGGCGCGGGGGCGGACACTGCAGCAGTCGGGGGCACGGGGGCCTCGTTGGAACGGCTGGGAAGGAGACCCGTGAAATGGGCGGCGGCAGCCAGGCTGGCGATGGTGACCGAGGCGGCGGCCACCAGGATCAGCGGGTGAGTAGTCTTTGTGATGTTTTCCATGGCGGAACTCCTTGCGTTATCTGTCCTCAGAATAACGCAGCTTTTCCCCCGTTGAAGACCGAGGAAACAAAGTCTTACAACCCCTTACTGAGGGTGAACGAGATAAATACTAGAGCGCCGGCGAGATAAATGGCGGGAAGAGACGGGATAAGCCTGGATGGGAAGGGATGAGTCTGCAATAGACTTGCACGGAGAGAAAAACGGGGGGTGGAGGAAAAACACAGCCCCGTACCTAACGTTTCAGCCATCCCCTGACTTGAGTAAGGATTGGACGGTCTTAAGAAGCGCCTTGCCGTTATCGGCAATGGTGTCAGCGGTGGAATAACGAGAGGCGATGTCGAAGCAACGCAGCATGAGCTCGGCGTCCCTTGACCGTTGAACCGTCTGACTGAACCGGCCAATCGCGCTCCTACTAAGTTGGTGGCCCTGTTCAGCGATCCAAGCAGTGTGTTCATCGAGAGTACCGGAAGAAGGATCAAGAAGCCGGTTCTTCAGTTCTTCGCGAACCGAAGCCGGCAATGAATACACACTAGACGTTCTTCCCATGACTATTCCTACGGCGTTAAAGACCGGAGTTTATCAAGGTCGGCGTTACCATTACGAATGGTCGGAAAAGGGCGCCGGAGAGCGGCGGGCAGCCTTGAGGAGGAAGCGGGCGGGGGCCACGGCTTCCACCAGGTCGGTCTCCAGGGGGAGGGGATCGCCGTCGATGCGGCTGGCCAGCAGCTCGGCCATGATTCCGGACCAGACGATGCCCCGGGCGCCAAAGCCCTGGACGCAATACAGTCCTTCTTGCCAAGCCAACTGATGCCGCCCTGGGCCTTCGGGCCGAGCCGGCTGGGGCACCGGGCCGACCATGGGCAGGCGGTCCGGGGAGGCGGGGCGGAAACCCACCTTGCCGGTGAGGGTCGCGGGGTCGAGGCCCGGGGCGAAATCCGGCAGGATCATGTTGAGCCGGACCAAGTTGTCGGCGTGCTCTTCGGGGCGCTCGGCCGGCTCGTCGTCTCCTACCAGGAAGGAGGCGCCGGCGATGCGCAGGCCGTCCACCGGCGGCGTGGCGTAGCCCAGACGGCAGACCACCATGTCCAGGGGCGGCGTGGCGTCTTCCGGGATGTGGGTCACTTGGCCTCGGGCGGCCCGTTGGGGCAGCCAGGCGAATTGCCGGAAGCGGGTGGCTTCGGCGCCGCTGGCCATGACCAGCACCGGCGCCTCGGCCAAGGCGGCGCCATCCGGGCCGACGGCGCGCCAGCCGGCTTCGGTGGGTTCGATGGCGGCTACCGGGCAATCGAAACGCGCGCGGATCAATCCGGGGAACGCTTCAAGGGCGGCGCGGCAGAGGGACGGCGGTTGCACCCAGCCGCCTGTCGGGAACCACCAGCCGCCGTTGGCGACGGGCCACTTGAGCCGGGCGGATGCGGCGTCACTCTCCAGAAACTGGAGAAAGTCGGTGGGAGGCTCCAGGGCGGCTACGGTGCGGCGTTGGACATCCTCGTGGCCGTTGTCCCGGGCCAGGTGCATGACGCCGCATTCCTGCCAACGCACGGCGGGGCCGAGTTCCTGCAGCAGGGACCGGGTGGCGAGGAAGCCCGCCCGGGTGAGGCGGGCCAAGCGGTTGTCGTCGATGCTGGGGAGGGGGCGCAGGACGCCGGCGATATTGCCGGAGGCTCCCGTCCCAGGTGCGGCGCTCCGTTCCAGTACGTCCACCTGCCAGCCTCGGGCGGCGAGGCGGTGGGCGGTGGCCGATCCCGCCACCCCGGCACCGATGACGATGGCCCGGCGCTCCTTGGGGAGGAGGTGGGTCGCCGGCTTGCGGGAGCGGTAGCGCCCGACCAGCATCTGGCGCTTGCCGGCAAAGCCCGGGCGTTTTTCCAGGTCGAACTCGGCGGCGGCCAGGGCTTCCCGGACGGCGCCCGCCACCGACCAGGTCGCCAGGGTGGCGCCGGGAGAGGCCAGGCGGGCAAGGGCCCGGAAGAGCTGGGGAGACCACAGGTCCGGATTCTTGGCGGGGGAAAAACCGTCCAGGTAGAAGGCGTCCACCCCGGCATCGAGGCGGCGCAGGACATCGACCGCATCGCCGAAGACGATGGTGAGCATGACATGGCTGCCTTCCAGGTTGAGGCGATGCACTCCTGGTAACAGGAAGGGCCAGTGGCGACGCAGTTCGGCGGCCAGGGAAGCGAATTCCGGCCAGGCCCGGTGGGCGATTTCCAGGTCGGCGGCAGTGAAGGGGTGTTTCTCTACGGAAACGAAATGCAGTCGTCCGCAGCGTTGGGGATCGTTCTTCCAGGCGGCCCAGGTGGTGAGGAAGTTGAGCCCCAGGCCGAAGCCGGTTTCGAGGATGACGAAGCGTTCCTGGCCTTGCCAGCGTTCCGGCAGACCGTTGCCGGCGAGGAAGACGTGGCGGGCCTGGTCGGGACCGCCGGAGGCGGAGTGATAAACGTCGCCGTAGGCTTCGGAGAAGGGCGTGCCGTCTGGCCCGAAGGCCAGACGGGCTGGTTCGATGCGAACCATGAGAACTACTGAGCTACCGCTGCTTCCTTATTCAGGACGCATCTGGGGAAAGAGGATCACGTCCCGGATGGCGGGGGCATCGGTCAGCAGCATGACCAGACGGTCGATGCCGATGCCGCAACCGCCGGTCGGGGGCAGGCCGTATTCCAGGGCGCGGACGTAGTCGGCGTCGTAATACATGGCTTCCTCGTCGCCGGCTTCCTTGGCTTTGGCCTGGGCCAGGAAGCGGGCGGCCTGGTCTTCGGGGTCGTTCAGCTCGGAGAAGCCGTTGGCGATTTCCCGGCCGACGATGAACAGTTCGAAGCGCTCGGTGATTTCCGGGTTGGCGTCGGAGGCGCGGGCGAGCGGCGACACTTCCACCGGGTAGTCGACGATGAAGGTGGGGTCCCACAGCTGGGCTTCGGCGGTCTCTTCGAAGAACATGAGCTGCAAGGCGCCCAGGCCCAGCTCGCCCTTGACCTCGATCTTCATGGCCTTCAGTTGATCCTTGATCCAGGCGACGTCGTTCAACTGCTCGTCGGTGTATTGGGGGCAATACTTCTTCACGGCCTCGACCATGGTCAGGCGGTCGAAGGGCTTGGAGAGGTCCAGCTCCCGGCCCTGGTAGACGAAAGTCTCGGTGCCCAGGGCTTCCCGGGCGGCGTGGCGCAGCAGGCCTTCGGTGAAGTTCATGAGGCTCTTGTAGTCCGCGTAGGCCTCATAGAACTCCATCATGGTGAATTCCGGATTGTGGCGGGGCGACAGGCCTTCGTTGCGGAAATTGCGGTTGACCTCGAACACCTTCTCGAAGCCGCCGATCACCAGGCGCTTCAGGTACAGCTCCGGGGCGATGCGCAGGTACTGCTGCATGTCCAGGGCGTTGTGATGGGTGATGAAGGGCTTGGCCGAAGCGCCGCCGGGGATGGGGTGCATCATCGGGGTTTCCACTTCCAGGAAGCCGTGGTTGTCCATGTAGTGGCGGATGGAGGAGACGATGCGGCTGCGGGCCTGGAAGGTGAAGCGAGCCTCTTCGTTCATGATGAGGTCCACGTAGCGCTGGCGGTACTTCATCTCGACGTCGTGCAGGCCGTGGAACTTGTCCGGCAGGGGGCGCAGGGACTTGGTCAGCAGGCGGATTTCGGTGGCCTGGATGGTCAGCTCGCCGGTGCGGGTCTTCATCAGGGTGCCGACCACGCCCAGGATGTCGCCCAGGTCCCAGTGCTTGAAGGCGGTGTAGACGTCCTCGCCCACCTTGTCCTTGGTGACGTACACCTGGATGCGGCCGGAAAGATCCTGGAGGGTGGCGAAGGAGGCCTTGCCCATGACGCGCTTGAGCATCATGCGGCCGGCGACCCGGACTTCCACAGGCAGGCCTTCCAGTTCCTCGGCGGATTTTTCACCGTAGGCTTCCAGGAGCTTGGCGGCGGTGTTCTGGCGCTGGAAGTCGTTGGGGTAGGCGCGGCCGGTCTGGCGCCATTCGGCCAGTTTTTGGCGGCGCTCGGCGATCAGCTGGTTCTCGTCTTGCGGCACCGGGTTTTGTTGTTCGGCGTTGGACATTTGGGATCCTTGAAAACTGGTTTGGCGCCGGGAAGGAAAACCGACGGCGTAAAACCCTGAATTTTCCCCGATTTAGGGCTGTTGGGACAAGGCCGGCGCGTTGCCGTAATGGACGGCCAGCCAGAGGGTGGGTTGTGAGGGATGGGTCCAATCGACCCGATGTCGGCGGCGGGGGGCGATATCCACGAAATCCCCGGCTTTGAGGCGGCGGGGTTCCGGTTCGTCCTCGAAGCGGAGCAGGGCTTCGCCGGCGACCACCAGCACCCATTCGCCATCGGCCTGGTCGTACCAGAAGCCGGGCGGGCTGGATTGGCCGGTGGAGACGATGCGCTCGATCCTGAGCCCGGGCCGGGCCAGGAGTTCGAGAAACTGCTCGGCATCGCTTCCCGATGCCGGCAGTTGCTCGAACAGGCTGGCGGGGAGCGTCACACGCCCTGCTTGAGGCTGGCCTGGATGAAGTCGTCCAGGTCGCCGTCCAGCACGGCCTGGGTGTTGCCGACTTCGTAGTTGGTGCGCAGATCCTTGATGCGGGACTGGTCCAGCACGTAAGAGCGGATCTGGTGGCCCCAGCCGATGTCGGACTTGGCGTCTTCCAGCTTCTGCTGCTCGGCTTGCTGCTTGCGGAGTTCGAACTCGTAGAGGCGAGCCCGCAGCATGGACCAGGCTTCGTCCCGGTTGCGGTGCTGGGAGCGGTCGTTCTGGCACTGGACCACGATGCCGGTGGGGACGTGGGTCAGACGCACGGCGGAGTCGGTCTTGTTGATGTGCTGGCCGCCGGCGCCGGAGGCCCGGAAGGTGTCGGTGCGCACATCCGCCGGATTGATGGCGATCTCGATGGAGTCATCCACTTCCGGGTACACGAAGACCGAGGTGAAGCTGGTGTGGCGGCGGGCATTGGAGTCGAAGGGGGACTTGCGCACCAGGCGGTGGATGCCGGTTTCGGTGCGCAGGGTGCCGTAGCAGTAGTCGCCGGTGAATTTGACGGTGGCGCTCTTGATGCCGGCCACGTCGCCCTCGGACTCTTCCATCACCTCGACGTTGAAGCCCTTGCGCTCACCGTACTTGACGTACATGCGCAGCAGCATGGAGGCCCAGTCCTGGGCTTCGGTACCGCCGGCGCCCGCCTGGATTTCCAGGAAGCAGGGGCTGGGGTCCTGGGGGTTGTTGAACATGCGGCGGAATTCGAGGCCGGCCACCTTCTTTTCGATTTCGGCGGAGTCGGCTTCGACGGCGTGGAGGGTGTCGTCATCGCCCTCTTCCTTGCCCATGTCGAACAGCTCGCGGCCATCATCGAGTCCCTGCTGGACATCTTCCAATACCAGGACGATGTCTTCCAGGGATTTCTTTTCCCGGCCCATTTCCTGGGCGCGCTTGGCGTCGTCCCAGACCTTGGGGTCTTCCAGTTCCTTGTTCAGGAGCGTGAGTCGTTCGCGCTTCTGATCGTAGTCAAAGATACCTCCGTAGCTCGGCGGCGCGCTGCGCCAGGTCGTCGAGCTTGTTGGAGATGCTGTTGAGTTGTTCGGCTTCCATGTGGTTTTCCGCAATAGCAAATAGTTAATTTGTAATTATAACTTGGCGGTAGTTTCGCGACTAAGGGAGGCGTTGCCGTTTGGCATGCTCCACCCTGGCTCTGGATGCACCGCTATGGTGCGTTGTCCGATGTGCCGCTTCTGGATGTCGGCTGGATTCCGTGTCGGATCATGGGGTTATGTTCCGTGCATGGCTATGGCAAGAATTTTGCAATATATGTGCATGGAAAAGAGAAAAAAACATGTCTGATCTTCAAGTCCTCACTGAATCGGAAGCTGCCGGGGCGGCGGATATCTGGCGCGAAATCGACACCGAGCGCGTCTTGCGGGTGCTGATGCAGAACCTGGACGGCATGGTCTTCCGCTGCGCCATCGACGAGGTATGGACCCTGCACTTCGCCAGCGACGGTTGCGCTGCCCTGACCGGCTACACCCAGGATGAGCTGAAGCACTGCCGCGGCATGAGCCTCGAAACCATGACCCATTCCGAGGACCGCCTGCGGGTCCGCCGTACCATTATGGCGGCCGTGAAGCGCGGTGCGGCTTATCGGGTGGATTATCGTATCCGCTGCCGGGACGGTCGGGAAAAGTGGGTTCTGGAGCGGGGCAGGGCGGTGATCGACGAATCCGGGCAGGAGGTACTGGAAGGCTTCATCGAGGATGTCACCGAGCGCTTGCTGACCGAGGTGCGTCTGGCTGAAACCGAGTTGCGCTACCGCAGCATTTTCGAGAATTCAGTCATCGGCATGTTCCAGACCTCCCCCGACGGCCACTACCTGGCCGCCAACCAGGCGCTAGCTGAATTGTATGGCTATGCCTCCCCGGCTGAATTGGTGGCGGGGTTGTCCGACATCGCCATCCGGCTCTATGTCCAGCCTGGCCGCCGGGATGACTTCACCTGCCAGATACAACTCCATGGAAAGGTGCGGGATTTTGAGTCGGAGGTCTATCGCCGCGACGGCAAGACCATCTGGATTTCCGAGAACGCCCATGCCGTCCGCGCCTCGGACGGGACGGTGCTCTATTACGAGGGTACCGTGGAGGACATCAGTGAACGCCGGCAATACCAGGCCCAGCTCGAATACCAGGCGACCCACGATCCACTGACCGGGCTTCCGAACCGCAATCTTCTCCAGGACCGCCTGGAACAGGCTATCGCCTCTGCCCGGCGGAGCAATAGTGAAGTGGCCGTGGCCTTCGTGGATGTCGACAACTTCAAATTCATCAACGACAGCCTGGGCCACGCGGTGGGCGACCGGCTGCTGGTGGAGATTGGGGATCGCCTCAAGGCCTGCATGCGGGGGACAGATACCGTGGCCCGTTACGGCGGCGACGAATTCGTCCTCATTTTGGGGGAGATGACCGGCCTGGGCTCCGTGGTCCAGATGCTGGAACGAATCCTGGCAACGATCCATGAACCGGTGTGGCTGGATGGACATGACTTGCGGGTGGCCGGCAGCATCGGGGTCAGCCTCTTTCCTCTCAATGGCGCCGACCTGGAAATCCTCTTGAGCCAGGCCGATGCCGCCATGTACCACGCCAAGCAGTCGGGCAAGGGCTGCTTCCGCTTCTATGCCAAGGAGCTGAATGCGGCAGCCCACGAGCGACTGGTCCTGGAATCGGCCCTGCGGCGGGCGGTGGCGGAGGGCGATCTGACGGTGGCCTACCAGCCCAAGGTGGACGCCAGCGGGCGGATGATGGGTTGCGAAGCCCTGGTGCGTTGGGAAAGCCGGGAATTCGGCCCGGTGTCGCCGGTCAAGTTCATTCCTTTGGCGGAGGAGACGGGGTTGATTCGCCACATCACGGATTTCGTCCTGCGCGCCGCCTGCCGGGAAGCGGCC
>DASRUX010000349.1:0-5351 GCA_035655235.1 Rhodocyclaceae bacterium | reverse complement strand
TCCCCCCGAGGCGCTTCCAGCCCAAGGTCGTGCGCCAGATAGCCGTTTCCAGCAGCACGACCAATGCCGGGCAGGCAGCGAAGATGAGGGCGATATTGGCCGCGCTGGTTTCCCGGGCGCCGATGTACTGGGGCGCGACGGTGACTCCCATCCCCAGACCTGCCAGCAGGAACAGTCGCCGCCAGTGGGAAATCAGCACCTCCCGCCAGGCCCAGATGCGGGGCGCCGCCAGCGGCAGGATCACCAGGAAGGCCAGGCTCCAGCGGCCGAAAGCGAGAAACAGCGGCGGGATGGCGATGCCTTCGGCCAGGCGGGCGGCCACCATGTTGGCGGCGAACAGGGCGGGGGTGAGGAACATCAGGGGCAGGTCGGCATGGGAGGGATCGCCTCCGTAAATGCAGGCCTTGGCGGTGGCTAGGTCGGACACGATGCACTCCTTGTGGGATTTTCCGAGGGCCTAGGCATGCCCACCTTCCCGTGGTCGGGGAAGGCGGGGAGTGCAGGCCGTTTCGTGCCTTGTGGGCACGGGAAAATGTTACTGCTCCCATCCGGGAAGGTGCTTTTGTATTGGCTTGCGAAATGGCTGTAATGCAGAATTGTTTTCTTTAGAATTGGCGTTCGATAGAAAATAATTCCGCTGTTTGGCAAAGCCGTAGGAGATGCGTCGATGAAGGATGGGCAACTGGACGAGATTGACCGGAAGATCCTGAGGGCGTTGGCCAAAGACGGCCGGGTGAGCAACCAGCGGCTGGCGGAACAGGTCAATCTGTCGCCGACACCCTGCTGGAATCGGGTCAAGGCCCTGGAGGAAGCCGGCATCATCAGCGGCTACGTGGCGCTGCTCGATCAGCGCGCCCTGGGCTTGCCGGACATCGTGATCATCGAAGTCACCCTTGACCGCCATGACGACGAGATTTTCAGGCGCTTCGGCGAAGCCCTGGCGGAGCTTCCTGAAGTCATGGAGGCCTATCTCCTGACCGGCGAATACGACTACCTCATCAAGGTGGCCGTCTCCGGGACTGAAGGATATGAGCGCTTCCTCCGCCAGAAGCTGTACAAGCTGCCGGGAATCCGGCACAGCCGTTCAACCTTCGCGTTGCGTTGCCTCAAACGGGTCCATTCCGTGACGCCGTGACCTCGAGTTCCCAACGTTCGCAAGGGCGCTACCGGCACGGACCGCCGAAATAGGCGATAGTCCGGCGCAGCCCGTCTTCCAGGGAAACCCGGGGCTCCCACCCCAATGCCGAGGCCGCCAGGGAAATATCCGGCCGGCGCCGCACCGGGTCGTTCTCCGGCAAGGGCTGCCGGACGATTTCCGAGCGGGAACCGGTAAGCGCGATGATCTTCTCCGCCAGCTCCCCCATGGCGAATTCCCGGGGATTGCCCAGGTTCACCGGGCCGCAGAAGTCGTCGCCGGTATTCATCAGCCGGATGAGGGCCTCCACCAGGTCGTCCACGTAGCAGAAGGCCCGGGTCTGGCTGCCGTCGCCGTAGAGGGTGACGGGCTGGTGGTTGATGGCCTGGACGATGAAGTTGGACACCACCCGTCCGTCGTCGGGCCGCATGCGGGGGCCGTAGGTGTTGAAGATGCGGGCCACTTTCACCCGCACCCGGTGCTGGCGGTGGTAGTCGAAAAAGAGCGTTTCGGCGCAGCGCTTGCCCTCGTCGTAGCAGGCCCGGGGGCCGATGGGATTCACATGGCCCCAGTAGTCCTCCTGCTGGGGATGCATGGCCGGGTCGCCATAGACCTCGCTGGTGGAGGCCTGGAGGATCTTGGCCTTCACCCGCTTGGCGAGGCCCAGCATGTTGATGGCCCCGTGGACGCTGGTCTTCACCGTCTGCACCGGGTCGTTCTGGTAATGGATGGGGGAGGCGGGGCAGGCCAGGTTGTAGATTTCATCCACCTCCACATAGAGGGGGAAGGTCACGTCGTGGCGCAGCACTTCGAAATTGGGGTGGGGCAGGAGGTGGGCGATGTTGGCCCGGGTGCCGGTGTAGAAATTATCCACGCACAACACTTCATGCCCGGCGGCCACCAGCCGGTCGCACAGATGAGAGCCCAGGAAGCCGGCGCCGCCGGTGACCATGACCCGCTTGGGGATGGGCGTTGCGACCCTGATCGTCATCTCGTCACCTCGTCGAACACTCTTAACCAGTCGTCCACGAAACGGTGGATGTTGAAGCGCTGCTGCGCCACCTTGCGGGCGCCCAGGCCCAGTTCGAAGGCCTCGTCCGGGTTGGCGATGAGCCGGCCCATGTGGGCGACGAGGCGGTCCACGTCGGTGTCGATGTAGCCCGACTCACCGTTCCGGATCACCGTGGCCAGCTCCGTGGTGGCCAGGCCGATGACCGGCAGGCCGACCATCATGGCCTCCAGGACGGAGAGCCCCAGGCTGGTCCAGCGGATAGGGTGGAAATAGAAACGGTAGCGGGCGATGAAGCCGGGCAGGTCCAGGTTGGGGATTTCGCCCAGGCCGCCGCTCTTTTCGGCCTCCATGCCGATCAGGTCGAGGGGCACCTGCTCCCGGGCCGCCTCGAACACGTCGGCCCCCAGGCGCCGGCCCCGCCTGGCCAGGTGATTGACGATGGCGATGCCCCGGGGAATGGAGCCTTCGTAGGAAACCCCGTCCGGCACCATGACTCCGTGCTCCACCACCTCGGTGTGGCAGCGGCCGCTGTCCCACATGAGCTGATTAAAGGGGGTGACATGGACCAGCAGGACGTTGGGGTCGTCCACGAAGTGGCGGGTATTGGTCGGGTGCTCCTGGGGCGGGTCGTGCTCCAGGTAGATGCGGGGCAGGGCGAGCTGGCTATTGGAGAGGATTTGGTGCTGGTCCGTCTCCCAGGCCCAGCGGGATTGGTAGAGGATGCAGTCGAAATCCATGTCCCGGGCCTTCTCCACCGGCAGGTCCACCACGTTGTCGCCCCAGGGCAGGCGCCCGGAGCGGCCGGCGTAGCCGGGGGAGCGCGCACCGTTGGAAAGGACATAGAAGGTGTGGGGCACCTGGGTCAGGTAATAGAGGTAATTGCCATGGACGTGCCAGGTGAGGATGCGCAGCCTAGACATGGTGCTTCTCCCGGGATGGGGGCGATTCGGCCAGCAGCCGGCGGGCTTCGGCGATGACGGCCTCGGCTTCCACGCCGGCGGCGCACTCGTGGCCGGTGGGGCAATGCTCGTGGTCGCAGGGGCGGCAGGCCACCGGATGCCACAGGACCCGGTGTTTGTCCCCATCCAGGGGGCGCCAGCGGCCCGGGTCGGAGCCGCAGGCGATGACCACGCTGGGGGTGCCGACGGCGGCGGCAACGTGGGACATCCCCGTGTCGTTGCACACCACCAGCCGGGCCTGGGCCACCAGGGCGGCGAGGGTCCCCAGGCTGGTGTGGCCGGCCAGGTCGATGGCCGGGGCGTGCATGGCGTTCCGCAGGTCGGCGAGGAGCGGAGCTTCCTCCCGGGTGCCAGTAAGGACGATGGAAAGGCCGTCCTCGGCCAGGCTGTCCGCCACCCGGGCGAAGCGCTCCACCAGCCAGCGGCGGGAAGCGAGGCGGGCGCCGGGGTGGATGCAGACATAGCCTCCCTTGCCCAAGGCCAAGCGCTGGCGCAGTTCGGCGAACTCGGTCATCTCCTCGGGGAAGAGGGGCAGCTCGCTGTGCTCCCCCTGGGCTGGGGCGCCCAGGGATTCCACCAGGGCCAGGAGGCGGCGGGCTTCGGGCAGGTCTTCCGGCCAGGGGATGAACAGGTCCGGTTCCGGGCACCAGGCGCCGGGGATGTAGAAGCCGGCCATGTGCCGGGCCTCCAGGTGGGCGACCAGGGGATTGGTCAGGCCGCCGCTGCCGTGCATCTGGATGGCCAGGTCGAAACGCCGTTGCCGGACGGCGGCGAAGAAGTCCGGCAGGCCCAGCATATCCGGCTCCCGCTCCGGCAGGCCGGGGAAGCCGGGGAATTCGATGAAGTCGTCCACGTAGCCGATGCGCCGGGCGAAATCCCCGGCCCAGGGCAGGCCGATGAGGGTGATGTGGGCGGTAGGCAGGGCGTGGCGCAAGGCCCGCAGGGCCGGCACGGCGCACAGCAGGTCGCCGAGCTGCAGGGCGCGGAAGACGGCGATGCGGAGCTGCCCTTCGGCGGCTCGGGGATCGAGATCGTCCTTGAGGGCGGAGAGCATCAGAAACTCCCGTTGTAGATGCCGCAGCCCCGGCAGATTTCCGGCGGCTGGCCGGAAGCCAGGGCGGCGCGGAATTGCCGGTATTGGGGGCCGTTCCAGACGGTGATGGCGTTCTCCCGGGCCATGTCGCCCAGCTTCATACGGTCCGGGGTGCTGACCATGCAGCAGGGCATGGCCTCGCCCCGGTAGCTGAGATAGGCGCCGGTATGGGGCCAGTCGCAGCCCCGGGGGTTGGGTTTCCTGGGTTCCTGCCGTTGCAGGGGAGGCAGGCGCAGATCGACGCCCAGTTCCTCGGCGGCACGACGGGCTTCGGCGAAGGCCTCGGCCAAGCGGTCGGGGGCTTCGTTCTCCAGGGTCTCGGCCGCGAAGAAATCCCGCATGGCGTGGTAGTTCTCCGGCAGGCTGCCTTCCCCGTAGTCGTGGCAGAGGTGTTGGACGAAGACCGTCTCGACGCCGTGCTCTTTGGCGAGGCGGACGATGGCGGGCAATTCGGGGAGGTTGCGGCGCATGGCGACGGCGACGATGCGCAGGTGGGGCGTGGCGCTTTTTGCGGCGGCGCGGGCGGCCACCAGGCGATCCAGGTTGGCGATCACCTTCTTGAAATTGGCGTCCCGGCGGATGTATTCGTAGGTTTCGGCCGTGGCGCCGTCGATGGAAGCGTGCAGGGTGTGGAGGCCGCTCTCCACGCACTCCCTGGCCCGGCGTGTGGTGAGCAGTGTGAGGTTGGTATTGGTGGAGACCTTGATGCCTCGCGCGGCAGCGTGGCGGACCATGGCGAAGAAGAGCGGGTGCATCATGGGCTCGCCGAGGCCCTGGAGGTGGAGCTCCTGCAAGGTGTCGAACTGGGCGAGGATGTCCTTGAACAGGGCGAAATCCATGAAGGCCGGCGGGCCCCAGGGTGGGCCGTCCTTGCGGAAGGCGATAGGGCACATGCGGCAACGGAGGTTGCATTGGCCGACGGGTTCGAGTTGGAGGAAGCTTGGTAGCGGGGTCATGGTGTTGGGGGTTCTGAAGCGCTGTTTTCCGCGCCCGACGCGCGTGTGTCTTTCTTTTGCTTCGCCAAAAGAAAGGCACCAAAGAAAAGGCGAGCCCGGTGCGGCGCCCCGCTACGCGGGGTCCTCTGCGCTACTCGGACTGCCGGGCGGCTCGCTAAACTCGCCCCTGCGGGGCTCAGACAACGCGAGCCGACTG
>DASRUX010000348.1:0-2413 GCA_035655235.1 Rhodocyclaceae bacterium | reverse complement strand
CGGCCGGGAGACTGCCGCCCTGAATCCGGTCACCCGGGCCGTGCTCACCGTCCTGCGGGGCATCCCGGAACTGGTCTGGGCCCTGCTTTTCGTGCGCATCTTCGGGCTCGGCCCGGCGGCAGGTGTGCTGGCCCTGGGCCTCACCTACGGCGGCATGCTGGCCAAGGTCTATGCGGAAATCCTGGAATCCGCCGACCCCCGGCCTGACCGGGCCCTGCGCCAGGCGGGCGCCGGCCGGGCGGTGGCGGTGGCCTATGGGCTGCTGCCCCAGGCGGCGCGGGAGCTGGTGTCCTACACGGTCTATCGCTGGGAATGCGCGGTGCGCGCCTCGGTGGTCATGGGTTTCGTGGGGGCCGGCGGCCTCGGCCAGCTCATGGACCAGGCCATGAAGATGCTGAATGGCGGCGAGGCGGCCAGTATCCTCCTTACCTTCATGGCCCTGGCCATGGCGGCCGACGCCATTTCCCACGGCCTGCGCCGCGGCCTGGATCGGCCCGCACCGCCCCGCCGCTCTGCGTTCGGCCCGGTGGCGGCCAGCCTGGCCGGGCTGCTGGGCGCCGCCGTGGCCGGCAGCTTCGTCTTCCTGGACATGGGCCTCTCCGCCCTGTTTTCCGCCGATGCCGCCGCCAGCCTAAAGGAATTCGTCGCCAGCTTCCTTTCCCCGGACCTCTCCAGCGAATGGCTTCTCAAGGTCGCCAGGGGCAGTTGGGAGACCCTGGCCATTTCCGCCGTCGGCACCCTGCTCGCGGCTGCGGCCGGGCTGCTCCTGGCCCTCGGGCGGCCCCGCCCCCTGTTCGCCTTTATCCTCAACGGCCTGCGTTCGGTGCCGGAACTGGTGTGGGCCACCATCACTGCCCTGGCGGCCGGGCTGGGCCCCTTCGCCGGCGCCCTGGCCCTGGCTTTCCACACGGCCGGCGTCCTCGGGCGACTGTATGCCGAGGCCCTGGACAACACCCCCGCCGCCCCCGGCCGGGCGCTGCGGCTGGCCGGCGCCCCAGCGGGCGTGGCCTTCCTCTACGGCACCCTGCCGGAGGTGGCGCCCCAACTGCTGGCCTATACCCTCTACCGCTGGGAGATGAATATCCGCATGGCGGCCGTGCTGGGTTTCGTCGGTGCCGGCGGCCTGGGACAACTGCTCTACTTCGAACTGTCCCTCTTCCACTACGCCCAGGCCGGCACGGTGATCGCCGCCATGCTCATCCTTTCCTTCGCCGTGGATACCGCCAGCGGCTTGCTGCGCCGCCGGGGTTCCTGAGCCATCCCGGTGGCTTGAATCTTGCACCAAGCGGGCTTTTACCCGCTTGAATCCGGCAATCCTTCCCATTTCCGGAAAAAGGCGGGGGTGTTTTTCTCCGGTAAGGGAAATGGCGGCAATGGCTCACGGTCTTAGGCGGATCAACAACCTCAAGATCGGCGTTCGCCTGTTGCTGGCCATCGGCTGCCTGCTGGTCCTGGCCTGGGGCGTCATGATCGCCTGGATGGCGTCCGAGCAGCGGACCGCCGCCATGGTCCGGGCCGAGGAGCTGGCCCAGAGCGTCCATCAGATGACCATGGCCAACCTGCTGTTCATGAAGGTCACCAAGACCATCAAGAAGCGCAGCCTCTACTACGAGCAAATCTACCAGTCGGACGCCATCAAGTATCTCCGCGTACTGCGTGGCCCCAAGGTGGTGGATGAAATGGGCGATGGCGACGAGATCGCCATGCATCCCGATGAGCTGGAAAAGCGTGTCCTCCGGGAAGGCAACCCGGTCCTGGAGGAGGCGGAGGACCCGAAGATGGGCCACGTCCTGCGCGCCGTATTCCCCGCCAAGGCTTCCACCAATTACCTGGGCAAGAACTGCCTGGATTCCAGCTGCCACACCGAGGTCAAGGACGGCGATACCCTGGGCGCCGTGTCCATGAAGATCAGCCTGGCCGGCATGGACCGGGACATCGAGGCGGCCCGCAGCAAGCTGATCCTGGGGGCGGTGATGGTCACCCTCTCCCTGCTGGGATTCACCTTCCTCTTCGTCGGCCGGGTGGTTTCCCGGCCCCTGGCCACCATGGCCGACAGCCTCCAGGGCATCGCCCAGGGCGGCGGCGACCTGGGCCAGCGCCTGCCGGTCCAGGGCCGGGACGAGATTGGCCGGGCCTCCGCCGCCTTCAATTCCCTGATGGAAAAGCTGGCCGCCGACGTGGCCCGGGAGAAGAAGGCCAACACCGAGATGACCCGCATCAAGTTCGCCCTGGACAGCGTTTCCGTTCCGGTGACCGTGGCCGACGACCGCAATATGCTCATCTACATGAACAAGAGCGCCGTGGCGCTGTGGAAGACTCTGGCCCCCGGCGCCTCCCTATTGGGATCGGAACTGGCCGGCTACGTGGATGCCCCGGAGCTGCGCCAGGCCTTGAGCACTGCCCTGACGGCCTC
>DASRUX010000347.1:0-5651 GCA_035655235.1 Rhodocyclaceae bacterium | reverse complement strand
GTCCTCTTTGGTGCCGGAAATGGCGATCTTGAACTTGCGGGGCAGGAAGGCGAATTCCGGGTGGAAGGTGCTCCACTGCCGCAGGATTTCGGCCAGGGGCCGGGGATCGATCACCTCGTCGGCGGCGACGCCGGAGAAGTGGTCGGTGGTGACGTTGCGGATGCAGTTCCCGGAGGTCTGGATGGAGTGCATGTTCACGTCCGCCAGCAGGTCCAGGATGTCGGGGGTGTCCTCGAGCTTTGGCCAGTTGAACTGCATGTTGTGGCGGGTGGTGAAGTGGCCGTAGCCCTTGTCGTAGGTACGGGCGACGTAGGCCAGCTTGCGGATTTGCTCGCTGTTCAGGAGACCGTAGGGAACGGCGATGCGCAGCATGGGCGCGTGGCGCTGGATGTAGAGGCCGTTCTGCAAGCGCAGCGGCCGGAATTCGTCGGCGCTCAGCTCGCCGCTCTGGAAGCGGTGGACCTGGTCTCGGTATTGGGCGACCCGCTCCTTGAGAAACTGGCGGTCGATGGCGTCGTAACGGTACATAAACAAAACTCCTTAGGCGGCGATCAGCTTGCCGCCGATGAGGATAAGCATGGAAGCGAGCAGGCGGCGGAGGATGTGCTCCGGCACCTTGGAAGAAATGTGGCTACCGAGCCAGATGCCCGGAAGGGAGCCGAGGAGCAGGCTGCCCAGGAGCGCCCAATCCACGCCGCCCAGCATCCAGTGGCCAAGGCCCGCCACCAGAGTGAGGGGGACGGCGTGGGCGACATCGGAACCCACGATTTTAACCGGCGACAGCTTGGGATAGAGGAAAAACAGGGCAGCTACGCCCAGGGCGCCGGCTCCGACCGAGGAAAGGGTCACCAGGACCCCCAGGATGGCGCCCACCAGCACGGTGATCTTGCCCAGGCAGCACTGGCGCAGGGGCGAGTTCTCATGGCGGGCAGCGTATTCCCGCAGGCGCCGGCCGAAGAGCAGCGCGACGGCGGTGAGCAGCAGGGCGAAGCCCAGGCCGCTGGAAATCAGGGCGCCCAGGGTATTGCTGCCCTTGGGCAGATGGGAGAGGACGTAGATGGTGATGGCGGCGGCGGGGATGCTGCCCAGGGCCAGGCGGCCGGTGATGGCCCACTCGATATGGCCCTTCTTGCCGTGGGCCACGGTGCCGCCGGCCTTGGTGAGGGCGGCGTAGAGCAGGTCGGTACCCACGGCGGTGGCCGGGTGGACATTGAAAAGCAGCACCAGGAGCGGCGTCATCAACGAGCCGCCACCGACGCCGGTGAGGCCAACGATGGCGCCGACGGCGAAGCCCGAAAGGGTGTAGAGAATGTCCATGATGCCGCGTTTTTATTGGATGACCGCATGGTAGCAATGGTCGATTTGAAAGAAAAAGAATATCGAGTTAGATTGTTATATCTTTCGGAGATATAGGGCGATATGAAACTCCAGCAACTCAGGTACATCGTCGAAGTACAGCGCCGGGGCCTCAACGTTTCCGAGGCGGCCGAAGCCCTGTACACCTCCCAGCCCGGCATCTCGAAGCAGGTGAAGCTCCTGGAGGAGGAGCTGGGGGTCGCCATCTTCGAGCGCAGCGGCAAGCGCTTCGTGGGTATCACCGAGCCCGGAGAGTCCATCCTGCGCATCGCCGCCGGCATCCTGCGGGAAGCGGAAAACCTGCGGCGGGTGGGCAGCGAATACAGCGGCGGCTCCACCGGCCGGCTGGTCCTGGCCGCCACCCACACCCAAGCCCGCTACGCCCTGCCGGTGGTGGTGCGGGATTTCGTCGCCCAGCACCCGGATGTGCGCCTGGAAATGCACCAGGGCAGTCCCACCCAGATCGCCGAGTGGGTGGCGGGAGGCGAGGCGGACCTGGGCATCGCCACCGAATCCCTGGACCAGTATCCCCAATTGGTCACCCTGCCGGTGCGCCAGTGGAGTCACTGCGTCATCGTCCCGGAGGGCCATCCGCTGGTGGAGCGCCAGCCGCTGACCCTGCAGGCCCTGGCCCAATGGCCCCTGGTCACCTACGACACCGCCTTCGCCGGCCGTTCCCGCATCAACCGGGCCTTCGAGCGGGCGGGGGTCACGCCCAACGTCGCCCTCACCGCCCTCGACGCGGACGTGATCAAGACCTACGTCAGCCTCGGGCTGGGGCTCGGCATCATTTCCGACCTGGCCTTCGATCCCGGGCGGGACGCCGGGCTGGTTGCCCTGGGGGCTGGCCACCTGTTCGAATCCAATACCACCCGGCTGGCCCTGCGCCGGGGAACCTATCTGCGCCGCTACGAGTATGACTTCATTAGCCTTTTCGCCCCCCACCTGTCCCGCAAGACGGTGGATATGGCCATGGAAGGCGGCGGCGCGGAGTATCAGCTATAACTTTATGCATATTCTCAGCGTCGTAAACGAACGTTATCCTCTAGACTTTGCCCGCTTCACCAGGAATGCCCCATGACCGCCACCATTGACGAAAACAAGCTGTCCGCGCTGATGCGGGGGATCGATATTCCGGCCTGCCCCGCCGTGCTGGTGGATCTGGATGCGGAATTGCGCAAGGAGTCCCCCGACCAGCGGACTATCGCCCGCCTCATCAGCCGCGATGTGGCGCTGGCGGGGCAGGTGATGCAGGTGGCCAATTCGCCCGCCTTTTCCACCGGCCGGGAAGTGGGTTCCATCATCCACGCCCTGACTGTCCTGGGCATGCGCCAGACCTTCAACCTGGTGGTGACACAGCTTCTCAAGATCGCCCTGGCCGGAAAGCCGGATCTCCCCATGGACCGCTTCTGGGACAATTCCGCCGCCACCGCCCGGGTGGCTGCCGAACTGGCCCGCCGCCTGAAGTGCGTGAAGCCGGATATGGCCTATACCTTCAGCCTCTTCCACGATTGCGGCATCCCGCTCCTGATGCGGCGTTACAGCGACTACCGGTCGGTCCTGGACCAGGCCAATGCCGCCCACAACGAATCCTTCACCGCCGTCGAAGATGCCCGCCTGGGGACCAACCACGCGGTGGTCGGCTATTTTCTGGCTCGCCGCTGGCGGCTGCCGGAGTACGTGGCCCAGGGCATTCTTCTTCATCACGACTACCCGTGCCTGGAAGGCGCGAGCAAGGATGTCCCCCCGGAAGCCCAGGCTGCGATTGCCGTCAATGTCCTGGCCGAGCACATCACCCGTCTCCATGCCAACCAGGGCGACGAGCAGGAGTGGTTCAAGGCGGAGAAGCACGTCGGCGCCTTCCTCGGCTTGGCGGCGGACGAGGTGGCGGACCTGGTCGAGGACACCCTCGACTGGCTGGAAAGCCGCGATACTGCTTCTGCCTTGGCCTGACGGCCTGGCTCCGCGCCCCCCGGCGGGGCGCTATTCCCAGTGTTCAGTGATTTCGCTGGTCCAGATGGTTGCTTCCAGCAGGGCCTGGTTCACCGCGTCCGGCTCCAGGCCGGCGGCCACGGCGGCGGCTTCCATCCGGGGAGGATCGAAGCCCTCGCAGGCTTCGGCCACCGCCAGCAGGGGCGCGTAGGGGCCGGTCCTCTCCAGGAGGGCGCTACGGACGTGGGCCGGCAGAGAAATCTGCTTGATCGCCTCGGCCAGGGGCTGGCGCAGCAGGCGGTCCAGGCGGGAGAAGACGCCGGTGATGAACAGGTGGTCGCTCTCGGCGGCAGGGAAGCGTTTGGAACCCAGCAGCTCCATGATGCGGCCCCGGCCCAGGGAGGTTTCCACCAGGAGCCAGTCGGCGAAATCCGGGTCCTTCACCGAGAACAGCAGGACCGACAGCCAGCGGGCCAGCCGTTGGCGGCCGAGCATGATGAGGGCCTGATCGATGGAGGAGGCCGGGCGCGATAGTCCCAGGGCCGCCGAATTCAGGTAGCGCAGGATGCGGTAGGTGAGCATCGGGTCCTGCTTCAAGAGCGCCGCTACCTCGGCGTTGTCCGCCTCTCCCTGGACCAGGTTGAAGAGGTGGAGGAGATGGAGCTTGTGGGGGTCGCCCCGGGGACCTTCATCGGCCTCGCCGCTGGCCAGGAAGGGGCCGTGGAAGTAGTCGAAATGCCAGAGCCGGCAGAGGTTGCAGTCGTCCTTGCTCTCGATATTGACCGCCACCAGCTGGATCGGGTGCTTCACCTCGCTACTGCGGATGGCCACCGAGAAATCCCGCACATTGCCCCCCTGGCTGGCGGCCACGTCGATGGCGGCGAAGTCCGCCGCGGCGATGGCAGCGGAATAGGCGGGGTGCTTGGGCTGGCGGAAGAAGCCCAGTCGCATCCCCTTGGCCTTGAGATCGTTGAGGCGTTTGGTGAGGGCGGCGGGGTCAGCGGTTTCCGGCGCCAACACCAGGAGGAGCACGGTGTTCTGGGGCGGCAGGCGGTCGAGCCAGGGGTTTTCCAGGGATGCGGAGCAGAGCGGCACGAAGGCCAGGTTCTTGCCCCAGCCCTCATCCCGGGCGCTGGTGCACAGGCTCTTCAGGAGGGCATCGTCCAGGGAGCGCTGGCGGACGGTGGGGGCGTCTCCGAAGCCGGCATCCCGGTGTTGGAGGCGGAAGAGATGGCCGATCAGGCGGCGATCCCGGTCGAAGACCGCGTCCCGGCGGATGAAGGCGGTGGCGGGACGCTCCTCGGGCGCCGCCGGGGCTGCGGCCGGCGTGGGGGCGGGAGGGGGAGCATCCTTTTCGTCCTTGCCGCCGAACAGCTTGCCTAGTCCGAATACCATCCTTCACTCCCCGGAAAAAGAAATGCCTGCCACACATGTGGCAGGCATTTTCGCATGGGCCGCGGGATAGGTTAAGGCTTAGTTGACCTTGGCCTTGGAACGCAGGTCCTTCAGGAGCTGCTCAACCACCTGCTGCTGGGCCCGTTGCTGGAGCTGGGGCTTCACCTGCTCGAAGGGGGGCGGGTTCAGGGGGCGGGTGTCTTCCAGCTGGATGACGTGGTAGCCGAATTCGGTCTTCACCGGATCCTTGGTGTACTCGCCCTTCTTGAGGGACTGCAGGGCATCGGCAAAGGGCTTCACGTAGCTCTTGGGGGAGCTCCAGCCCAGTTCGCCGCCGCTATCCTTGGAACCCGGGTCCTTGGACTGCTTGGCCAGCTCGGCGAAGGGCTCGCCCTTGTTCAGCTTGGCGATGATGGCCTTGGCGTCGTCTTCCTTGTCGACCAGGATATGGCGGGCCTTGTACTCGGTGTTGCCGAGCTGGGACTTGATGGTGTCGTATTCCTTCTTGAGCTTGTCGTCGCTCACCGGATGGGACTTCACGTAGTCGGTCAGGTAGGCCTGGATGAGGACGGCCTGGCGGGCCAGGTCCATCTTGGCGGCCACCTCGGGCTGCTTGTCCAGGCCCTTCTTCTTAGCTTCCTGGCTCAGGATTTCACGGCGTACCAGCTCTTCCTTGATGGCGTTCTGCAGCTCGGGGCTGTCCGGCGCTCCCTGGGCCTTCTGCTCGGCGACGAAGGCGTCGTAAAGGTTCTGGGCGATGGGCTGGCCATTGACCGTGGCGACAGCCTTGCCTTTGTCGGCAGCCAGGACCGGAGCGGAGAGGACCGTTGCGGCTACCAGCACAGCAGCCAGACGGGAGAGAGTGGGCATTGGAATTCCTTTGTTGTGGTTTGGTTAGCGAGCAGAAAATTATACTTCGTCCGGCGCCCGCGCATCTATGGCAAGGGCATGAATGCGGCCCCGCATCA
>DASRUX010000346.1:0-36506 GCA_035655235.1 Rhodocyclaceae bacterium | reverse complement strand
CCGTGAAACGAAGCCGCGCCGATGATAGTGAGCTCCTCGCTCGCGAAAGTAGGTCACCGCCAGGCTCCCCATGCAAACCCCCGTCAGCAGAAGCTGTCGGGGGTTTTTGCTTTCGGGCCTCAAGAAAAACGTGATCGTCCTCGGGCGGTCGAGGCAGCTTAGAGTAACAGCGTTACGGGAATTCATATCCTCAATCCAGCGTCTCAGAGTTACTAATGGTTTTCTTCGAGGAGCTACTGAATGGAAACAGCAGTACTAGGCGGAGGTTGCTTTTGGTGCCTGGAAGCGGTGTTCGAACAGGTGCTAGGCGTCGAGTCGGTTAAGTCCGGGTACTGTGGCGGCAAGAAACCCAATCCGTCTTACTCGGAAGTCTGCGAAGGTCATACCGGTCATGTTGAGGTCGTAGAAATCAATTTCAATCCGGCCTCGATCATGTTTTCCGATTTGCTTAGAATCTTCTTTGCCATCCATGATCCGACTACGCTCAATCGCCAGGGAAACGATGTCGGCAGTCAGTATCGGTCGGCAATTTTCTATCAAACGCCGGAGCAGCAGCACGAAGCGGACGAAGTGATCGCCGAACTCGGCCGACAGCAAATATGGGATGCTCCGATCATCACACAAGTCGTCCCGGCACAGCCTTTCTATCCGGCGGAAGGCTACCACCGACAGTATTTCAGGACCCATCCGGAGCAGGCTTACTGTTCGGTCGTCGTGGCGCCCAAGGTGGCTAGGTTTCGGAAGCGTTTCGCACCGCTTCTTAAGGCGGAATACCGTTAGCCTTCGATAAAGTCGAGTAGATCTTTCACGAAACGCTCGCGCTGCCATTGGTGGGGCGAATGGTCGGTGCCTTCGTAAATGTGCAGAATCGCCCGCGGAATACGGCTTGCCACGTAGCGAGCGGTGTCCGTTGGGTAGAAGTTACTCTCGCTGCCGTAAATCAGCATCGATGGTACGTCGATCTCTTCCAATACATCCCGGTAGTCCGCCTGGGTGAGACTTTCCCAGCATGTGATAAGCGGCCCTGGACTCTGCCCGCCGAGATGGTCTCGGGATTTTTGCCAACCAGGCGCATTCTGCTGGTATTTTTCGCGAGCTCGGGCGTTGAGGCCAAAGGCCGTAAGCTCCAAAACGGCTTCCGCGAAATCTTCATTTAGCCGGGCGATGAAAGCTCGGGATCGGTCCCTGTTGAAACTGCCGTAGATGCCGTGGTCCCAGGAGTCGTCGGTGAGCAGTTTCGGCGACTGGTCAATAAAACACGCCTTCCCGATACGTTTGGTTCCGAAGTCGCGGACATACTGCCAGAGGGTGAGGGCGCCCATGGAATGCCCGGCTACGACAGCGTCGACGAGGTTGAAGTGTTCCAGGAGATTATGGAGATCCCTCGCCATGCGTTGCACGGTGGGTGCAGTCATCGTGGTTAGCGAATGTCCCCCGTGACCACGGGCGTCCCAGCGGAAGACGCGGTGTTTTCCAGCGAGTTGGCCGAGGAACGGAAACCAGTCCCGGTGACTGGCCGTCCAGCCGTGGAGCAGGACCAGCGGGGAGCCGTCGCCGGAAATCTGGACATGGATTTTCTCGCCATCGTCGGCCAGGAAGTGAGACATGATGCGGAATTCAGATTGCTGGAGCCTGCCAGTATAATGCGCCGGCCATGCCAAAGGAGAGTCAGCAATGTTCGACTGGAGAGATTACGGAAACGGCATCATTGCTTTCGATGCCGGGTATGTTCGCCCGATCCTGGCAGCCATTCACATGGTCGTGGAGCAGGGGCGGGTCGCGATTGTCGATACCGGCAGCAACGACTCGTTGTCCAACGCGGTTGCGGCCCTGCGGCGCCTGGGGCTTTCGGAGGAGGCTGTCGACTACGTCATTCTGACCCATATTCACCTGGATCACGCCGGCGGCGCCGGGGCGATGATGAAGGCATTTCCCAACGCCAGCCTGGTGGTCCATCCTAGGGGGGCTCGCCACATGGCCGAGCCGTCGAAATTGGTGGCGGGAGTGTGCGCAGTTTATGGCAAGGAGTACGTCGACCGGGTATATGGCGAGATATTGCCTATTCCGGCTGAACGCATCATCGAAGCTCCCCATGGCCATGTGGTGTCCCTGGCCGGCCGGGACCTCCTTTGCCTCGATACGCCGGGCCATGCCCGCCACCATATCTGCATCGTCGACAGGAAGACTGGCGGAATTTTCAGCGGCGACATGTTTGGGCTTTCCTACCGGGAACTGGATGTCGACGGTCGGCCTTTCATCTTTCCGACCACCACTCCAAGCCAATTCGAGCCGGACGCCATGCGCGATTCCATCAAGATGTTGCTCGATTTCGAGCCGGAGGCCATCTATCTGACCCATTACAGCCGGATTCAGGACGTTGCCAAATTGGGCCAGGATCTCCTGCGCCGCCTCGACGTCCATGTGGAAGTCGCTCTCCAGGAAAAGGCTGCCGGACCGTTGCGCCACGACCGCATCAAGCAAAGGCTTACCGACTATCTGCTGGAAGAGGTAAAGACCCACGGTTGCACCCTCCCAAAGGATGATGTGCTCGAACTGTGGGCTACGGACCTGGAATTGAATGCCCAGGGCCTCGGAGTATGGCTCGACAGCCTGGATAAGGCCTGACCGCCTCCCCATGGGCTGGCCGGCTCGCCAGAGCTACCGCTTTTTCGGTGCCTTCACTGGGAAGCGATCAGGCGCAGGACATAAGCGGCGGCTGCCATGCCGAACGCCGATGTCACGCACACTGATGAGCCGAATCCGGCGCAATTGAGCCCGGTGGGGCCGCTGTCAGTAGCGCAGACGGCGCCGGTTTCGGGATAACGCAGCTGTTCGGTGGAATACACGGCGGTGACGCCGAACTTCTTCTTGGTGTCCCGCGGGAAGCCATATTCCCGGCGCAGTACCGACCTCAGCTTGGACAGCAGTGGATCCTGGACGGTCTGGGCGAGATCCGCAACGCGGATTTGGGTAGGATCCATCTGCCCGCCGGCAGCGCCTGCCGTGACAACCGGCAGTTGGTGGCGCCGGCAGTGGGCCACCATGGCCGCCTTGGCCTTCACCTGATCAATGGCGTCCACTACGGCATCGAAAGGGCCGGCCAGGAACTCAGCCGTGTTATCGGGGGCAATGAAGTCTTCGATCGTGCGGATACGGCAATCCGGGTTGATGGCAAGGATGCGCTCGGCCATGGCGTCCACCTTGGCCTTGCCGTAAACATCACCGAGGGCGTGAATCTGCCGGTTGGTGTTTGACTCGGCCACCATATCCAGGTCGATCAGGGTGAGGGCGCCCACGCCCGAACGGGCCAGAGCCTCCGCAGCCCAGGAACCGACGCCGCCGATGCCCACCACGCAGACGTGGGACTGCTTTAAGCGGGCAGCCCCCTCGTCCCCATATAGCCTTGCCACGCCGCCGAAGCGGCGCTCCCTATCCACTGCTGACATCAAGCCTCTACCGTGCGTCGGATAACCGAATTGAAGGGAGTAATCCACTCCGGCGCGAACTGCTTGTCGCAGGCGTTCACCTCCGCGATGGCGCGCAATACGGAACGATTTTTGCCCCGGTGGATGTGCTTGAGCATGACGGCCTCGAAGGCATCGACAATGGCGAGAATCTTCGCGCCGGCGCAGATCTGGTCCTGTTTCAGGCCGGCGGGATAGCCGCCGCCGTCAGGCATCTCATGATGCTGGGCAATCATCTCGGCAGCCACCTCCCATCCGGGAATTCGGGACAGGAGGCCGGCACCGTAGCCGGGGTGGTTGCGGAGCGCCAGCTTGTCCTCCTCGGTCATGCGCCCCACTTTGAGCCAAGTCGATTCCGGCAACAGCATCATGCCGACATCGTGCATGTAAACGGCCGCCTCCAGTTGCAGGGGATCCACGGGGGAGCCGGCAGCCCTGTTGGTTTCGAGCGCCAGGCGCAAGATGCGCATGGTCCGCCCCTTGAAGAGGGGAGAGCGGCTTTCGAACTGATGTGCCAGGGAACGGAAAAATTGAAGATCGCCGGTTGCGGTCGGACGCGTCTCGGGAGGTGGCGTCACCTTCGGCGCCTTGGTGGACAGACTGGCCAGCACCGGCGGGAAGCCGGTTACCGCTTCGATCAGGTCCTTGCTCAGGTCGTCGATCTTATCGCTCGGGGCGATGGCCAGTTTCTCCAAGCCTTGCACCAGAGGCAGGAGGCGGAGACTCTCCAGGGGCTTGTGGCCCAGGACGCCGTCGGTAGCGAGTTCCAGCCGGTCGATAGCAAGGAGGAGCGATTCCGCCAGCAGGTCGGAAAAGCCGATGTCCGCCTCCCGCAGCCGGGAAAGCAATGACTCGATGGGGTGGGCGATCGCTACTGCCAAATCGAATTTGCAGAGTGCCGCATCCCCTTTGATATTGTGGACCGCGCGGAATAGATCGGCCACCAACTCCCGGTCGCCGGGAGCCTTCTTCAGGCGGGTAACGTCCCGCTCCACCTCTGGGGCGCGGTCGAGCAAGATATCTGCGAATTCTTCGAGTGCATCGCGATCTTGGACAACGGGGGCAATAATGGACCTGATATCCATGGTGGTCTCCCTGGCTTTTTTGATTAACGCAGTTTAGCCCAAACCAGGATTGATCTGGCGGCCTTGACGGTGTTTCGGCCGGCGCCTAAGATTCGACGCTTTATCTAATTCCTGCTCGCTGTGACGCTCGATCAGCTCTACGCCCTCATCGGGCCCGATATGAAGGCCGTGGACGCCGTCATTCGCGACCGCCTCTACTCGGATGTTGTCCTGGTCCGCCAAGTGGCGGAATACATCATCAATAGCGGTGGGAAGCGCATGCGGCCGGCCCTGGTGCTGCTTGCAGCCGGTGCCCTCGGCTACCGGGGAACCCATCATCATGAACTGGCGGCGGTCGTCGAATTTATCCATACCGCGACCCTGCTCCACGATGACGTGGTAGACGAGTCGGCCCTACGTCGCGGGCGGGATACCGCCAATGCCATGTTCGGCAACGCCGCCAGCGTACTGGTTGGCGATTTCCTCTATTCCCGGGCCTTCCAGATGATGGTCGGGGTCAATGACATGAAGGTCATGCGCGTCCTTTCCGATGCGACCAATGTCATCGCTGAGGGGGAAGTCCTTCAACTTATGAATTGCCACGATGCGGATGTGGACGAAGCCCGCTACCTGCAGGTCATCCGCTACAAGACCGCCAAACTGTTCGAGGCAGCCGCCCAACTGGGCGCCATCCTGGGCGGAGCCACCCCGGAGGTGGAAAAGGCCCTGGCCGTTTATGGCATGCACCTCGGCACTGCCTTCCAACTGGTGGACGACGTGCTGGATTACTCGGGGCAGGAAGCGGACACCGGCAAGCATCTCGGCGACGACCTGGCTGAGGGCAAGCCCACCCTTCCGCTCATTTATGTGATGCAGAACGGTAGCCCTGAAGAAGCCGCCTGCGTCCGCCGCGCCATTGAGGAGGGCGGCCGGGAAGATTTCCCCGCGGTCCTGGCAGCCATTCGTAATTCCGGTGCGCTTGAGCACGCCCGCAAACAGGCTGAAAAGGAGGCCGCCCTGGCTCGTGATGCAATTCGATGCCTGGGGGATTCAAATTACCGAGAAGCTCTGCTACAATTGTCGTCTTTCGCGGTTGAGAGAAATCACTGATTCTCTCGAAACGCATCGGAGTGTAGCTCAGCCTGGTAGAGCACTGCGTTCGGGACGCAGGGGTCGCATGTTCGAATCATGTCACTCCGACCAAGAATTTAGAAAAGCCCTGGTTTTCCAGGGCTTTTTTCTTTTCTTCTCTATTTCCCCTGATTTCTCCAGTTTTGCGGCCGGGCGACTTGAGCGGCCGCATCCAATCCGGGACTTCTCTAATACCCCTATAATCGATACTGTTATTCGGGGGCGTTCCGGCGCCGTGGCAAGCGATGCTGAAGGGGCTGCGAGCTTCTTCTCAATTACCGGGTAATTGACCATGGCTAGTTCTAGCCCTGTTGCTGCAAAAAGGAGCGTGCAGAAGACGATTCGCCATCTGCGCATTGGATTCCTTTGCCTAACCTTCCTGATCTTGGGGATCGGCAGTGAATTCGCCTGGCGGTCCTGGAACACGGAAAAGGAGCATGAACTCCTTTATCTTTCCTCGCTTGTGGAAATTACGGGCAAATCCCTCGACGGCTATTTCGCCAATCAGGCCCGTTCGCTACGCCAGTTGCGCGCCGACATGCAGGGCTCCGGGCATCCTTTCGTCAGCAAGGCGACCCGCGCTCTACTCAAGAGAGCCAAAGAGGCCAATCCAGATTTCCTACACGTCAATCTCCTCCAGCCCGACGGCCACATGCTGGTTTCCGATGATGCGGACCCCGGGGGGCTGTTGCCTTTTATCGGTAACGATGAGTCCTTTCAACTGGGATTGCGTGCGATCGAGTCCGGCCGTGAATTCGATATAGGACGCCCCAAGATCGCAAGCCATGGGGGAGAGTGGTCGATTCCCCTTCGCCTGGGGATAAGGGATGAGCGGGGGCAACTGCTATTCATCCTTTCGGCAACCTTGCTGGTCAGCCAGCAGCAGGTATTCTGGCAGGGCGTTCCCCTGCCGCCCGATTCGGCCTTGGGTCTGATACGGGATGACGGCTACCTGGTCAGCCGCTATCCCGTCCCCAGGGCGATCGACTATCCCGAGGCCTACGGCAAGCCGCGCTCCGGCCGGCTCCGGGAGTATCTGGTGCAGAACGAATTTCCGGAGCGGGGTGTCACCGAAGGGTGGAGCAGCGTCACCAAGAGCGATTGCCTGTTCGCCTTTCACCGCCTGTCCTCCAGCCCCCTGACCGTCTACATCTCGACCCCTCTGTACAACGTCCAGGGGAAATGGCTGCGCCAGGCCCAATTCGCCGTCGTCCTGTTCCTGGTCCTGATGATCGGCGGCTATGTCGTCTATCGCTGGTCGAGCAGGCAACTGTTGGCGTGGGATGCGGAGCGAATGGAGCACGAGGCCAGGGTCGAGTTCCTTGCCCAGCATGATCCGCTGACCCAACTGCCCAACCGCCTGTTGGCCATCGACCGCTTCCAGCAGGCGAAGGCCTTCGCCGAGCGGGAGGGGGCCAAGGTCGCCGTCCTTTTTCTCGACCTGGATAACTTCAAGAGCATCAACGACTCCCTCGGGCACGATATCGGCGATGCCATGCTGCAGGAAGTGACGGCTCGCCTGGGGCAATGCCTCCGCGCCACCGATACCTTGAGCCGTCAGGGAGGCGACGAGTTTCTCGTGATACTGACCGATGTGCATGACGCGAAGTCGATCACCCGGACCGCCGAAGCCCTTCTGAGGGAAATGAAGACGCCCTTCGAAATCGAACATCACCAACTGGCTTCCAGCGTGTCCATCGGTGTCGCTGTGCATCCCGATGACGGCGGCGACTTCGGTACCCTGCTGCGCAAGGCCGACACGGCCATGTACAACGCCAAGGCCGCCGGTCGAAATATCTACCGCTTCTACACCGAGCAGATGAATATCGAAGCGGACGATCGCCTGCGAGTCCGCAACTGGCTTAGCCAAGCCCTTGAACAGGGGCAGTTTGTCCTGCACTACCAGCCGCAGATCGATCTGGCGACCGGGGCCATCTTGGGCGCTGAGGCCCTGATCCGTCTGCACCATCCGCTGGAGGGGTTGGTGCTGCCAGGGCGGTTCATCGCCGTTGCCGAAGACAGCGGCCTGATCGTTCCTATCGGCGATTGGGTTCTGCGTGAGGCGTGCAAGCAGGCAGCCGCTTGGCGGGCGGCTGGGCGGAGTGACCTGGTGGTTGCGGTGAATCTCTCGGCAGTACAGTTTCGGCGTGGGGATTTGCAGGAAAGCGTAACGGCGGCACTTGCGGAGTCAGGTCTGCCGCCGTCCAACCTCGAATTGGAATTGACCGAATCGCTGCTCCTGGACAACACAGAGTACGTCCTTGCCGTCATCAAGCAACTGAAGACCCTCGGCGTGCGCTTTTCCATCGACGACTTCGGTACCGGCTACTCAAGCCTCGCCTATCTAAAGCGTTTCAGCGTCGATCGGCTGAAGATCGACCAATCGTTTGTCAGAGACTTGTTCTCCAACCCGGACGACTCGGCCATCGTTCACGCCATCATCCAGATGGCTCGCTCCCTCGGGCTAAGCACCATCGCCGAGGGGGTCGAGGATGAAGCGACCGGTACCCTGTTGCGTGAGTTGGGATGCGAAGAAGCCCAGGGGTATTTCTTCGGGCGCCCCATGGGGAGCGATCAATTTTCGGACTACCTGTCGAAAGACGGGGGCCCCATGACTCCTGCGTGCCCGGCTGAGGCGAATCCGCCCCAAGTGCAGTCAGCGCTCTGATCGGGGGCCGGTCGGGTCAGTGCATGGCCTGGCGCAATTCCAGTTGCCGTTTCAAATCCGCCAGGCAATGGGCCAGCGCCTCGTCGCTGAACATGAGGCTGGCGCCCGGTGGTGTGAAGTTGTTGGGGAACGGGGTGAGACTGCCGGTATCGCAGGCATTCTGTTTATTGTTTTCCATGGCTTTCTTCCTCTGGTGAAGGCGAGGATTCTCCGGGAAACCGGGAAAGAGATGCATGGGGCAAATGCTGTATGTATATGGTGGGTTATTCCTCCAATGAAAACCCGAAATCTCATGGCCTGCCGACCTTGTTGCCAGGCCTCCGCCGGAGCGAAAATCCTTGGTTCGGGCCCGGTTCTTGGGCATCATGGGCGCGAATAGAGGGGAGTCGAGGCGGTGTTCAAGTATCTTGTCCTGTTGGTTGTGATCGCTGTTGTCTGGTGGCGTTGGCGGGAGAGCGCACGGCCCAGCGCTACGGTCTCGCGTCCGCAACCCCCGGCGGAGCGGATGGTTGCCTGCGCCTACTGCGGTGTTAACCAGCCGCTCAGCGAGAGTCTGGCGGTGGAGGATCGCTTCTATTGCTGCGACGCGCACCGCCGTAACGGGGAGGAAACCTCAAAGCCATGACGAGTTGGCTTTCCTCGACCTGGGAGCCGAACTGGCGCTCGTTCCAGTACTTCAACCTGTATCGGCTTGTCGTAGCTGCCGTGCTGGTCTCCATGAGCACGTTCACCCATGGCTGGCTTTCGCCATTCCGCCTTAACCATCCGGTTCTGTTCGACTCCGTCGGCATCCCCTACCTCCTGATCGCTGGGGGCGGCGCCATCCTGTCGGTGCGCTGGCATCGGCATTTCAACCTGCAGTTGTCCTTCCAGGTCATCGCCGATGCGGTGGCGGTCACCTTGCTGATGTACGCGGCGGGTGGGCTTTCCAGCGGCCTCGGGGTGCTGCTGCTGGTCTCCCTGGCGGCGGCCAGCCTGGTGGGGCGCGGCCACATGGTGCTGTTCTATGCGGCCGTCGCCACGCTGTCCGTGCTGGTGATGCAGATCTATGGCGTGGCCAAGGGCGATCTTGAGGCGGCCAGCACTGTCCAGGCCGGATTCCTGTCGGCGGGATTTTTCGCTACTGCCGTGCTGGCGCGCCTGCTGGGGCAGCGCATGATGATCCAGGAGGAGTTGGCCCGCCGGCGCGGCATCGCCCTGGAGAACCAGACCCGGATCAGCCAGCGCATCATCGAGCGGATGCAAGGGGGGGTGCTGATCGTCGGGCGGGACGGTACTTTGTTGCGCTGCAATCCCGTGGCCGAGGCCATGTTGGCGATATCGGCCCAGGAAGCCCGTTCTCTGGAAAGCCACTCTCCGGCCCTGGATCGGGCATTCAAGGACTGGATTCGAAATCGGGAGCAGGATTGGGTCGACTTCAGCGCCGGGCGGGACCGGGAGTTGCGAGCCCGTTTCGAATCCACCAACAGCAGTGACGGCGAGGTCCTGGTCTTCCTCGAAGATGTCGGCCGGATCAAGGAGCGGGCCCAGCAGCTCAAGCTGGCCTCTCTGGGGCGGCTGACGGCCAGCATCGCCCACGAAGTCCGCAATCCCCTGGCGGCCATCAGCCACGCCACCGACCTCCTGCGGGAAGAGCTGCGGGGGGAAATGCAGGGGCGTCTGCTGCGCATCCTGGGCGACAACGTTTCCCGCATCGACCGCATTGTCCAGGATGTGCTGGAACTGGGGCGTAGCGACCGGGCGACCATGGAATCTCTGCGCCTGGACCTCTTCATCCGGGACTTTACGGCGGAGTTCGTGGCGGCCGAATCGCCGGACCCGGCAGTGCTGCGGGTGGAGGCCGACGAGCCGGTCGAAATCTGCTTCGATCGCTCCCACCTTCGCCAGGTCCTCTGGAATCTCACAGGCAATGCCCTTCGCCATTGCCGGGGTGGAGAAGGCAGTGTCCGACTGGTGGTGGCTGCCGCCCCAGGCGGCGGACGCGTAGAATTGCATGTGATCGATGACGGGCCGGGAGTGCCGGATACCATCCGCGGCCAGGTCTTCGAACCGTTTTTTACCACTCACCACAAAGGCACCGGCCTGGGCCTCTTCATCGCCCGGGAGCTGTGCGAAGCCAATGGAGCCAGCCTCGAATTGGGGCCGACGGTGGGGTGTGGCCATTTCATTGTTGTCGGGAGAAACGATAGGTGTCGAACCCAAGACCGGAACGTCGCGTCCGCGGAGAGCTGAACCGCGTGCTGGTGATCGACGACGAGGCGGATATCCGGGAACTCGTCGATCTGACCCTGTCCCGCATGGGGCTGGCGGCGGATTGCGTCGGGACCGTGGCTGAGGCCAAGGCCTGCCTGGCCGAGTGCGAGTACCAGCTCTGCCTGACCGACATGCGCTTGCCCGACGGGGAAGGACTGGATATCGTCCGGCACATCAACGAGAACTACGGCGAGACGCCTGTGGCGGTCATTACCGCCTTTGGCAGCGCCGAAAACGCCGTGGCTGCCTTGAAGGCCGGCGCTTTCGACTATCTGGCCAAGCCGGTGGGCCTGGAGCAGTTGCGCGCCTTGATCAAATCGGCCCTCCGCCTCCCTGCACAGGCTGGCCGGGAAGGACCCATGCAGTCCCTCTCCGGCGATTCCGGCGCCATGCAGCAGGTGCGGGCGACCATCGCCAAGCTGGCCCGCAGCCAGGCGCCCATCTACATTTCCGGCGAATCCGGCAGCGGCAAGGAACTGGCGGCGCGTCTCATCCACGCCCAGAGTGCCCGCAGCAGCGGGCCTTTCGTGCCCGTCAATTCCGGCGCCATCCCGGAAACGTTGATGGAGAGTGAGTTCTTCGGGTATCGCAAGGGCGCTTTCACCGGCGCCGATGCCGACCGGGATGGCTTTTTCCAGGCCGCTAACGGCGGCACCCTGTTCCTGGACGAGGTGGCGGATCTGCCACTCGCCATGCAGGTGAAACTGCTGCGGGCCATCCAGGAAAAGAAGGTGCGCAAGGTGGGCAGCGCCGTCGAGGAGCCGGTGGACGTGCGCATCATTTGCGCCACCCACCGCAACCTGCGGGAATGCGTCGAGAAGGGCACTTTCCGCCAGGATCTCTACTATCGCCTCAACGTCATCGAGCTGCGCATGCCGCCCCTGCGGGAACGGCCGGAGGACATTCCCCCATTGGTGGATGCCATCCTGCTCCGGCTCCACGGCGCCGCTTCGCCGCGGTTGTCTGCCGATGCCCTCAAGGCCCTGGAGCGCTATCCCTTTCCGGGCAATGTGCGGGAACTGGAGAATATTCTGGAGCGGGCGACGGCCCTATGCTCCGGCGAGGTCATCGAGGCGGACGACTTGCAGCTGGCACCGGAGGAAATGGCCGGAGAATCGGTGGGGCGGGGCAGCGAAACCTTGGACGACTACCTCAACCGCCTGGAAAAGCAGGCCATCCTGGAAGCCCTCCAGAAGACCGGCCAGAACCGCACCGCGGCGGCGCGGCTGCTGGGGGTGACCTTCCGCTCCCTGCGCTACCGGCTCGAACGCCTGGGCATCGAATGACTGCCTGGCGTTCCGGCGGCTGGCTGGCGGCGGCCCGGGCAGTGCCTTCCCCCAATGAGGAGGCCCGCCCGGCGGGCAGCAAGATCAGTCTCGTGGTGATCCACTACATCAGCCTGCCGCCCGACCAATTTGGCGGGAACTGGGTGGAGCAGTTTTTTCTGAATCGCCTCGATCCCGGCGCCCATCCTTCCTTTGCTTCCCTCGCCGGCATCAAGGTGTCGTCCCACTTCTACGTCCGGCGCAACGGCGAGATCGTCCAGTTCGTGGATTGCGACCGCCGGGCATGGCATGCCGGCCAGTCGGCCTGGCAGGGGCGAGGCAACTGCAACGACTACTCTGTCGGTATCGAACTGGAAGGGTGCGACAGCAAGCCCTTCGAGGCGGCCCAATACGAGTCCCTCTGGCGTCTATTGGAGGCCCTGCGGGAGCGCTACCCCATCAGCGGGGTGGCTGGGCATTGCCACATCGCCCCGGGGCGGAAGATCGATCCGGGCAGGCATTTCAACTGGAGTCTGGTCCGGGAGCGTTACCCTGACCTCGTCCTACCCCCGGCGGAACAGCCCCTCTAGCCGCGCGACGGCCTCCTGCAGGCGCTCGATGCCGGTGGTGTAGGCGAAGCGGATGTGCCACTGCGGCTCGTGGCTGCCGAAATCCAGGCCGGGGGTGGCGGCTACGCCCGCCTCCTCCAGCATGCGGCCGGCAAGTTGGAAACTGTCCGCCGCAATCCCGGAGCTGTCGCAATAGAGATAGAAGGCCCCTTCGGGGCGGGCGGTGAGGCGGAAGCCCTGGTGCTCCAGTGCCGGCGCCAGGAAGTCCCGGCGGCGGCGGAATTCGGCACGGCGCTTTTCCAGGATATCCAGGGTTTCGGGCTGGAAGGCCGCTAGGGCAGCGTACTGGGCTGGTGTCGGCGGGGAAATGAAGAGATTCTGGGCCAGCTTCTCGATGTCCCGGAGGTAAGGCTCTGGCACCACCAGCCAACCCAGACGCCAGCCGGTCATCTGGAAGTATTTCGAAAAGCTCTGCACCACCCAAAGGTCATCGGCCGCTGCCAGGGCGGTCGGGGCGTCGTCCTCGTAGGTGAGGCCGTGGTAAATCTCGTCCACGATCAGGTGGCCGTCCCGTTCCCGGACGAAATTCGCCAGGGCGGCCAATTCTTCTCCATTAAGCATGGTTCCCGTCGGGTTGGCCGGGGAGGCGACTACCAGGCCATCCGTCTGTTCATCCCAGTGGCGGGCCAGCAGTTCCGGCGTGGGCTGGAAGTTGGTGGCCGGCCCGACCGGCATGCCGACCGGCGCACCCTCGAAACTGCGCACGAAATGGCGGTTGCAGGGGTAGCCCGGGTCGGTCAGGAGCCAGCGGCGGCCGGGCTCCACCAGGCAGGCGAGGGCGAGGGTCAATGCACCCGAGGCGCCGGCGGTTACCACGATGCGCGAAGCCGGCACGGCAACGCCGTAGCGACTGGCGTAGAAGTCGGAAATCGCTTGCCGAAGTTCCGGCAGCCCGAGGGCAGGGGTGTAGAAGACCTTCCCTTCGGCGATGGCAGCCTGGGCGGCACGGACGATGGGTTCCGGGGTGGGGAAGTCGGGCTCTCCCACCTCCATGTGGATGATGTCCCGTCCTTGGGCTTCCAGCGCCTTGGCGCGGGAAAGAAGCTCCATGACGTGGAAGGGGGCGATGTCGCGGGTTCGGGAGGCGGGTCGGTACATCGGGGAAAGTTTAAAACGAAAATGGCCGCCCGAGGGCGGCCACTCTTAGACAGAAGTGCCTATGGTCAGCTTAGACGGCGTCCTTGAACAGGCCCAGTTCGAACAGTTCGCGCTTCAGGGTCAGTTCCTTCGGCAGCTTCTCGCCCATCTTGTCGAACCACTCCTTGTGGCCGGCCAGTTCGGCCTTCCAGGCGTCGGCGTCGACCTGGGTCAGGCCTTCGAATTCAGCCTTGGAGATGCCCAGGCCGGTCCAGTCGATGTCCTCGAACTTGGGCATCCAACCCAGGGCGGTTTCCTTGGCGCCGACCTTGCCCTTGCAGCGCTCGACGATCCACTTCAGGACACGCATGTTGTCGCCGAAGCCGGGCCACATGAAGTTGCCATTTTCGTCCATGCGGAACCAGTTCACGCAGAAGACCTTCGGGGTGTCTTCGACGGCGTGGCCCATGCGCAGCCAGTGGTTGAAGTAGTCGCCCATGTGGTAGCCGCAGAAGGGCAGCATGGCGAACGGGTCGCGACGGACGACGCCTTGGGCGCCGAAGGCAGCAGCGGTGGTTTCGGAGCCCAGGGTGGCGGCCATGTAGACGCCGAAGTTCCAGTTGAAGGCTTCGTACACCAGCGGTACGGTGGTGGCGCGGCGGCCGCCGAAGATGAAGGCGGAGATGGGCACGCCGGCGGGATCTTCCCAGGCCGGGTCGATGGACGGGCACTGGGCGGCCGGGGCGGTGAAGCGGGAATTGGCGTGGGCGGCCTTCTTGCCGGCCTTGCCGTCTTCCGGGGTCCAGTCGTTGCCCTGCCAGTCGATCAGGTGGGCCGGGGCTTCCTTGGTCATGCCTTCCCACCACACGTCGCCGTCATCGGTCAGGGCGACGTTGGTGAAGATGATGTTTTCCTTCAGGGTGGCCAGGGCGTTGAAGTTGGTCTTCTCGGAGGTGCCCGGGGCGACGCCGAAGAAGCCGGCTTCCGGGTTGATGGCGTAGAAGCGGGTGACGCCGTCGGCATCCTTGCGGGGCTTGATCCAGGCGATGTCGTCGCCGATGGTGGTGATCTTCCAGCCGTTCAGGGTCTTGGGCGGGATCAGCATGGCGAAGTTGGTCTTGCCGCAGGCGGACGGGAATGCGGCGGCCACATAGGACTTCTCGCCTTCGGGGGACTCGACGCCGAGGATGAGCATGTGTTCGGCCAGCCAACCCTGGTCACGGGCCATGGTGGAGGCGATACGCAGGGCGAAGCACTTCTTGCCCAGCAGGGCGTTACCGCCGTAGCCGGAACCGTAGGACCAGATTTCCCGGGTTTCGGGGTAGTGGACGATGTACTTGACGGTCGGGTTGCAGGGCCACTTGGCATCCTTCTGGCCCGGCTCCAGGGGGGCGCCCACGGTGTGGACGCAAGGGACGAACTCGCCGTCGGTAGCGAGTTGTTCGACCACGGCCTTGCCCATGCGGGTCATGGTCTTCATGTTGGTGACCACGTAGGCAGAGTCGGTGATCTCGATGCCGATGTGGGCGATGGGGGAACCCAGGGGGCCCATGGAGAAGGGGATGACGTACATGGTACGGCCCTTCATGCAGCCCTTGAACAGGCCGTTCAGGGTCTGGCGCATCTTGGCCGGGTCTTCCCAGTTATTGGTGGGGCCGGCGTCTTCCTTCTTGGCGGAGCAGATGTAGGTGCGGTCTTCGACGCGGGCAACGTCGGAAGGATCGGAGAAGGCCAGGTAGGAGTTGGGGCGCTTCTCGGGGTTCAGCTTGATCAGGGTGCCGGCTTCCACCATCTCGGCGCACAGTCGGTCATACTCTTCCTGGGAACCGTCGGTCCAATAAATGCGGTCCGGCTGGGTCAGCTCGGCGATTTCGGCAACCCATTTTTTCAGGGCTTCGTGTTTGACGTAGGAAGGAGCATTAAGCGGTGCGGTCATGGCGATCTCTCTCTTAGTGGTTCAAGGAATTCACGCCAGTCGCCGGGAACTGCCGCCACGAGACGCGGCCAGAGGCCGTCGGCTGGGAAGCCCATAATTATGCCATAGATGAAGACGCTTGTCAGTGGGCATTTACCCCCATTTCTGTGCCCGAAAACAGTGGGTTTGTGACTTTTGAGTGACCATCACCGAAGGTGGCTGCCTGCGGCGCTATGCTGGCGGTCGGGCCGGGGGGGCCCCTTTCTAAGTGATTGCCGCAATATTGGTTTGACCAATTGCGTGGTATGATCTTGCGCTATCCGGTATGCAATTTCACAATACGAAATGGAGGAAGACATGGATTCCAAGCAGCTCCGAGAAGCCGCGCTCTACTATCATCGCCAGCCCCGCCCGGGCAAGATCGCCGTCACCCCCATCAAGCAGTTGACCAACCAGTACGACCTGTCCATGGCCTACTCCCCAGGCGTCGCTTTCGCCTGCGAGGAAATCGTCGCCGATCCGGCCGAGGCCAGCACCCTGACCGCTCGCGCCAACCTGGTGGGCGTCATCACCAACGGCACCGCCGTCCTGGGTCTCGGACCCATCGGCCCCCTGGCCGCCAAGCCGGTGATGGAAGGCAAGGGCGTCCTGTTCAAGAAATTTGCCAATATCGATGTCTTCGATCTGGAAATCGAGGAGCGCGATCCGGACAAACTCATCGACATGATCGCGGCCCTGGAGCCGACCTTCGGGGGCATCAACCTGGAAGACATCAAGGCCCCGGAATGCTTCTATATCGAGAAGAAGCTGCGGGAACGGATGAAGATTCCCGTTTTCCATGACGACCAGCACGGTACCGCCATCGTGGTGGGTGCTGCCATCCTCAACGGCCTGCACCTGATCGGCAAGGATATCTCCAAGGTCAAGATCGTCACTTCCGGCGCCGGCGCTGCCGCCCTGGCGTGCCTGGACCTCCTGGTCATGCTGGGCGCCCCGGTCGAGAACATTTGGGTCACCGACATCAAGGGCGTGGTCTACCAGGGCCGGGTCGAGGAGATGGACGAGATCAAGGCTCGCTATGCCAAGGACACCAGCGCCCGCACCCTGGGCGAAGTGATCGCCGATGCCGATGTCTTCCTCGGTCTTTCCGCCGGCGGCGTGCTGAAGCAGGAAATGGTCGCCAAGATGGCCGCCAAGCCCCTGGTCCTGGCCCTGGCCAATCCGACCCCGGAAATCCTGCCCGAGCAGGTCAAGGCGGTGCGGGACGACGCCATCATCTGCACCGGCCGCTCCGACTATCCGAACCAGGTCAATAACGTCCTCTGCTTCCCCTTCATCTTCCGCGGCGCCCTGGATGTGGGCGCCTCCACCATCACCGAAGAGATGAAGATGGCGGCGGTGAAGGCCATCGCCGAGCTGGCCCGGGCCGAGCAATCAGAAGTGGTGGCTACCGCCTACGGCGAGAAGGTTTCCGGCTTCGGTCCCGAGTACCTGATTCCCAAGCCCTTCGATCCCCGCCTGATCGTCAAGATCGCGCCGGCAGTGGCCAAGGCCGGCATGGATTCCGGCGTCGCCACCCGTCCTATCCAGGACTGGAACAGCTACCTGCAGGGGCTCAACGAATTCGTCTACCACTCCGGCCTGATCATGAAGCCGGTATTCACCCAGGCCAAGCTCAATCCCAAGCGGGTGGTCTTCGCCGAGGGCGAGGATGAGCGCGTCCTGCGGGCCGTCCAGGTGGCCTGCGACGAGGGCATCGTCAAGCCCATCCTCATCGGCCGCCATGCCGAGATCAACCGTCGCATCGAGGCCGCCGGCCTGCGTATCCGCGAAGGTCGGGACTTCGAAATCGTCCACCAGGACAACTGCAAGTTCTTCGACGACCACTTCGAGGAGTTCTGGCAGACCTACCATCGCCTGACGGAACGCAAGGGCGTCTCCCCCGACTACGCTCGCCGGGAAATCCGCCGCCGCGCCACCCTCTATGGTTCCCTCATGGTCCGCCTGGGCTATGCGGACGGCCTGGTGTGCGGCACTTTCGGCCGCCACGAGATGCACCGCCACTACGTGCAGCAGGTAATCGGCACCCAGGCCGGCCTGGACCGCTACTACGCCATGAACCTGCTGATGCTGCCGGGCCGCACCGTCTTCATCGGCGACACCTACGTCAATTACGATCCCACCGCCGAAGAGCTCACCGACATGGCCCTGCTGGCGGCCGAACAGGTGCGTAATTTCGGCATGCAGCCCAAGGTGGCCCTGCTTTCCCACTCCACCTTCGGCACCGAAGACACCCCGACCTCCATCAAGATGCGCAAGGTGCTCTCCCTCTTGGAAGAACGGGCTCCGGAACTGGAAGTGGAAGGCGAAATGCACGGCGACGCCGCCCTGGACGAAGCCATCCGCAAGTCCGCCTTCCCCAATTCCCGCCTCAAGGGCCAGGCCAACCTGCTGATCATGCCGACCCTGGATGCCGCCAACATCTCCTTCAATCTCCTGAAGGTGGCGGCCGGCGACAACCTCACGGTCGGTCCCATCCTCCTCGGCGCCGCCAAGCCCGTCAATATCCTGACCCCGACGGCGACGGTCCGCCGGATCGTCAATATGACGGCGCTGACGGTGGTCGATGCCGTATGAGAATGGGGCATTCGGGGTATATAAGTAGTCACTTTAGGTAGATGTCCTATGGGGTTATTTCCGCGTTGATTTTTGGCCGTCGTCTGTTAAACTCGTCCTCGCTTTTCCAGGGATTTTGCAGGAGTTTCGAATGAACAAGAGTTGGCAGACGGCGGTACTGATCGCTGCAGTTTTGGGGCTGGGTATCCATCCGGCGCAGGCAGCGGAGAAATCCCACCGGGTCTCCAGCAAGAAATCCCACAAGGCCGCTGGTAAGCCGGCCAAGCCGCAGGTTCACGCAGCCCTGCCGGCCCGGAAAGCCATCCACAAGGTTTCCCTGCAGGATTGGGAGCCGGGTCGCCTGGCCCTCTTTTCCGCCTCTGCCCTGGTGATCGACCAGGCCACCGGCAAGCCGGTATTTCAGAAGAATCCGGACACGGTCGTTCCCATCGCCTCCATTTCCAAGCTCATGACCGCCATGGTCGTGCTCGACGCCAAGCTGGATATGCAGGAAGTCATCGCCATCGGCGACGAGGACGTGGATACCCTCAAGGGTACCAGTTCCCGCCTGCGGGTCGGCACCACCATGACTCGGGAAATGGCCATGCTGCTGGCCCTGATGTCCTCCGAGAACCGGGCGGCCCATTCCCTGGGGCGCCATTACCCCGGCGGGATGCCGGCCTTCGTGGCAGCCATGAACCGTAAGGCCATGAGCCTCGGCATGGTCAGCTCCCGCTTCGAGGAGCCCACCGGGCTGTCCACCAACAACGTCTCCACCGCCCACGATCTGGCCAAGATGGTGGCGGCTGCCGCCCAGTACCCGGAGATCCGCGCCTTTTCCACCACCGCCGAGGCCCGGGTGGACCTCAATGGCCGCGTCCAGGATTTCCGCAATACCAATGCCCTGATCCGCAACGACCGCTGGGAAATCGGCGTCTCCAAGACCGGCTACATCTCCGAAGCCGGCCGCTGTCTGGTGATGCAGGCCAAGGTGGCAGAGAAGCCGGTGGTGATCGTGCTGCTGGATTCCAACGGCAAGATGACTCGGGTAGGCGACGCCATGCGTATCAAGAAGTGGATGGAGAATCCGCGCTTCGCCGTGGCCGGTGCCGGGAATTCCGTTTAATCGCCCGGGACCGCTCCATGCAAAAAGCCGCCTCGATGGGCGGCTTTTTTGTGTCCGTCATCTGGAGGTTGCTTACGCCTTGCGGTCGTAGCCCAGGGCGTGGGAAATGTCGTCGGCGGTTTTCTTCACCAGATCGACCCAGTCCGGGTCGTGGCGGTCCGCCGGGGCGGAAACCGAGAGGCCGGCAATCAGGTGGCCTTCGTCGTCGCGGATGGGGGCGGCCACGCACTTCAAGCCCAGTTCGGCTTCCTCGTTGTCGTAGGCGATGTCGTGGCGGCGAATCCGGTCCAGTTCCTTTTCCAGGTTGGCCAGGGTGCACAGGGAATGGGGCGTCTTGCCCGGGAGGCCTGTGCGCTTGGCGTATTCCCGGACTTTCTGGGGGCCATCGGCGGCCAGGAAAAGCTTGCCCACCGAGGTGAGGTGCAGGGGGGCGCGGCCGCCCACCAGGTAAACCACCCGGACCAGGGAGCGTCCGGAGGAAGTCCGCTCGATATAGATGATCTCGTCGTCGTGGCGTGCGCCCAGATTCACCGCCTCGCCGATGGTTTCGTGCAGGCGCTGCATGAAGGGCAGGGCGACTTCCCGGAGATTGATGCGGGACTTCACCAGGTTGCCCAGTTCCAGGAGGCGGATGCCCAGCCGGTAGGCGCCGGACTCCTGGCGCTCCACGAAGCGGGCGGAGGTCATGGCCCCCAGGATGCGGTGGGCAGTGGAGGGATGCAGTTCAGTCGCCTGGGCCAACTGCTTGAGACTGGCCGGATCGGGTGACGCGGCGAGGGCATCGAGGAGCGACATCATGCGCTCGATGACCTGGATCGAACTGGGATTCTTGGCGACCTCGGCCAACTGGATTCCTTTATTCGCGAGGTTTGATTAGCATAGGACCCTTTTTTCGGGCCTCTTTTTGCGGCGCAATATATTAGCATGCGTGTAGCCTTGTTCGTTACCTGCCTGGTGGACGTGATGCGGCCGTCGGTCGGGTTCTCCGCCCTGAGGCTCCTGGAAGCCGCCGGCTGCGAAGTGGTGGTGCCGCCGGGGCAGACCTGTTGCGGCCAGCCGGCCTGGAGCGCCGGCGATTCCGCCGCGGCCCGGGATTTGGCGAAGAAGACCATCGCTGACCTGGAAGGCTACGATCAGGTGGTCATCCCCTCCGGCTCCTGCGCCGACCATGTGAAGAACGTCTATCCCGGGATGCTGGCGGACGATCCTGCCTGGGGGCCGCGGGCCAAGGCCCTGGCGGAACGCACCTGGGAACTCACCGCCTTCCTGGCCGAGAAGATCGGCTTGGAGTCGGTGCCCGGCCGTTTTGAAGGCAGCGTCACCTATCACGACTCCTGCAAGGGACTACGGGGCCTGGGCATCAAGGGCCAGCCCCGTCAACTCCTGTCCCGGGTGCCGGGGCTGCAATTGAAGGAAATGGCCGGCAGCGAGGAATGCTGCGGCTTCGGCGGCGCCTTTTCGGTGAAATTCGGCGACATCTCCACCGCCATCGTGGATCGCAAGTGCGACTGCGTCGCCGCCGTCGGCGCGGATGCCGTGGTGGGCGGCGACCTGGGCTGCCTCCTCAATATCGAAGGCCGGCTGCGGCGCCGGGGCGACGAGAGGACCAAAGTGTTGCACATCGCCGAAGTGCTGGCCGGCGAGGAGCCCAACTGATGCAGTCCCAGGCCATGTTCTTCCGGGCCCGGGCGGCGGAGAAGGTGCGCAACCCGGTACTCCAGAAAGCCTTGGAAAAGGCCAAGCCCCTGTTCGTGGGCAAGCGGGCCAAGGGCATGGAAAGCCTCCGGGACGACGGCATCGAGTTCGAAACCCTGCGGGCCGCCTGCAAAGACATCCGCAACCGGGTGGTGGACGACCTGGATGTCTGGCTGGAGATTTTCGAGGCCAAGGCCAAGGCCACTGGCGCCGAGGTGCTGTGGGCCCGGGACGGCGAGGAAGTGGCCGAGCTGGTGGTGGATATCGCCCGCCGCCACGGGGTGAAGAAGGTCACCAAATCCAAGTCCATGCTCTCCGAAGAGGCCCGGCTCAACGAAGCCCTGGAGGCTGCGGGCATCCGGCCGGTGGAAACCGACCTGGGGGAATACATTGTCCAGTTGGCCGGCGAGACGCCCTCCCACATCATCGCTCCGGCGGTGCACAAGACCCTGGCGGAAGTCGCCGACCTGTTCGAGAAGCACCACGGCAAGCCCCGCCACGAGGTGGATTCCGCCAACGCGTCTTCCACCATTCCGGCCATGACCCGGGAGGCCCGGGAGGTGCTGCGCCAGCACTTCCTGACGGCCGACATGGGCATCTCCGGCGGCAACTTCCTCATCGCCGAAACCGGCTCGGTGGCCCTGGTCACCAACGAGGGTAACGGCCGCATGGTCACCACCCTGCCCAAGGTGCATGTGGTGGTCACCGGCATCGAGAAGATCGTCCCCACCCTCGAGGATTTCGCCACCCTCATGCGGATGCTGCCCCGCTCCGCCACCGGCCAGAGCATTTCCAATTACGTGTCCCTACTCACTGGCAACAAGGGCGCAGAAGACCGGGACGGCCCGGAGAAGATGGTCTTCATCCTGGTGGACAACGGCCGGGCAGGGCTGGTGGGCACCGATTTCCAGCCCATGCTGCGCTGCATCCGCTGCGGCGCCTGCATGAACCACTGCCCGGTGTATTTTTCCCTGGGCGGCCACGCCTACGGCTGGGTTTATCCCGGCCCCATGGGCTCGGTGCTCACGCCCCTCTACACCGGCCTGGAAAACGCCCTGGACCTGCCCCACGCCTCCACCGGCTGCAACCAGTGCGGTTCGGTGTGTCCGGTCAACATTCCCCTGCCGGACCTCATGCGCCGCCTGCGGGAACAGCAAGTGGAGCGGCGCCTGCGCCCCTGGAGCGAGCGGCTGGCGTTGAAAGCCTGGGCCTGGATTGCCCGGCAGCCCGCCCTCTACCAATGGTTCGCCCGCCGGGCCGCCCGCTACCTGAAATGGCTGGGGGGCAAGGAACATCGCATCCGGGTCTTCGGCCTTGCCCCCGGCTGGACCGAAGGGCGCGACCTGTCCGCCCCCGCCGCCGGCAAGACCTTCCTAGAACAATACGCAGCAAGGAGAAAGCAATGAATATGGCTCCCGACGGCCCCATGGCCATTCCCCTGTGGGTCAATGGCCACGCCTACCTGACCGTGACCGAATCCTTTTTCGACGTGATCGATGCCCAAACCGGTGACGCCGTGCGCCGGGTGCCTCTGTGCGGCGCCGCCGAGGCTGCCGAAGCCGCCAATGCGGCCCAGGCTGCGCAGCCCGCCTGGGCCGCATTGACGGGCGCCGAGCGCCAGGTCCACCTGACCGCCCTGGCCGATGCCTTGGCCGGCTACGCCGGGCACTTCGCCAAGCTGGTGCGGCAGGAGACGGGCAAGAGCGAAGCCGATGCCGCCGCCGAAGTGGATGCCGCCGTCGCCGCCCTACGCGGTTCGGTTGCCGGCGAGCCCGGCGTGGTGGCCGTGCTGGCGGACGCCGGCCGTCCCCTGGCGGCCACTGCCGAACTCGCGGCATCCGCCCTGGCCGGCGGCGCTGCCGTGGTGGTGAAGCCCAGCCCCAAGGCGCCTTCCGCCGTCTTCGCCCTGTGCGAACTGTCGGCCCGGGCCGGCTGGCCCGCCGGGGTGTTGAACCTGCTGCAAGGGGACGAAGCCGCCATCGACGGCTTGTGCGCATCTCCCGCTATCGGCCGGGTGGCCTACGCCGGCGACGCCGCCCTGGGCCAGAAGATCGGCGCCATCGCCGCTCGCCACGGCAAGCCCTTCAGCGCCCGGGAAGCCTGATGCACCGGATCGTCCACCTGGAGCGGGATTCGATCATCGCCGACCTGCGCCGGCCCGCCTTTCCCCATGACTGGGTGGAATATCCCAGTACTCTCCAGTCCGAGGTGGAGGAAAGGCTCCAGGGCGCCACCATCGTCATCGTGAACAAGGTGAAGCTGCCGGGAGACGTGATCGCCCGCCTGCCGAACCTGCAGATGGTGGCTGTGGCCGCCACCGGCACCAATAACGTGGACCTGGCCGCCTGCAAGGCCCGGGGCATCGCGGTGTCCAACATCCAGGGTTATGCGAAGCACACCGTGCCCGAGCATGCCTTCGCCCTGCTGCTGTCCCTTTCCCGCAACCTCTTCGCCTACCGCCAATCGGTGCAGGAAGGGCGCTGGCAGCGGTCCGACCAGTTCTGCTTCTTCGACCACCCCATCCGCGACCTCCACGGCTCGACCCTCGGGGTGGTGGGCAGCGGCAGCCTCGGGGACGGCGTAGTGCGCCTGGCCGAGGCCTTCGGCATGCGGGTCCTGAGGGCGGAGCGCAAGGGGGCGGCGACGGTCCGTCCCGGCTACACCGCCTTCGATACCGTGCTCAAGGAAGCGGATGCCATCAGCCTGCACTGCCCACTCACCGCGGACACCACCGGCCTCATCGGCGAAGCGGAACTGAAGGCCATGAAACCGACCTCGCTCCTCATCAACACCGCCCGGGGCGGGCTGGTGGACGAGGCGGCCCTGGTCCGGGCCCTCAAGGAGGGCTGGATCGGCGGGGCGGGATTCGACGTGATCACCGCCGAGCCGCCGCCCGCCGATCATCCCATGGTGAATCCCGAACTCCTGGCCCTGCCCAATTTCCTGCTGACGCCCCACGTTGCCTGGGCCAGCCGGCCGGCCATGCAGACCTTGGCCGATCAGCTCATCGACAATCTCGAAGCCTTCGCGGCCGGCACGCCGAGGAACCAAGTGGCATGAGCAGCCGCGACGACATCCTGAAACGGGTCCGGGCGGGCGTCGGCAAGGGCGATTTCGCTGCCCGCCGGCAGGCCGCCGAAGCCCTCATGGCTGGCCGAGCCCTGGGGCCCCAGCCACGAGTCGGGAACGACTTGGCTGAGCGCTTCCGGGCCAAGGCTGAGCCCTTGGCCAGCACCGTTGATCGGGTCGGCAGCCGGTTGGAAGTGCCCGCCGCGGTAGCCCGCTATTTGGGGGACGAGGCCGGACTCATCGTGGTTGCCCCGGATCTGGCCGGGTTGGATTGGCCGTCGGCGGGCCTCACCGTCGAAGCCCGGGGAGCGGAGGATGCCGACCGGATCGGCATCACCGGCTGTTTCTGCGCCGTTGCCGAGACCGGAACCCTCATGCTCCTGTCCGGGCCCGACACACCGGCTACCGTCAGCCTCCTGCCAGAAATCCATATCGCAATCGTCCCGGTGGCCCGCATCGTGGCCACCATGGAAGACGCCTTCGCCCTGCTGCGGGCCGAAAAGGGCGAGTTGCCCCGGGCAGTCAATTTCATCTCCGGCCCCTCCCGTACCGGCGACATCGAGCAGACCATCGTGCTGGGTGCCCACGGCCCTTGCCGGGTCCATCTGGTCCTGGTGGACCAATAATTCATCTTTCAGAAAGACAGGCCATGGCCATCAAATTCCCCATCCGGGGCGAGTACATCCAACTGGACCAACTCCTGAAGGCTACCGGCCTCAGCGAATCCGGCGGCGCCGCCCATGCTGCCATCGACGACGGCTACGTTCGGGTGGATGGCCAGGTGGAAAGCCGCAAGCGGGCCAAGCTGCGCCCCGGTCAGGTGGTGGAATTCGTGGGTGAAAAGGTCGTGCTGGTGTCCGAGGCCGGCTGATCAGCACATCTTCACGACAATGTCGTGGAGGGTGTTGGCGCAGTTGGCCATGCGATCCGCGGCATTGGACAGGTGCCGGTAGATTTCCCGGCGCTTGAACATGTTGATGTAGTCGTCCCCCTGGAACAGGTCGGCGATGGCGCGGCGATAGCACTTCTCCACCTTGCGCTCCGCTTTGCGAGCGGAATCCGCGTCCCCCGCCGCCGCAGCCGGCTGGGAGGCCAGGCGGCTGTAGCCCGCCGCCAGGGCATCCACCCCCATCTTGATGTGCATGGCCATCTCCAGGCAATGCTTGTCCGGCGTCACCCCCAGGACATCCATCTCGTTCACCGTCGTCTTGCAGTAATTGACGATCTCATCCAGGTCCACGATGGCCCGGTAGATGTCCTCCCGGTCGATGGGGGTCGAGAAGGCCTCGTTCAGGGTGTGGAGGTTATGCACCTTGACGGCGTCGGCCTCGTGTTCGTCCTTGCGGATCAAGAGGCCCAGTTCCGGGTCGCCGGTTTCCATGAATTCCACCAGCAGGTCGGTGGAGTGCGCCACATGCCGGCACTGCTCGGAGAGGAGCACGAAGAAGTCCGGCATCTTGGGGAAGACCCGCTCGAACAGGCGGCGGAAGATGGAGGGGGAGGCTTGTTCGCTCATAGCGGGCTCCTCATGGTTTTCCGAGGAAGAGATTGACGAGGGCGTAGGCCTGGATGCCGACTAGGGCCGATCCGGGGATGGTGATGAGCCAGGTGAGGGCGATGTCCTTGGCCTTGGCCCAGCGTACCGCCCGGGGGCGCTCCGAAGCGCCGATGCCCATGATTGAGGTGGCGACCACATGGGTAGTGGAAACCGGCGCCCCGCCTGCCGAGGCCCCCAGGATCACGGCCGCCGAGGTGAGCTGGGAGCCCAGCGCGTGGATGGGCCGCACCCGGTAGATGGCGAAGCCCAGGGTGCGGACGATGCGCCAACCGCCGGAGAGGATGCCCAGAGTGATGGCGCTGGCGCAGGCCACCATGACCCAGAGGGGCACCTCGAACTTCGGGATGAATCCCCCCAGGAGCAGCACCAGGGTCAGGATGCCCATGCTCTTCTGGGCGTCGTTGGCGCCGTGGGAAAAGGCCAGGCCGGCAGCGGTGACGAACTGGGCGGCCCGCAGGCGGGTGTTGGCGGCGGGCCGGGCGGTGACCAGGAAGGCATTCAGCAACCGATGCATGAGGTAGCCGACCCAGAAGCCGATGAAGGGGGAGACGACCAGGGCGGCCAGTACCTTGACGATGCCGGTGAGGTGGCCGTGCATGAGCTCGGAAAATCCCCAGACCACATGGTCGCCGCCCACCGACACCACCACGGCGCCGATCAGCCCACCCACCAGGGCGTGGGACGAGGAAGAAGGGATGCCGAAATACCAGGTGCCCAGGTTCCAGGCGATGGCCCCGATGAGGCCGCACAGGAGGATGGACAGGGAGAGGACCGGCACCACGTCCCCCAGGGAGACGAACTTGCCGATGGTGTCCGCCACCGCCGTCCCGCCCAGGAGGGGGCCGAGAAATTCGAACACCCCCACCACGATCACCGCCTGGACCGGCGTCATGGCCCGGGAGGCGATCACCGTCGCGACGATGTTGGCCGCGTCATGGAAGCCATTGGTGTAGTCGAACACCAGCACGATGACGACGGTGACGAGGGCGAGGAGAAGGAGCGGGTCCACGATCGATAAGGTGAATACCGTATGCCTGGGTCGATTATAGGCATGCCATAGGTTGGGAAGCGGAGAGCGGCGCTGTTTTTCGCCACCCATGCACGGCCCGGGGAGGTGCCGATCCCCGGGGTAAATGCCGGATGCACCGAATGGCATAGGCCGGGCGGAATTCTTAAAGTGAGCTGGGGCCAAGTTCTCCGAGCGGACCGCAACGCTTCGCCCTCCACCTCACCGTCCCATCCCAGGCTCCAGGAGGTCCTTCCGATGAAAACCAGCGCTTCGTTTGCCGCGGCAGCAGTCGTTCTCCTGTCCCTAGCCGGCTGCGCCACCCAGGAACTGGGCCGGCAGGGGGAACTCAGCAGCTATGAGCGGGAGGCCATGGGCTGCAAGGACATCGAGATGGAAATGACCCGGGTGGTGGGCTTCGTGGAATACGTGAACAAGTCCATGGAGCACAACTGGTACGACATTCCCGCCGTCCTGGAAAAGCGCTGGATCGGCAACACCCGGGAGAAGAGCGCGGCCCTGGAAAGCGCCAATATCCGCATGGTGCAACTGTGGTCCCTGCATGACACCAAGGGCTGCAACGGCGGCGTCGCCATGCAGCCCATGGGCCTGCCGGTGCAGAAGCCCGACGTGGAAGAGCGGGCTAACCTGCCTCTGGAGGCTGCACCCGTCCAGCCAGCCGCCACACCAGCAGCCAAGCCGCAGCCGTCGCCAGCAGGTGCTTGAGGGTGTGGCCGCTGATCCCGCCCAGGGCCGCCAGGAGTTGATGGTCATAGACCTCGGCGCCCTTGGCGAGGATGTAGAAGCCCAGGGCAGCGCCGAAGCAGATGCGGTCTGCCCGGGGGGCGCCGTAGATCCACTGCCATAGGGGGACGAGGACGAGGGGCGCGCCCTGGAGCAGCAGGTAGGGGCGCAGGTCGCCCCGTCCCAGGCTTTCCGTCAGATACCACCAGGCCACGCTGGCCACCGCGAAGGCGGCCAGGGAGATCGTGTCCGTCCCGCAACTGGCCCCCGGCCGGGTTTCGCCCCGGACGGCGGCGAGCAGCCCGGCGCAGGCCAGGGCGATGGGCAGGCGGTCCCACAGCAGCCGGGCGTTGTCCGGCGCCCAGTGGTAGAAGCTGGAGCCGAAAGCCGTGAGGGTCAGCGCGACCAGGAAGAGCCCGTAGCCGGGCCATCCCGACTGCAGGGCCGGGTGGTTACGCCGGGGAAAGAGTTTCAGCCATCCCCACAGGCCCACCAGGGCGAAGCCCAGGTTGGAGGCTACGTCCGCCCCATGGGGCAGCCCGAGGAGGACGGAGCGGTCGGCGAAATCGTGGTAATTGGCCAGCTGGGGAATGGGGCCGTGGACCAGCATGGCGGTGACGGCCGCCAGGACGATGCCCGGGGGGAGGAGGGTAAGCCAGCGTTTCATGATGAATGCCTTTGGTGTTGAGATGGCACCAGATTGGCAAGCCGGCGGGCAAAAGAAAAACCGGACGGACGAAGTAGCGCGGGGCGGCCCGTCCGGTATCGCGAGGTGATGCTCAGCGCAGCCCCGAAACGTTGCCCTCCTTGGGATAGTCGATGGCGTAATCCACGGTGAACTTGGCGGTTTCGTTGGGGCCCAGGGTCTTCTGCCAGGCTACTACGCCCCGCTTCTGCTCCCAGGTAGTGGTCGTGGGCTTGGGATCAAAGGTGGCCTGCACCCGGATTTCCTCGGAGGTGGCGACCGGGGACGATTCCAGCACCACCACGTCCACCGGCTTGCGGTGGGCGCTGGTGAGGGTGAAGACATCGGCCATGCGGCGCTCCTGGCGGCCGCCGAAGATGCCCTTGGTGCCGGATTTGCCCTCCACCTCGTCCACCGCCACCCGCAGCAGCTCGTCGCGGCCGAAGGAGAGGACGAAGCGGTCGGATTTCTGGGGATTCCACTGGCTGGCGCCGACGTAGTTGCCGTCCCGGAAGAGCTGCAGGTTGCCGGCCGGCCAGACGCCCTCGGGCCGCTGGGCCTCGGCGGTGACCACCGCCGACTTGTCGAGGCGGGGGGCGATCTGCAGGTATTGCTTCACCGGCAGGGTCTGCTTCGCCAAGGGAACGGAAACTTCCCGGCCGTCGCTGGGCAGGGTGACCCGGGCGGGGGCCTCGAACTCGGTGGAGAAATTGCCCTGGGTGATGAAGGTGGGCGGCTGGTAGGGCTGATCTTCCGCCTGGTACTTGCCTCCGGCCGGAGCGGCTACAGAGCGAGCCATGAGTGGTGCCGGCATCGCCATTTTTTCCGCCTGGGGCTGGGGCGGATAGTAGGACAGCAGCCAGGGCTGCGGCTCGGGCCCGGTGGGGGATTGGCGGGGCTGGGCGGTGGACAGCACCAGCTTGACGTTGCTCCAGTCCTCGCCGGTCTTTTGGGAAACCGTCGCCATCCGCTCCAGTTCCACCTTGCCGGTGGAGGAGTCGAGGAGGGCCCGGTAGGCCGGCTTCCAGCCGGCGTTGGGGACCTGGTAGCTGAGCTTCACGGTGCCGGCCCGGTCGGCGGAAACATTGACGAGGACGGTGCGGGAATCCTTGGTGCCGGTGCGCAGCCGGGCCAGGTCCCGGCGCAGGGCCTCGGCCTTCTTGCCGATTTCCCGCTTCTGGATATTGAGCTTCTGGAGCTTGGCCATGGCTTCCCCGGCGCTGCGCGCCACGGTGTCTATGACGCCGGGCAGGGAACGGGCGTCCGGTCCGGCGTTGGGGCGGTCGGAAGAGCCGGAGTCGCCCAGGCGTTCCAGGTAAGCCTTGACGATTTCCACCGCCTTGATGTCGCCCTCGACGGCCGCCTGCTGGTCCTCCAGAGCCTGGATTTTGCTTTCCAGCTCCGCTTCGGCCGGATTCACCGCCTCGGTGCGGGCCGCATCCAGGGTGACGATATCGCCGATGTGGATGCCGGGGCCGGCTTCGGCCCGCAAGGTCTGGGAATCGAAGCGGGCCGGCAGCCCGGCTACCACCACTTGGGAGACGCCGGGCGCCACCTGGGCCGTCCGTACCACCGTCGCGCCGCCCGGATAGAGGACGACGGAAGTGACCGGAGTCGGGGGGGCGGCCAGGGCCGCGGTGCTCAGCATTCCGGCCAAGCAGAGGCCGGCGAGGGGCTTCAGTCGCATGGATCGTCCTTTCCTGAGAAGGGGCAGCAAGGAAAAGGGCATTGTAGGTACATTGGATTGTCATGGGTAGCGGGCGGCCTACAATGACTTTCATGGCATTTCCTTGGGAGGTGAGCATGGCTCGGCGCGGCAGCGACAGGGAAGGCAGGCCGTGAATCTCTCCAGCCTTTCCGCCGAAGAGGCCCTCTCCAGCCTGGGCAGCGGTCCAGGCGGCCTCACCGCCGGCGAGGTGGCGCGGCGGCAGGCCGAGTTCGGCCCCAACCGTATCGAGGCGGCGGACAAGGCCCCCCTGTGGCTCGCCCTCGGCCGGGAATTCACCCATTTCTTCGCCCTCATCCTGTGGTTGGCTGCCGGGCTGGCCTTCTTCGCCGACCGCGCCCAGCCGGGGGAGGGCATGGGCACCCTGGCCTGGGCCATCGTCGGGGTGATCGTGGTCAATGGCCTCTTTTCCTTCTGGCAGCAGTTCCGGGCCGAACGGGCCCTGGCCGCCCTGCTCGCGCTGCTTCCCCAACAGGTAGAGGTAATGCGGGGCGGCGTCACCCTCGCCATCCCGGCAGACGACCTCGTCCCCGGCGATGTCATCCTGCTCGGAGAGGGGGACAAGGTGCCGGCGGACTGCCGGGCCGTCGAGGCCACCGGGCTGCGGGTCAGCCTCGCCACCCTGACCGGCGAATCCCTCCCCAAGCGGCGCATCGCCGAGGCCGACGACGAGCCCGATCCCCTGGCCGCCCGCAACCTTCTCCTGGCGGGCACCCTGGTGGTTTCCGGGCAGGGGAGGGCGGTGGTCTTCGCCACCGGGATGAAGACCGAATTCGGACGGATCGCCGGCCTCGCCCAGGCCACCGCCGAAGCCGAATCGCCCCTGCAGCGGGAAATCCGGCGGGTATCCCATCTGGTGGCGGTCTTCGCCGCCGGGCTGGGCCTGGTCTTCTTCGGCATCGGGCATTGGCTGGGGCTGCCCTTCTGGGCCAATTTCATGTTCGCCATCGGCATCATCGTCGCCAACGTGCCGGAGGGCCTGCTGCCCACCGTCACCCTGGCGCTGGCCATGGCCACCCAGCGCATGGCCCGGCGCAATGCCCTGGTGCGGCACCTGCCGGCCGTGGAAACCCTGGGGGCGACGACGGTCATCTGCTCGGACAAGACCGGCACCCTGACCCAGAACCGAATGGCGGTGAAGCGCCTGTTTGCCGACAACGACTTCCGCGATCCCTTCTCCCGCCTGCCTCTTCCCTTGGTGAAAGTGGCGGAGCGCTGCCACGACCTCAAGTTTCCGGAAGGCAAGCCCCTGGGGGACCCCATGGAAATCGCCCTGTGGGAACTCTCCCGCCGGCGCCGGAGGGAGGGGGGCGGCGGGGAGCGCTATGGCGAACTGGCCTTCGACCACGAGCGCAAGCGCATGTCCGTGGTCTGGGCGGAAAACGGCGGCTATGAGCTCCATTGCAAGGGGGCGCCGGAATCGGTCCTGCCCTGCTGCGTCAGCCATTGGACCCGTCACGGGGTGCGGCCCCTGGACGAGGAAGGCCGGCGGGCCCTGGTGGCGGCCCAGGAGGACATGGCGGAGCAGGGCCTGCGGGTCCTGGCCCTGGCCGGCAAGGCCATGACCGCCGACGAAGTGCCGGCCGAGGCGGATCTGGTCTTCTACGGCCTGGTGGGGCTGGAGGACCCGCCCCGTCCCGACGTGCCGGAGGCCGTTTCCCGCTGCCGTTCGGCGGGGGTGCGGATCGTCATGGTCACCGGCGACCATCCCCACACGGCCCTGGCCATTGCCCGGGAAATCGGCCTGGTACGGGAACCGGACCCGGTGGTGCTCAAGGGGAGCGACATCGCCGAGCTGACTTCCGCCCAGCTCCAGCTGGCCCTGGCGGCCCCCGAGGTGATCTGCGCCCGCATGAGCGCCGAGCAGAAGATGCGGGTGGTGCAGGCCCTCCAGCAGAAAGGGGAGGTGGTGGCGGTCACCGGCGACGGGGTGAACGACGCGCCCGCCCTCAAGGCCGCCGACATCGGCATCGCCATGGGCCGTTCCGGCACCGACGTGGCCCGGGAGGCGGCGGACATCGTGCTCCTGGACGACCATTTCGCCAGCATCGTGAATGCCATCGAGGAGGGGCGGGCGGTATTCGCCAATATCCGCAAGTTCATGACCTACATCCTCACCTCGAATATCCCGGAAATCGTCCCTTACCTGGCCTTTGTCCTCCTGCGTATCCCCTTGCCCCTGACGGTGATCCAGATTCTGGCGGTGGATCTGGGGACCGACATGCTGCCGGCCCTGGCCCTGGGGGCGGAGCCGCCGACGGCGGATGCCATGCGCCAACCGCCTCGGCCCCGGCATGAGCGCCTGTTGTCCTGGGGCGTGCTGGCCCGGGCCTACCTGTGGCTCGGGCCGCTGGAGGCGGTGGCGGGCATGGCGGCCTTCTTCTTCGTGCTGGACGCTGCCGGCTGGCGGTACGGCCAGCCCCTCGGTCCCCCGGACCCCGCCTACCTGGCGGCGACCACCGCCTGCCTGATGGCCATCGTCCTGACCCAGGTGGCCAACCTCCTGGTCTGCCGGGATGCCCGGCAGCCGGCCTGGCGTCTGCCGCTGACCGCCAACCCTTTGATCTGGCTCGGGCTGGCGGTGGAAATGCTGCTCCTGGCGGGCATCGTCTATACCCCTTGGGGCCATGCCCTGTTCGGCACGGCGCCGGTGGCGGGCCGCGTCTGGCTGTATATTCTGCCCTTCGCCCTGGCCATGTTCGCCCTGGAGGAAGGGCGCAAGGGTCTGGTGGGGCGATGGCGGAGAACACGATGAGAGTGGTGGTGCAGCGGGTGCGCCAGGCGGCGGTCGAGGTGGATGGCCGGACGGTGGGCGCTATCGGGCCGGGGCTCCTGGTCCTGGCCGGATTCGAGGCGGAGGACGGCGAGGCCGATCTGGAATGGATGGCGGGCAAACTCGCCAAGCTGCGCATCTTCCCGGACGAGGCCGGGGTGATGAACCGCAGCGTCCAGGAGGCCGGGGGCGATATCCTGGCGGTGTCCCAATTCACCCTCTACGCCTCCACCCGCAAGGGCAACCGGCCCTCCTGGGGGCGGGCGGCGGCGGGGGATGTTTCCCAGCCCCTGTTCGAACGTTTCGTCGCCAGGCTTTCCGCCGCCCTGGGTAAGCCGGTGCCCACCGGCGTCTTCGGTGCCGACATGCAGGTGAGCCTGGTGAACGACGGCCCGGTGACCATTGCCATGGACTCTAAATCCCCCGAATAGGGCGCTGGGCCTGATGTCCCGGGGGAGGGGGCGGTGACGGATGCTAGAATCCGGTCAGGGATTCGTCAGGATTCCCCGAACCGAATTCGAAACCATGTCCGGTCCTCTGCCATCCCTCGTCTTCCTCCTGGTCGCCGCCGTGCTGGCGGTGGCGATCGCCCGCCAGTTGCGGCTGCCGCCCATGCTCGCCTACCTGGCCGTGGGCATCGCCGTTGGCCCCCACGGCCTCGGCTACGTGGTGGAAACCGAGAACACCGCCCACTTTGCCGAGTTCGGCGTGGTCTTCCTGATGTTCTCCATCGGCCTGGAATTCAGCCTCGCCCGCATGAAAGCCATGCGGCGCCTCGTCTTCGGCTTCGGCGGTGCCCAGGTGCTGGCGACCCTGGCAGTCACCACCGCGGCCACCGTCTTCTATTACGGCCAGGACTGGCGGGTGGGATTCGCTGTCGGGGCGGCCTGCGCCATGTCGTCCACCGCCATCGTCTCCCGGCTCCTGTCGGAGCGCCTGGAACTCCACTCCCTGCCCGGCCGGCAGACCATGGCAGTGCTCCTCTTCCAGGACCTGGCCGTGGTGCCGCTCCTCATCGCCATTCCCGCCCTGTCCGGCAAGACCGGCGACATCGTCGCTTCCCTGGGGACGGCCCTGGCCCAGGCGGTGGTGCTGCTGGCGGTGCTCATCGTCCTCGGCCAGCGTTTCATGCGCCGCTGGTTCGATGCGGTGGCCCGGCAGAAGTCTCCCGAATTCTTCATGCTCAACGTCCTGCTGGTGGTGGTGGGGCTGTCCTGGCTCACCTATCTGGCGGGGCTTTCTCTGGCACTGGGCGCCTTCGTCGGCGGCATGCTGATCGCCGAGACGGTGTACCGCCACCAGGTCGAGGCCGACGTGCGGCCCTTCCGGGACGTGCTGCTGGGCCTCTTCTTCGTCACCATCGGCATGCTGCTGGACGTGGACTATGTGATCCGCAATCCCCTGGCGGTGGTGGCTGCCGTCCTGCTGCTGATCCTGGCCAAGGGCGGCATCGTCATGGTCCTGACCCTGGCCATGAAGAATTCCCTGGAGGTGGGGGTGCGGACGGCGGTGCAGTTGGCCCAGGCCGGGGAATTCGGCTTCGTGCTCCTGGAACTGGGCAGCGACGGCGGGCTGATTCCCCAGGACGTGTTCCAGGTGACCATGGCGGCCATGCTGCTGTCCATGATGGTGGCGCCGCTGCTTATTGCCCGAGCGGCCAGCCTGGGCAAGCATTTATCGGCCCGGGAATTCGCCGACCGGGCCGAGGTGGCCCACCAGGTGGCGGTGAAGACCATGGACCTGACCGCCCACGTCATCCTCTGCGGCTTCGGCCGCACCGGCCAGAGCCTGGCCCGCTTCCTGGAGACGGAAAAGATTCCCTTCATCGCCCTCGATATCGACGCCGGGCGGGTCCATGAAGCCGGCCGGGCCGGGGAGAACGTGGTGTTCGGCAACGCCGACCGACGGGAGGTGCTGATGGCTGCCGGCCTCGGCCGGGCGCGGGCGCTGGTGGTCACCTTTGCCGACCAACTGGCGGCGGAGCGGACCCTGGATGTGGTGCGAAGCCTGCGCCCCGACATCCCCGTCGTCGTCCGCGCCCAGGACGACAGCCAGATCGACAAGCTGAAATCCCTGGGGGCGAGCGAGGTGGTGCCGGAAGTGCTGGAGGGGAGCCTGATGCTGGCGGCCCACACCCTGGCCGAAATGGGCATCCCCCTGGAGCGGACCCTGGCCCAGGTACGCTCCGCACGGGCCGAGCGCTACGCCAACCTGCGGGCCTTCTACCGGGGCGAAACCGACCGCCTGCAAAAGCTCGCCCAGGAGAAGCGGGTCCTCTTCGTCGAGCCTCGCGCTTTCGGCATCGGCAAGACCCTCCAGGACCTGGATTTTGGCCGGCTCGGGGTGGCGGTGGAGGCCCTGCGCCGCCACGGGGTGCGAAGCCTGTCGCCGGTCCCCGAGACGCGGCTGGAGGAGGATGACGTGCTCATCCTGGTGGGCCTGCCCGAGCAGCTCGCCGCCGCCGAGCGTCTTGTGCTTGACGGAACGCGCCCCTCTTTGCGATAAAGCGGGGCGTTGGGAGGAGATCGAATATGAAAATCGCAAGTTTTGCCCTGGCCCTGCTGCTGGCGGCCACCTCGGCCGCGGCCCAGGAAATCCGGGCGCCGTCCAAGGGGCAGAGCCTTTATCTCCCCGTCTACTCCCACATGCTCTACGGCAATATCAGCAGCAAGGGCCAGGCGGCCCGGGTGCTGCTGTCGGCCATGGTGAGCATCCGCAATACCGATTCCAAGCGGCCCATCCGGGTGGTTTCGGGCCGCTATTACGATACCGGCGGCCGTTTCCTGCGGGATTACATTCCGGCGGCCCAGACCATTCCGCCCCTGGGCACCCTGGAGCTGTTCGTGGAATTGAACGACGAATCCGGCGGCTCCGGCGCCAATTTCATCATCAACTGGGATTCCGCCCAGCCCGTCAGCCCGCCCCTGGTGGAGGCGCTGCACGCCAACATGGACAGCGGCAAGGCCGTCATCCTGACTACCCAGGCTGTGCCTGTGGCCACGGAATGAAGCTCAAGCCTTTCCAGACCGGCTACGTCCTGCGCCTCCTCTACCTGGGCCTTGCCGGGCTTCTGGGGGTGCATGTGTTCGGGACCGTGGGCTACCACCTCCTGACGGAGGGCAAGTATTCCTGGTTCGACTGCTTCTACATGACCTTCATCACCGTGGCCACCATCGGCTACGGCGAAATCATCGATATGTCCAACAACCAGCCGGCCCGGATGTTCACCGTCGTGGTCGGCATCCTGGGGGCGGGCACCCTGTCGATGCTGTTCTCCATCGTCACGGTGACGCTGCTGGAGACGGACCTCAACGGGAACCTGCGGAGAAGACGCATGGAAAAAATCATCAAGAAACTCAAGGGGCATTACATCCTGTGCGGCTTCGGCCGGGTGGGGCGCAACGTGGCCGGGGAGCTGGAGGCCACCAACCGCCACTTCGTGGCCATCGACGAGGACGAGCAGAAGCTGGCGGAGTACAAAGAGCGTAATCCGGGCCTCCTCTACATCCATGGCGACGCCAGCGACGACGATGTCCTGCTGCGGGCCGACCTCCACGATGCCAAGGGCGTCTTCGCCCTGACCGGGGACGACTCCCGCAACCTGATGATCATCATCACCGCCAAGCAGCTCAATCCCAATGTTCGGGTGGTGGCCCGCTGCCAGGAAACCCGCAATATCGAGAAGATGAAGAAGGCCGGCGCCGACGCCATCGTCTCCCCCAACTTCACCGGCGGCATGCGCATCGCTTCGGCCATGATCCGGCCCCATGTGGTTTCCTTCCTGGACGAGATGCTGAAGTCCGAGAAGCAGTTGCGGGTGGAAGAGGTCGCCATCCCCGCTGCCTTCATCCCCAAGCCCCTGGGCAAGCTCCAGCTGCGCAGCGCCGACTACGTCCTGCTCGCTGTGCGGGAGCGCAATGGCGAATGGCAGTTCAACCCGCCCAAGGACTTCATGCTCAAGCCCGGCTTCACCCTGATCGCCATGGCCAGCCCGGTGGGGCGCATGGAAATCGAGAACCTGCTGGTGGAGATGCTGGGCTGA
>DASRUX010000345.1:0-5011 GCA_035655235.1 Rhodocyclaceae bacterium | reverse complement strand
GCCGACCAGATTCTGCCGGCCAAGTACGGCTTTCCCATGAAGCTGCGCATCCCGACCAAGCTGGGCTTCAAGAATCCCAAGCACATCCGGGCGATCTTCGTCACCAACGACTATCCCGGCGGCTATTGGGAAGACCAGGGCTACAACTGGTTTAGCGGTTCCTGAGGTTTGTCGTCCACCCACCGAAAAGGAGCAATGGCACGAAGAAACTGATCGGCGATTCCTTCCCTTGCCGGGCAGAACGAGCCCTATCTCCTCAAGCGCCTGATCGAGCTGAAGACCCAGCCGACGCCTTCGGAAACCATGCGGGGCGTGACTCACGACATTTCGGAAGAAGAGCTGAAGCGCCTGGCGAACTTCTTCGCGCGGCAGCCCTATGTGCGAAACAGCCAGCCGGTCGAGGAGGCCCGGGCTGCCCGGGGCAAGGACGTCTACCACCGGGTTTGCAACGTTTGCCACACGGAGGAGGGCCGGGCCGCGGCCTATGGCGAATATCCGCTGCTGGCCGGGCAGTCCCTCGATTACCTGTTGAACGAGCTGGACCATATTCTTTCCCGCAAACGGGAAGTGGATAGCATGAAGAGCGGCACCCTGGCCACCGTGCCCCGGGAACAGATCGTCGATGCGATCCATTTTTTCGCTGGCCAGCGGGTCAGCCCCGACGAGGTGAAGAGCTATGTCGTCGAACCGACGACGGCATCCCGGAAAAATCGGAGGAAATAGCTGCTCCGGAAATGCGGGAAGTCGATGCGAAAAGGCCCAGGTGGTCCTGGGCCTTTCTGTTTCTATGAGCCGTGGGATTTCACAGCGTGGCCGACCGGCGGCTTCCCAGTGCAATCCCGCGTAGCGCATTCACCGCCCGGCTCAGGTTCTCGACCGTTTCACGCTGGCTGTTCCGGATGCGGCGCAGCTTCTGGTGCAAGGAAATCACCCCGGCGGAGTACTCGGAGAGAGCATCGTGGGGAGTACCGGGAGACACAGTGAAATTCGGCTTCATAATGATTCCCCCAAAAGGAATACCAACTTCTGTTGGAGCGATTGCGGCAAGCGCCGCACCGTTACGTTTTTGTCATTATGGAGACCCATGGTGTCACAAGGACCGGCCCCGGTAAATTGGTGCTCGGCTGATTTTTCTATCGGATATTGCCGATCCGACAAAGGGCATATATGTCCTTAGTTGGGTGGCGAAGTCCGCAACGGGTCGAGCAATGTCTCCGGCGAAGCGTCGGGCCCGAGCAGGTCGCTGATTTCCCGCGGAGACGGGGGGCGCATGGTGAAATCCACCGTGCAATCGAGCCGGGAGCCGCAGACGGCGGAGCGGGCAAGCTGGGCCGGGAAGTCGGCCTGGATGGGTGGTGAGAAAAGTGGGATGTGCAGGGGGGTGTTCTGGAACTGTTCTGGGTTGCGCCGCAGTTCCTGGACGATGGGGGGAAGGCGGGACGACGGCTCTTCCTTGAGCTGGAAGTCGGACAGCTTGTCCAGGAGGCAGACGATTTCGACCCGCCCGTCGTACCAGCAACGCCAGTGCATGATGGACGGCGAAGCCGGGTTGCCGACGGCCGTGGCGCTGCCCACCACCGCTGCCTGCAGGGCGAGCAGGGGCAACAGGTAACGCAGGGTTCTCATGGTTTGACTTCGAAGACCTCCTTGTCGCCACGATACGACAACGGCAAGAAGAGGCAATATGGGCGTTACCGTATGCTGCCCGGGCACCGGGCCGCGCAGGACACTAGAGGTGGCGGCTGAGGAAGTAGATGAGGAGGAAGCCGCCGATGGCGGCGAAGGCAGTGCCGATGCGCAGGGCCCAGCGGGCCCGCCAGTTTTCCAGGGCGATTTCCTCGTCGATCAGGCGGCGTAGCTGGCGCAGGGCGGCGAAGCCGGTGGTGCGTCGAATGGCCTGGTCGATGTCCGGCGGAGTCATGGCACGATTTCCAGTGGCGGTTTGGCGCCCACGAATTCCAGGCGCCGGTTCAAGGATTCGGTGACCGAAATCATACCACCGGCATCGACCCGGAGCGCCAGGTCGATGCCCATCTTGCGGGCTTCCTCCCGCCAGGCCTTGGGGCCGGCGATGAAGATGGGCTTGGAGCTGGCGTCGGAGCGGGTTCCCGCCTTCTCTCCGCCCGGGATGAGGACGGTGACCGCCTGGGTGTGGTCGGCGGGATAGCCCGTGCGGGGGTCGAGGAGGTGGGGATAGCGCTTGCCGCCTACCTCGAAGAAGCGCTGGTAGTCGCCGGAAGTGCCGATGGCTTCGCCGTCGTTCAGTTCCACGGTGGCCATGGGGCCCGGCTGGCGGGGGTGCTGGATGCCTACCCGCCACTTGCGCCCCTGCTTGTCCCCCAGGGCCATGATGTTGCCGCCGATGTTGATGAGGGCGTTGTGGATGCCTTCCTGCTTGAGGATGGCCGCGGCCCGGTCGAGAGCGACACCCTTCAGGTAGCCGCCGAAATCCAGGGCGACCTGGCGGTTGCGGCTGGTGACGGTGTGGTCCTGGATGGTGAGGTCGGCGATGGAGGGCTTGGCCTTCAGCCAGGCGTCGATGGCGGCGGCGGGGGGCACCTCGGCCTTGAATTCGTCGGCCTGGAAGCCCCACAGGTTGATGAGCCGGCCGATGCCCGGGTCGAACAGGTAATCCCCCTGCTTGGCCATGGCCTGGGCTTCCCGGACGAAATCGGCCATTTCGGGGCTGACCTCCCGGGGCTTGCCGGCAGCGATGGCGTCGTTGAGGGCGGTGAGCTGGGAAGGTTGCCAAGCGTGGTAGTCCCGGTGCAGGCGGTCGAATTCCCTGAGTACCGTGGCGATGGCGGCCCGGCCCTTCTGGGGATCGGGATCGACCACCAGGACCTCCACCCGGGTGCCGAAAACGTAGGCTTCCTGCTGCTGGATGGCGGGCGGGGCGTTGCAGCCCGCCAGGAGGAGTGCGAACAGGAGGGCGATCAGAGTCCGCATGCGTGCTCGACGGCGGTGATCAAGGCGCCGGCGGCGTCGAAGCCGGTCTGCTGGCGGATTTCCACCATGCAGGTGGGGCTGGTGACGTTGATTTCGGTGAGGTGGTTGCCGATCACGTCCAGGCCCACCAGCATCAGGCCCCGCTTCCACAGGATGGGGGCGAGGGCTTCGGCGATTTCCCAGTCCCGCTGGGAGAGTTCCTGGGCGACGCCGGTGCCGCCGGCGGCCAGGTTGCCCCGGGTTTCCCCGGCCTTGGGGATGCGGGCCAGGCAGAAAGGCACGGGGCGGCCGGCGATGAGCAGGATGCGCTTGTCGCCGTGGACGATGTCCGGCAGGTAGCACTGGGCCATGACCGAGCGCTGCCCGTGGTGGGACAGGGTTTCCAGGATGACGTTGCGGTTGGGGTCGTTCCGGTGCACCCGGAAAACCTGGCTGCCGCCCATGCCGTCCAGGGGCTTCACCACCACGTCCCGCTGCTGGTCGATGAACTGCTGGAGGTGGTGCATGTTGCGGGTGACCAGGCTGGGAACGGTGAAGCGGTCGAACTCGGCGATGGCCAGCTTTTCCGAATGGTCCCGCAGGGCCCGGGGCTTGTTGAAGACCCGGGCGCCTTCCCCCTCGGCCTTTTCCAGGAGCCAGGTGGCGGTGACGTATTCCACGTCGAAGGGCGGGTCCTTGCGCATGATCACGGCGTCGAAGGACACCAGGGGCAGCATCTCGCAGCCGGTTTCCCGGTACCAGTCGTGGTCGTCGGGGCGGGTGTGGAGATGGACGGCCTCGCCATAGACGCTGGGGGCGTTGGGCTGGTCGGGCCGGCGCCAGGTGAGGGTGGCGCAGTCGATGGCGAAGACCTCGTGGCCGTGGCGCTCCGCCGCCCGCATCATGGCCACGGTGGAATCCTTCCAGGCCTTGAGGTGGTCGATGGGGTCGATGACGAAGGCGATGCGCAGGGACCGGCCGCTGCCGCCGATGGCCTCGTTCGGGAAGCGGAGCTGCTGGGCCATGGCCGGGCTCAGGCCTCGGCGGGCGCGGTGCGCTCCAGTTCGATGGCGGCGGCAAGGCAGGCCAGGCGCCCGACCACGCCGTAGGCGTAGAAGCGGTTGGGTGGGGCGTCGGGGTTGCAGCAGCAGTGGTCGGGCAGGTTGCAGCCGGTTTCGAAGGCCAGGGGCTCGAAATGCATGCCCGGGGCATTGAGATTCTCGTCCTTGCCCCGGCCGGTGTGGACCCGGTAGAAGCCGCCCACGACGTAGCGGTCGATCATGTAGATGACCGGCTCGGCCACCGCTTCCCGCAAGGTTTCGAAGGTGGGCACGCCTTCCTGGATGATGACTTCGCTCACCTCCAGGCCTTCCTTGACCACGCTCATCTTGTTGCGTTGCTTGCGGTTGAGGCCCACCACCTCGGAGGCGTCCCGCACGGTCATGATGCCCATGCCGTAGGTGCCGGCATCGGCCTTCACCACCACGAAGGGGGTTTCGTCGATGCCGTATTCCTTGTACTTCTCCCGGACCATGGCAAGCACGGCATCCACGTTGGCCGCCAGGCATTCCTCCCCCTGGCGGTCATGGAAATTGACGCTGCGGCAGACCGAGAAGGCGGGATTGATGCGCCAGGGGTCGATGCCGATGTGCTTGGCGAAGCTGTTGACCACCTCGTCGTAGGCGGCGAAATGGTTGGACTTGCGGCGGGTGGCCCAGCCGGCGTGGACGGGCGGCAGGACGAACTGCTCGTGGAGGTTCTGGAGGATTTCCGGGACGCCCGCCGACAGGTCGTTGTTGAGGAGGATGGCGCAGGGGTCGAAACCGTCCAGGCCCAGGCGGTACTTGTTCCGCACCAGAGGTTCCAGGACGAGGGACTGGCCGTTGGGGAGCTCGATGGTGGTCGGCTCCTTGATCTCCGGGAGCAGGGTGCCGATGCGAACGTTCAGCCCGGTCTGGCGCAGGATGGCAGCCAACTGGGCGACGTTCTGCAGGTAGAACTGGTTGCGAGTGTGGTTTTCCGGAATGAGCAGCAGGTTCCGGGCTTCCGGGCAGAATTTCTCGATGGCGCCCATGGCCGCCTG
>DASRUX010000344.1:0-4269 GCA_035655235.1 Rhodocyclaceae bacterium | reverse complement strand
GAAGATGAATTCGTCGCAGTTGGCGATGAGAAGGTCGGAGGTGGATTGCTTCACCCCCACGCCGATCACCTGCTTGGCGTTCTCCCGCAGCTTGGAAACCAGGGGCGAGAAGTCCGAGTCGCCGCTGACGATGACGAAGGTGTTGACGTGGGACTTGGTGTAGCAGAGGTCCAGGGCATCCACCACCAGGCGGATGTCGGCGGAGTTCTTGCCGGACTGGCGCACATGGGGGATTTCGATCATCTCGAAATTGGCCTCGTGCATGGTGGATTTGAAACCCTTGTAGCGATCCCAGTCGCAGTAGGCCTTCTTGACCACGATACTGCCCTTGAGGAGCAGGCGCTCCAGGACCAGCTTGATGTCGAACTTTTCGTATTTGGCGTCGCGGACGCCGAGGGCGACGTTTTCGAAGTCGCAGAACACCGCCATGCTGACGGTATCGTGGGGTGAAGCCATATTGTTCTCCGGTGGTATCTTGGGCTGGCTTGCCGCAATCCCGGGAGGATATCCCATCCCGCCCCCAGCCGCCGGAGATTTACCGGGCAGTGACGGCCCGGCGCAGGGCGATATGGGCGCTCACCATGTCGGGGACCTGGCCGGACAGGCCGGAGTTCCGCTGGCAGGCCAGGAGCAGGTGCAGCAGGCCGCTGGTGAAGGCCCAGGTATCCCGGGCGGCGGCCAGGGGATCAATGCCTTCCCGCAGGGTCTTTTTCTCCGCCGCCAGGCGATAGACCCGCTCGATCTTGGACAGGAAGACCTGGGCCGGGCGAGCGACCTCTTCCTCGACGCTGGCGAACTCGTCCACATATTCGCAGCGGGAAATCATGATCTCGAACACTTCCCGGACCACCGGGCAGTCCTCCAGGACCCGGAAGAATTCCTTCACCGAGGCCTCGACGGCATCCAGGGGGTCGGCATAGGCCTCGGAAAAGAGCAGCGCGTCGGTGCGCTCGATCATGGGAGCGAAGACATCCTCCCGCATGGCCAGGAAGAGTTCGGCCTTGTCGGCGAAGTGCCAATAGACGGCACCCCGGGTCACGCCGGCCGCCTTGGCCACCTTGTCCAGGGAGGAACGGACTACCCCATGTTCATGGAAGACTTGGCGCGCCGCCGTGATGATGTCCTTGCGGGTCTGCTCCGCCTCTTCCTTGGTTTTCCTGACCACCTTCTCCACCTTTCCATACCGCTGCAGCTGGGCCGCGATGTTATAGCATCGTGCCGTCTCGACGAATTATTTTACATACATTCGTGTATGTATATAATACCCGACATATCGATCTTTGAGGATGGACATCGTGACCCTGGACTTCACGCCCCGCCGCCGCGCCCTTGCCCTGCTGCTTTCCTCCACCCTGGCCGGAGCCGCTCTGGTCGGCTGTTCCAACGACAAGCCGGCCGCCCCGGCCATGGGCCCCATGCCGGTCACCGTGCTGGACATGCAGCCCCGCAAGGTGCCCACCTCCATCGAGATCATGGCCCAGACAGAAGGCGCCCGGGAAACCGAAGTCCGCGCCCGGGTTGGCGGCATCATCATGAAGCGCCTGTACCAGGAAGGCGATCTGGTGAAGGCCGGCCAGCCCCTCTTCCAGATCGACCGCGCCCCCTACGAGAACACCCTGGCGGAAGCCAAGGCCAAGGCCGAGCAGACCGCCCGGGAAGCCGCCCGCCTCAAGGGGCTGGCCGAAGCCAAGGCCATCGCCCAGAAGGACTACGACGACGCCGTCTCCGCCAATGCCGTGGCCCAGGCCGCCCTCAAGCAGGCCGAGCTGAACCTCGCCTGGACCACCGTCACCGCCCCCGTCGCCGGCACCTCCGGTCGGGCGGTCAAGTCCGAAGGCAACTTGGTCAGCACCGGCGCCGACAGCCTGCTCACCTCCATTTTCCAGACCAACCCCATCTGGGTCCGCTTCTCCCTGGGCGAAAGCGACCTGGCCAAATTCCCCAGCAAGCGGGTAACCCCCAAGGACGTGACCGGCGTAGAGCTGGTGATGCCCGACGGCACCGTCTACAACCAGCGGGGCAAGCTCAATTTCCTGGCCTCCAACATCGACCCGACCCTGGGCACCCAGCAGATGCGGGCCGAGTTCGCCAACCCGGACCAGGTGCTGCTCCCCGGCCAGTTCGTGCGGGTGCGCATCCTCACCGGCGAGCGGGACGGCGTTTTCCTGGTGCCCCAGGCCGCCGTGCTCCAGACCGAGCAGGGCACCCTGGTCATGACCACCGACGCCGAGAACAAGGTCGCCCCGCGCCCCATCAAGGCCGGCGAATGGCTGGGCAAGGACTGGGTGGTCCTGGGCGGGCTGAAACCCGGTGACAAGGTGATCGTGGATAACCTCATCAAGCTGCGTCCCGGCATGCCGGTCAATCCCCATCCCCCCGGCGCTCCCGGCGCGGCCCCGGCGGCCGCAGGGGTTGCACCGGCCAAGCAGGGCTGAGGAGCGCGTCGATGTCGAGATTCTTCATCAACCGGCCGATTTTCGCCTCGGTCATCTCCATCATCATCGTCATCGCCGGTCTGGTGGCGGCCCAGGTGCTGCCGGTGGCCCAGTATCCCCAGATCGCGCCGCCGACGGTGCTGATCACCGCCACCTACCCGGGCGCCTCCGCCGAGACCCTGGCCAAGACCGTCGCCGCCCCCATCGAGGAGCAGCTGAACGGGGTCGAGAACATGGTGTATTTCACCTCCTCGGCCGCTGCCAACGGCACGGTGACCATCACCGCCACCTTCGAGGTGGGCACCAACGTGGATATGGCCTCGGTGAACGTCAATAACCGGGTCAAGGCCGCCGAACCGCGCCTGCCGGAAGCCGTGCGCCGCAACGGCGTCATCGTCCAGAAGCGCTCCAACGACATCCTCCAGGTGGTGGCGCTGAACTCGGACCAGGGCCGCTACAACACCCTGTTCCTGTCCAACTACGCCAGCCTCAACTTGGTGGACGAGTTGAAGCGCCTGAAGGGCGTCGGCGACGTGACCATCTTCGGCGCCCAGGACTACTCCATGCGCATCTGGCTGAAGCCCGACCGCATGGCCCAGCTGGGGCTCACCACCACCGACGTGGCCAACGCCATCAACGCCCAGAACGCCCAGAACGCCGCCGGCAAGATCGGCCAGGAACCGGCCCCCGGCGACCAGCAGCTGGTCTATACGGTGACCGCCAAGGGCCGCCTGGTGAGCGCCGAGGAGTTCGGCAACATCGTCATCCGGGCCAGCGGCCCCGGCGGGCTGCTCCGCCTCAAGGACATCGCCCGCATCGAGCTGGGCGCCTACAGCTACGAGCAGCGGGTCACCCTGGACGGCCAGCCCACCATCGCCATGGGCGTCTTCCTCCAGACCGGCGCCAACGCCCTGGAAGTGGCCGACCTGGTGCGGGAGAAGATGGCCGAGCTGAAGCAGCGCTTCCCGGAGGGCATGGACTACGTCATCCCCTTCGACACCACCCGCTTCGTTTCCGCCTCCATCCACGAGGTCAAGCACACCCTGATCGAAGCCATGATCCTGGTGCTGGCGGTGGTCTTCATCTTCCTGCAGAGCTGGCGGGCCACCCTCATCCCCATGGTGGCGGTGCCCATTTCCCTGATCGGCAGCTTCGCCGGCCTGTGGCTCTTCGGCTTCTCCATCAACACCCTGACCCTGTTCGCCATGGTGCTGGCCATCGGCATCGTGGTGGACGACGCCATCGTGGTGCTGGAGAACGTCGAGCGCCTGATGGCCGAGGAGAAGCTGCCGCCCAAGCAGGCCGCCATCAAGGCCATGAAGCAGGTGACCAGTGCCCTGGTGGCCATCGTCCTGGTGCTGTGCGCGGTGTTCATCCCGGTCGCCTTCCTGGGCGGCATCGCCGGCCAGCTCTACAAGCAGTTCGCCGTCACCGTGGCGGTGGCCGTGGTGCTCTCCGGCGTGGTGGCCCTGACCCTGACGCCGGCCCTGTGCGCCCTGCTCCTGAAGGCCCAGCACTCGGAAAACCGCTTCTTCGCCCCCTTCAACCGGACCTTCGAGCGCCTGACCCGGACCTATACCCGCAGCGTCGGCCTCACCATCCGCCACGGCATCATCGGCACCCTGGTGTTCGCCGGGGTGATCGCCCTGGTGGCCTTCCTGTTCCGCATCATCCCGGGGAGCTTCGTGCCGCCGGAGGACCAGGGCTACCTGATCTCCGCCCTCATGCTGCCGGATGGGGCGACCCTGAAGCGCACCGAGAAGACCGGCGAAGGCATGCGCCAGATGATTGCCAAGGACGAGGCGGTGGCCCACACCTTCATCGTTTCCGGCTT
>DASRUX010000343.1:0-24366 GCA_035655235.1 Rhodocyclaceae bacterium | reverse complement strand
GGGAACTCCTGGACGGCCATCCCCTGTGCAAGCTGGAAGTGCTGGGCGACCCGACCACCCTCTTCCCCAACATGCCGGAAACCCTGAAGGCCGCCGAAACCCTGGTGAAGGACGGCTTCCTCGTCATGGTGTACTGCTCCGACGACCCCATCCAGGCCAAGATGCTGGAAGACATCGGCTGCGTCGCCGTCATGCCCCTCGCTTCCCTCATCGGCTCCGGCATGGGCATCCTGAACCCGTGGAACCTGCGCCTCATCATCGACCAGTCCAAGGTGCCGGTCATTGTGGATGCGGGCGTCGGCACGGCGTCGGACGCCACCATCGCCATGGAACTGGGCTGCGACGGTGTCCTCATGAACACCGCCATCGCCCACGCCAAGGACCCGGTGCTCATGGCTAGCGCCATGAAGAAGGGCGTCGAGGCCGGCCGCGAGGCTTTCCTGGCCGGCCGCATGCCGAGGAAGCTCTATTCCGCCGATCCCTCCTCCCCGACTTCCGGACTTATTGGCAAGTGAGCGAAGGCATCTACACCCAAGGCCGCGCCGGCGAGGATGAGGAAAACTCCCACGGCCACATCAAGAGCTTCGTCCGCCGCATGGGCCGCATGTCCCTGGCCCAGGAGCGTTTCTACGCCGACATGATGCCCAAGGTGGGCATCCAGTACGCGGCCCAGCCCATCGACCTGGATGCGGTATTCGGCCGCGGCGCCCCCAAAATCCTGGAAATCGGCTTCGGCATGGGGGAAACCACGGCCAGGATCGCCGAAGCCCATCCCGAGAACGACTACCTGGGGGTGGAAGTGCACACCCCCGGCGTCGGCGCCCTGTGCAAGCTGATTGCGGAAAAGGGTCTTACCAACCTGCGCCTCTGCCAGCACGACGCGGTGGAAGTGGTACGGGACATGTTGCCGGAGGGCAGCCTGGACGGAATCCACGTCTTCTTCCCCGATCCCTGGCACAAGAAGCGCCACAACAAGCGCCGGCTCATCCAGCCGCCCTTCGTAGCCCTGCTCTCCAGCCGGCTGAAGCCTGGCGGTTACTTCCACTGCGCCACCGACTGGGAAGAGTACGGCCAGCAGATGCTGGAAGTCCTCTCCGGCGAGCCGAGCCTGGAAAACACCGCCGATGCTCAGTTGGGTGGATTCGCCCCCCGGCCCGACTACCGGCCCCTGACCAAGTTCGAAAACCGTGGCCTGCGGCTTGGCCACGGCGTCTGGGATGTAATATTCCAGCGTAGATGATTACCCCGCCGGAGGCCGGAATGAGCGAAACGTTGGACATCCTCTACCGCATCGACACCGCCTCCGGCAGCCGCGCTGAATTCCCCATCCGCCTCGATCCGGCCACCCTGATGCTGGCGGACCGGGCGTCGGACGACAGCCCTGCCTGGACCCGGCTGGAATGCGACCAGTGCGGCCACTGTCCCCTGAATGCGGCCGAAACGCCCCATTGTCCGGCCGCCACCGCCCTGGTTTCCCTCCTGGCTTTTTGCCGGGACCTGCCGTCCTTCGAGACGGTGGCCCTGGAGGTGGTGACCCCGGAGCGCGTCGTCAGCAAGGACACCACCGCCCAGCGGGCCATCAGTGCCCTCATGGGGCTCCTGCTGGCGGCCAGCGGTTGCCCCCACCTGGCCTTCCTGCGGCCCATGGCGCGTTTCCACCTCCCCCTGGCGAGCGCGGAGGAGACGAGCTACCGGGCTGCCTCCATGTATCTGCTGGCCCAATATTTCCGGCGTCGCCGGGGCCTGCCCGTGGATGACGACTCCCTGGCCGGCCTGTCCCACCGGTACGACCAGGCGCATCGGGTCAACGTGGCTTTCGCCAAGCGCCTGCGTTCGGCCATCGAGAAGGATTCCTCCCTGAACGCCGTGGTCCTCCTGGACCTCTTCGCCCAGGCCATGCCCGTTTCCATCGACGACCAGCTGGCCGAACTGGAACCGCTGTTTGCGACCTATCTGGAAGACTGACTGTCGTTCTCAGAAACTTAGGGTTCGCCAATGGGGATCGAGGCTGCGGGCGACGAAGGCGGTCGCTCCGGCCGATCTGGCGCCGGGGATGAGCTTTTCCCCCTCGGCCACGTAGGCGGCAGAAGCCATGCTGCAGGCGTAGAGGGCCGCCCCAGCGGCGCGGAGCTCTTCCAGGAAAGCAAGCACTGACTTCTCCCGGGCCGGTGTCGGGTAGAGCCCGTCGGCCACACCTTCCACCAGGAGCCGCACCGCCGGCCCGGCGAAGTGGATTTCCACCTCGGCATCCAGGGCCAGGGCGGCCAGGGCATGGACCAGGGGGGTGACGCACAGCTCGGGCCGGTCTGGCGTTGCCGACCAGAGCAGGAAGGCGAGGCCCTTCACCTCAGTCGTCAAGGTTCGCCTCCGGTTCGACGGAAAGGATGTGCTGCCGGTAAGCGGCGGCATCCACCAGGGCTGCTTTCTCCGTTGCCCAGTCGGTGGGAATGGCCCGGGCCATCCAGCCGGCGCCGTAGGGGTCCCGATCCACCAGGGCGGGCCGTTCCTCGGCCGCCTCGTTGCCTTCGATGAGCTTGAAGGAAATGGGCGCATGCACGGCGAGGACGGTCTTGCGGCATTCCACCGTCCCCATGCCCCGGCCGATGGCCACTTCGGCCCCCTTGGGCTTGGACGTAAAGGCGATGATCTCGCCGGCCAGGAAGATGCCGAAACTGGTGGCGCCGATCAGCACCTCGCCATCTTTCTCCTGCACCCACATGTCGTGGCGGGGGCAGTAGAGGCGGTCGGCGGGGACGGGGCCGTGGAAGGGTTGGTGGGCCATGGCGGCGATTCTCTCACAGCCGTCCGAGGGCCGGAAAAGTCCGTAGTACGCTCATATCCGAACCGTATAATTCCTTCACCCGGATGCCATTCCGGCATTCGGTCCCCAACCTGTCCGAGGAGATGCGAAGTGAAACCTGTCCGCTTTCCAGCCGTTCTCGCCCTGTCCCTGCTGGCCGCCGCGCCGGCCTTTGCCGCCGACCTCTGCGCCAACAAGACACCCGGGACCATTCACTTCTTCAACCAGGAAATCGACCGGGACAAGCCCCTGCCGGCGCCGGCCACCGAACTCAGCTTCAAGTCCGATATGTTCGCCCTGGCCTGCCTCACCGACGCCGTGGGCCCGCAGCCTTCCGGCGGCAAGACCTTCCGGGTGGTGATGTACGTGAATGGCAAGCAGTTCGGTGGCGTCTTCCGCCCGCAGCTCTCGAAGTCCCGCAAGGACATCATCATCGCCCTCAAGGAGGACTTCGGCGACAGCATGAATTACATGCTCGACTCCGGCACCCACACGATCCGCCTCCAGGCCGCCTCCGAGAAGCCCACCGGCAAGCTGGACGTGACCCTGGACTTCAAGAACGACGTGGCCTACATCCAGCGCCTGCGGGAAGCCGGCTACCTGGCCGACGGCCAGATCGCCATGCGGAAATAAGGGCTACTTGCCCGCCACCCGGCCGAGGAGGCCCCGCAGGGTTTCCTGCAGGTCGGCGGGCATCACCACCACCTTGGAAGCCGGGGACTGGCCCAGCTTCTCCAGGGAGGCGATGTACTTCTCCCCGAGCAGGTAGAGCATGGGGCCGGGTTCATTGCCGATGGCGGCGGTGACCCGGCGGATGGCTTCGGCGGAGGCTTCGGCCAGCATCACCTGGGCATTGGCGTCCCGCTTGGCGGATTCCAGGCGGGCTTCGGCTTCCAGGATGGCGGACTGCTTTTCCCCTTCCGCCCGGGTGACCATGGCTTTCCGTTCCCGCTCGGCGGCGGCCTGGAGTTCCATGGCCTTCTGCATGGATGGGGAGGGCTTGATGTCCTGGATTTCCACGGACTTCACGGTCAGGCCCCAGTCCACCGCCTCGTCGGCGATGCTCTCCCGTAGCCGGGCCTTGATCTTGTCCCGGGACGACAGGGCCTCGTCCAGCTCCATTTCGCCGACGATGGACCGCAGTGTGGTCATGATCATGTTGCGGATGGCCTCGGCGAAGTCGGTGACCCCATAAACCGCCTTCACCGGGTCGGTGACCTTCACGAAGGCGATGGCGTTGGTGACGATGACCGCGTTGTCCCGGGTGATGACCTCCTGCTCCTGGACATCCAGGATGATGTCCTTGGTGATGAGCTTGTAGGCGACGTTATCCAGGTAAGGGATGAGGATGTTGAGGCCGGGTTTGATGGTGCCGTGGTACTTGCCCAGGCGCTCGACGATCCACTCCTCCCCCTGGGGCACCAGCCGCACGCCCTTGGCGAGGGTGACGGCGATAAAGACCAGCAGGGCTATGACGATGATGAAGCCGATATCCATGGTTTTCTCCCTGTATTCGAATTCAGACCTTGGCCACCTTGAGGAAACTGCCCTCGATGGCCACCACCTTCACCCGCTCCCCGGCGGGAATCGCCGCCTCGGCCAGGCAGGCCCACTCTTCCGCCCCCAGCACCGGCCGCTGGAAGCGCACCCGGCCCTTCTCGAAGGGCGCTATCGCTCCCACCAGGAGGCCGATCTCGCCGATGGCCTCGCCGCCGGCGGTGCCGATCTTGGTCTTGTAGTAGCCGGGCTTGAAGATGCGGAACCAGAGGATGACCATGGCTACCGAGGCCACGGCCCACAGGCTGAGCTGAGCGTTGGTGGACATCTCAGGCGCCACCAGGGTCAACAGGCCCACCAGCAGGGCGCCCAGCCCGAACCAGATGATGAAGAAGGCGGGAATGGCCAGTTCCGCCAGGATCAGGGCGATGCCGCCGACTACCCAATGCCACCATTCCAGGTTCATAGAAACCTCCTCGCGGCATTTTAGACGCAATCCGCTACGGGCTGTTCGACTGCGCTAAACTCTCGGCCGCAACCGACTCACCGAGAATAGCCCATGTGGTTCAAAAACCTGCAGATCTACCGCCTTCCCACCCCCTGGAACATCGAGCTGACCGCCCTTGAGGAGCAACTCGGCCGCGGGCCCTTCATTCCCTGCCCCAGCAACGAACCCATGAGCCGGGGCTGGATTTCCCCCCGGGGCGACGGCGCCCTGGTCCATTCCCTCAATCGCCAATGGATGATCGCCCTGGCCGTCGAGCAGCGCCTGCTGCCCTCCTCCGTGGTCAACCAGGTGGCCCAGGAGCGGGCCGAGGAAATGGAAGCTCAGCAAGGCTACAAGCCGGGCCGCAAGCAGATGAAGGAACTGCGGGAACGGGTCTCCGAAGAGCTGATGCCCCGGGCCTTCACCCGTCGCCGCAAGACCTACGTCTGGGCCGATCCGGTCAACGGCTGGCTGTGCGTGGATGCCGCCAGCCCCTCCAAGGCTGAAGAGGTGATCGAGCACCTGCGCTGGTCCCTGGACGACTTCCCCCTGGCCCTGGTCAAGACCCAGCTTTCTCCGACTTCCGCCATGGCCGACTGGTTGGCCTCCGGCGAAGGCCCGGCCGGCTTCACCATCGACCGGGACTGCGAGCTGAAGGCCGTGGGCGAGGAAAAGGCCGCCGTCCGCTACGTCCGCCATCCCCTGGAAGGCAGCGACGTGAAGGACCACCTGGCCTCCGGCAAGCTCCCCACCCGCCTGGCGCTGACCTGGAACGACCGTATTTCCTTCATCCTCACCGAAAAGCTGGAAATCAAGCGCCTCACCTTCCTGGACCTCCTCAAGGAAGAGGCCGAGAAGTCCGCTGAAGTGGCGGATGAGCAGTTCGATGCCGACTTCGCCCTCATGACCGGCGAACTGGCCCGCTTCCTGCCCGACCTCCTGGAGGCCCTGGGCGGCGAGATCGTCGAGGCCAAGTGAAGGCTGGGGAAGCCTGCCCCTGCGGCAGCGGCAAGGCCTATGGGGCCTGCTGCGGCCGCTGCCACGAGGGCGAACCGGCGCCCACCGCCGAGGCCCTCATGCGCTCCCGGTACAGCGCCTTCGTCCTGGGGCTGGCGGATTACCTCCTGGCCACCTGGCATGCCTCCACCCGGCCGGAAAGGCTGGACCTGAACGAGGAGCCGGCGCCCAAGTGGCTGGGTCTGGAAGTGAAGCGCCACCAGCCCCAGGACGACAGCCATGCCGTGGTGGAATTCGTCGCCCGCTACCGGGTCGGCGGACGGGGCCAGCGCCTCCACGAAACCAGCCGCTTTGTCCGGGAGGAAGGCCGCTGGTTCTACGTGGACGGGGAATTCAAGCAGTAACCGGCGCAGCGGGACGACCAGCCGCCCGCTGCTGCCCGAGTGCCGGCAATCAGAGGCCGCGCCGGCGCCGCATCAGTCCCAATCCGGCCAGCCCCAATCCGAAGAGAGCCATGGTGCCCGGCTCGGGAACCGAATCCGCCTGCTTCAAGGTGATGGTCGCCGTCTGGGTCAAAGGCCCGCGTTTGGAGAAGGAGAGGTCGTTGAAGCTGATCTCGAACAGGCCATGGGTACCGAAATTCACCAGCTGGGGCTGCCAGGAGAGGGTGTAATCCACCGCCGCATCCGACACCGGGCCGGTGTAGGCCTTGCCCGTGCCGAACATCTGTAAGGTCGCCGGCATGCCGGTCGGGCTGGCGAAAGTCAGAGCCGACAGCACGCCCAGATGATCCGTCTCGTTGCTGTTGATACCGCCATGGGCATCGGATTCCTGCAGGTTCACCGTCCCGAAGTTGAAGGTCTTGGAGGCGCCTACGGTGTTGAGGGAAAAGACCTGGGGAACGAAGCCCGCCGTGCTGAAGCGGACATCCAGCAGGGTGCCGCAGGCTTCGCAGTGGTCCTGGCCGTAGCCGCTGCTGGGCACGAACGCGGCGGAAGCGATGGAAAACGGCACGGCCTGGGCGCCAGTGACGGCGGCCATGAGGCCGGCTGCGATGGCGGCAAGAGCGGCTTGGCGAATCCTTTTCATTGATTTCTCCTGAGCAGGGTTGGGTTGGGGCGAGTGCTCATAAGCATGGAGGGTGCCATTGGCTTGTTACTGCATGGAATCAATAGGTTGTCGATGGTTGAGTGCTGTCATGGAAGTGGCCTGTAATAAATTCCGACGGTCTTTGCATCGCTCGGCGAACGGCTGAAATCCCCTGCTCCAGCCTGCTGGCGGTTCTTGAGGGGTTCTGCGGTAATCGATGGGGTGTGGAAGGGCAATGGGCGTGTCAATTTTTTCGACTGGGGCATTGGGCATTGGAATCGCCCGGAAGGAAGACCCCCGGTAACCTGCACTTGCTTTTATGCACGTTGCACCGCCCCAGCATCTGTGCAAAGCTCTGTTCCACCAGAGAAAAGAATATTCGTGAGTCCTGCTACCGATACATGACGCATTGACCTGGGAGGGCCGACAACGCCATGACCACAGACCGTCAGCGTTTGACTGCTAGCCACGTCAAGGTGGGGTGCCCCCTGCCGGGCGACACCTATGACGAAAGCGGGCATCTGCTGCTTTCCGTCGGCCATGTCATCGCCAGCGAGTCCCAGCTCCAGACGCTCTTGTCGCGGGGGCTGTACGTCGATATAGCGGTCTTCCAGGCCCGCTTCGCCGAGGCGGGCTGCAGCACCGCGCACGAGCCCAGGAAATTTGATCCATTCCTGCTGCGCGACTCCCTCAAGAAGCGCCTGAACCGGGCTTTGCGTTCCTTGGACGGGGAGCCGGAAGCCGTCGTGCAGATTCGGGAAATTGCCGACGCGATCCATGAGCTGGCTTCAACCGACCCGGAAGGCGCTATCGCCAGCGGCCTGCTGGACGACGACGAGAATTACGCGGTCCGTCACAGCGTTTCGACGGCCATCCTTTGCAACCTGACCAGCCGGGCACTCGGGTGGCCCGACGATAGGCGGGCCAGTCTGGTCTGCGCGGCACTTTCGATGAATGCGCCGATGCTCGACCTGCAGAACAAACTGGTGGGCCAGGCCGAGGCACTGACCCCCAAGCAACAGGATATGGTTAGCCACCATCCCGAAGTCGCAGCCGCCGCGCTGCGGGAAGCCGGCGTGGATGACCCGGTGTGGATTGCAGCAGCGCTGGAGCATCACGAGCATGTCGGCGGCAGCGGCTATCCTCATGGGGTGGCGAGGCCCGGCAAGGAAGGGCAGCTGGTGCGGCTCGCGGATGTCTTCGGCGCCCTCGTTTCGCCGCGCGGAGACCGGAAGGCATTGACGCCGCCCCAGGCCGTCCGCTCCCTGCTTCTCCTGGAGGCGCAGAAACCCAGCGCGGCGCTGGCGAGCGCACTAGTTCAAACCCTCGGGCTGTTTCCACCGGGGACCTTCGTCAAGCTTGCCAATGGGGAGATTGCGGTGGTCCACCGCCGCGGCGGCGCCCCCAATACCCCCATGGTCGCCAGTATCGCGAGCGCCACCGGCAACCCCTACATGAAGCCGGTGCGGCGCGATACCGAGCGCAAGGATTTCGCCATTGCGGGCCTCATACCCCGCGGGAAAGTGACCACCGGTTATGACTTGGGCGTACTGTGGGTTAGAACCATTTGATCGAAGGCTGGTTGATGGGTCTTGCCTGCTGCGACAGCGATGGACGGATCAATCCCGCTGCGGGCGCTTCCGATAGTGTTCTTCGGCCATCCCGGCGGCGGCCTCCCACAACGCCGGGGCGCCGCCTTCGATGGGCGGCCGGCAGCGGGCCTCGATCTGCTCCAGGGTCACCTCGCACTCCACCCAGGTACCGCCGTCGGTCGCGGCGTTGTGCAGCATCGGCTGGAATCGATCCAGGGCCTTGGCGAATTTCGCGTCGTCGCTCTCGGCCGCCTCGAACTCCTGCCACAGCGTGCGGAATTCGGTGGCCTGCGCTTCCGGCAACAGGCTGAAGATGCGCTCGGCGGCGAGCCGTTCCCGCTCGGCTTGGCCGGCGTGGGTCGCCGGGACGTGGAAAGGTACATCGCCGGCATCGATCTCCACGATGTCGTGGATCAGCAGCATCTTCACGACACGCAGCACATCCACCGACCCGGCGGCGTGCTCGGCCAGCACCAGCGCATACATGGCGAGATGCCATGAATGCTCGGCACTATTCTCACGGCGCGAGCGATCGATCAGGGGCGACAGGCGGACGACGCTCTTGAGACGGTCGATTTCCCTGAGGAAAGCCAGTTGCCGTTCCAAGTTGGCGTTTGTCATGGTGCTACGGCCTCTCACTTTCTCCATTTCGCCCACGGATCGGCATCGCCGGAAGGCGAGGAAGACCTCGCCCACCGCTTGCCCGATGCGGAGCGCTGGCCTCCATCCTGGTCCCGCATGGCCGCCTTCCTCGCCCGCTTTTCCTTTAGCCTCTCCGCATCCTCCAGGCTCAATTCAGCCGGTTCCCCCGGCTTTTGATCCTGGGGAACGATGCGATCCCTGGGCGGCAACTCGAACTGTTCGGCCGACGCCCGAGGCAGGTTCTTGAACTGGTACAGGTAGAAGGCCTCGACCTTCTCCCGCGCCCAATCCGTCTTCTTCAGGAACTTCACGCTGGAGTCGATGCTGGGATTGCTGTTGAAGCAATTGATATTCAAATAGGCGTACAGAATCTTGAAGCCGTAATGATTGGCGAGTTCGGTCACCAGTTGCTTCAAGCTGACGCCGTGCAGGGGGTTGTTCTTGTAATCGATATCGGTGTTCATGGGGCCGGATTGCTGCCTATAGCGTTTTCGACAGGGATTGCTGCCGTCAGTGTCGCGGCGTAAAGCCGCTTCTCCGAGGCGGTGAGTTGTTTGATCCGGTATTCGGCCTTGGATGCCGCCGACCGATCCGGATGGACTTCAATGCCCAGCAGTTGCCTGGGCGGATGGGACCGCGTGTATCGCGCCCCCAGCCCGCGGGCATGGGCCGCATACCGGGCGGCGACATCCGTCGTTATCCCGGTATAGATGCTGCCGTCGGCACATTCAATCAAATAGAGATACCAGGGTTTCAAATCGGACAAGGGGCTCGGCGCCGGTCAATTGAACCGGGCCTGATTCTGGGCCAGGATTTGCCGCGCCAGCTCCCGGTAGGCTTCGAGAATCAGCCGGGCCGCCCTTTCCACATCAGCCTCCGCGCTGATCCCCTTAGAGACGCAGTAGCTCGTCACCGCCACCAGATCGAACGGGTTCACCGTGCCGGAGGACCCAAGCGCCGCTTGGACCGCCTTCCCAACCGCTGTCTCCGAAGACAAGCCTTGGAATTCCGCAAAGGTCGTCTCCTGGACCGTGACCTCGGCAGCGTTGACGTGCAGGGCAACATCCCTGGAGATATGCAGGCTCACCGTCCCCTGCCAACGGGAGGTCGGGGCCACCAGCCCGACCACGGGCAGGGGAAAGCCGGGAATATGGGGGATCAGGCCAATCCGCCAGTCGTTGTAGTTGTCGCTCACCAGCATTCGAGTCGGTTGTCGTTCAAAAAAGGGGAAATGGCGGAAGAGAGCAGGAGTCGAACCTACCAAGCCTCGTCTGACGAGGCCCGCCGGTTTTGAAGACCGGCCGTCCCACCGGGGAACGATCTCTTCCGTTTGTTGCGTCGGGTCGGGAGGATAACCCGGAATGGCGCAGGCACGATGCCCGCGCCGCTGTCCTCAGTGCTTCTCGATCACCCCGCAGGCCACCCGCTTCCCGGAATTGCCGGCGGGCTGGGATCGGTAGTCGTCCGGGTCGGCATGGACGACGATGGCGCGGCCGATGATGCCCACCGGGCCGGTGGCGATATGGAGGCGGGAGACTTCCACGTCGTACTTGGCGTTGCCGTCCTTGTCCGCGATCAGGTTGGGCAGGTCGCCGGCGTGGTGGTCGGCGGCGGTGTGGTGGCCGTGGCCCTTGCCGGTGGGGTTGAAATGGCCCCTGGCGCTGCTGGCGTCCGGGGCGCTGCAGTCGCCCACCTCATGGACATGGAAGCCGTGCTCGCCGGGCGTCAGGCCGCGGACATTGGCCTGGACGCGGGTGTTCTCGCCCACCGGGCTGAAGACGACGGTGCCGATCACCGAACTGCCGGAGCGCGGCTCCAGCTTGGCGCTGACGCCTCCGGGCGGCGTCGTGGCGCAGGCGGAAAGCAGGAGGGCAAAAGCGGCTGCAAACAGCGTCTTGTTCGGCAACTTGGGATGCATCGTCTTCTCCTGGTTGTAGTGGGTTGGCATGCAATCAGACCGCATCGGGATCAATTTGTCATCAGGCGAATTCCATCCGCCGGCTGTCTTCGCCCCGCAGGACGTGGTTGTCCTTCACCCGGCGGGTGTAGCCGATGCGGTCGAAGAATTCCAGGATCTGGATGGCCACCTTGCGCCCGCCGCCGATCTGGTCCCGCAGGGGGGCGGCCCGGGCGGCGCCCTCCTGCTCGCACAGGCCGGCGACCCGTTGGGCCAGATCGGCGACAGCGGCGGCGGTGAAATAGTGGTCGTGGGCCACCGGATAGACTTCGCCGAAGCGGGCCAGGCGCTTGAACAGCGAGCGCACGCTCTCTTCCCCCATGCCGGTGGCGCGGGCCACGTCCCGGATCCGGGGCGGGCAGTAAGGGGCAGCGTCGAGGAGGGGTTTCAGGGTCCGCCACAGGCCGCTGTCGCCGGCGGCGAGCTGGACCCGGTGTTCCGGCAGATGCAGCCAGGCGTTGCTGCGGGCGAGGTTGCCGGCCTCCAGGCACTGGCCGACCAGCACGTCGAAGGCGGGGCGCGACAGGGCCGGCAGGGTCAGGCGGCGCAGGCGGTCGCGCTCGACGCCGGGCATGTCGGGGGCGCGTTCGTGTTCGGCGGCCAGGGCGGCCAGGAGGCGGTCCTTCAGCTCCTGCCAGCGCTGGGCGGAAAAGCCGGTGTCCGCAATGACGGTAAGGCCCAGGCGGCCGGCCAGTTCCTCTCGCTCCGCCGCCGATAGATTGCGGTTGATGGCGTAGCGGGCCAGGTCGACGCCGGCCGGCTGGCGCTCTGCGGCCAAGGCCAGGGCGACGGCCGGGTCCGGGTCGGCCAGGGCCGCCAGCATGGCGAGCCGTTCCGGGCTGCGCTTGTGGCGGCTGGGGGGGAAGATGTCCAGGACCTCGCCGCCGCCCACGGTGTGGCGGGCGGAAGCGTCCCGGAGGATGAAGCGGTCGCCGGAAATGGCGCCCACTTCCCGCTCCAGGGCGATCTGGGCGAAGCCGGAGGTGCCGGGGGCGAGTTCGTTGCCTTCCAGCAGGGCGACCCGGCCGGGAACATCCTCGGCCCCCAGGTGCACATGGACCTGGGTCCAGTGCTTGAGGGCCGGCTGCCCGGGCAGGACCCGCAGGCGGGCGTCGAAGCGGGTCAGGGGCTGGTGCAGGGCGGGAGTGAGGACCCACATGCCCCGCTCCACCTCGGCCTTCTCGATGCCGGTCAGGGCCAGGGCGATGCGCTCGCCCACCTGGCCGCTGTCGGCCGGGCTATCCTGGACCCGCAGGCTGCGGACCCGTACCGGCTTACCCGGCGGCGAGAGGAGCAATTGGTCGCCGGCCTGCACCCGGCCGGAGAAGGCGGTGCCGGTGACGACGGTGCCGACCCCGCCCAGGGTGAAGCAGCGATCCACCGCCAGGCGGAAGCCGCCCTTCCCAGCCTTGCCGCCCAGTTCGGCGGCGGCCTGGTCCAGGTGGGCGCGCAATTCGGGGATGCCGGCGCCAGTGGTGGCCGCGACCCGGAGGACGGGCGCTTCGGCCAGACCGGTCCCGGCCAGCATCTCCCGGACCTCGGCCTCCGCCGCCGTCACCCGCTCGGGGCTCACGGCATCGCACTTGGTCAGCGCCACGGCGCCCCGGCGGATGCCCAGCAGTTCGACGATCTCCAGGTGCTCCCGGGTCTGGGGCATGGGGCCGTCGTCGGCGGCCACCACCAGGAGGGCGAAGTCGATGCCGGTGGCCCCGGCCAGCATGTTGTGGATCAGCTTCTCGTGACCCGGCACATCGATGAAGCCCAGCATGCCGCCGGTCGGGAGAGGGGTATAGGCATAGCCCAGGTCCAGGGTGATGCCCCGGGCCTTCTCCTCCTTCAGGCGGTCGCAGTCCACCCCGGTGAGGGCCTTCACCAGGGTGGTCTTGCCGTGGTCGATGTGGCCGGCGGTACCGATGATCATGACAAGAGCCCCACAAGATGCAGCAAAGCGCCCCTGACAAGGCGTGCCGACGCAGACAGTACGATGGGTACGGCAAGGAGGCGCAACGAAGTCAGGGGCATTTTGTGGCGGTCTCTCAGGAGAACATGTCCTCGTACATGCGGCTTGCCCACATGAAGTCTTCGGTCACCACTTCGGCGCGGCGCAGGTTGTCGTCATCCTGGTCCTGGACGATGACGCCCTTGTCGTTGAACCAGTACTTGAACCGGACGGCGACATCTTCCCGGGGCGAGGCATTGACCATCATGAAGCACAGGTTGTCCGGCAGGGCCGCCTTGGGTTCCTTGCCGGCCACCCGGTCGGCGATGTAGCGGGCGACGATCTTGCCGTGGGCGTTGGCCACATGGCCGGCCTTGGGATAGAAGTTGAAGAGGGGCGAAACCACCCCCACCGAGTCGCCGATCACGTACACGTCCTTGTCGTCCTTCAGGTTCAGGAAGACGGGATCGACATTGGCCCAGCCGGTGGGCTTGCCTTCCGCGTTCTTGCCTACGGCGCCGGCCTTCCAGGCCATGTCACCGGCCTGGTGGGGGGCCATGAGGATGCTGTGGTCGAACTTGAAATCCCCGGCGCTGGTCTTGATGCGCTTGTTGAAGGGATCGACCTCCTGGATGGCCGCCTTGGGGACGTAGGTGATCTGGTCCTTGTAGAGGTGCTCGAAGGCCTCCTGGAAGCCGCCGGTGATGGGCCGGGGGCTGTCCTTGGGATCGAGGATGGTGATCCGGCCCTTGACCTTGTTGGTCTTGAACAGCCAGGCGATGAGGCAGGCCCGCTCGTAGGGGGACGGCGGGCAGCGGTGGGGCGGGGGCGGCAGGGTCATGACCAGGTCGCCGCCCTTGAAGTTCCGGATGCCCTCTTTGAGGATGAAGTGCTCGGAGTTGGGGATGTAGGCGGCCGGGAAATGGGTGCGGGTGTAGTCCGCCGCCCGCCGGTCGTTGCCGAACCAGGCCTCGTAGTTGTAGCGGATGCCGGAGCCGATGATCAGGTAGTCGTAATCCACCCAGCCCTGGGCAGTGATGACCCGCTTCTTGTCCCGTTCGAAGGCCGTCACCTCGGTCTGGATGAACTTGTAGCCGTACTTGTCGGCGACCTTGAGGTAGCTCCAGGTGAGGTAGTTGGTATCCACCACGTCGATGAGCCACTTGTTGCTCATGGGGCAGGAGAAGAAAACCGGGTTGCGCTCCAGGACGACCACGTCGAGGGTCGGATCGTTCTGCTTCAGGTGCTTGGCGGCGGTGATGCCGCCCCAGCCGCCGCCGCAGACCACGACCCGCTTGCCGGTGGCTTTGGGCAGCAGAGGATCGCTCTGGGTGGTGATGAGGAAAGGCAGCGGCGTGGTGGGCTGGGCCAGGGCGGCGCCGGCCCCGAGGGCTCCGGCGGCCGCGATGAACTGGCGGCGGGTGATGGTCATTATGTGTTCTCCCTGATGACTAACCGCCCGGGCGCGGAGTGGCCCGGACTTACGGTGATCCGTTGCCGGATCGGGGGTATCGGCAGGCAGTGCTCTGACTACCTATCTAGGCCGAGACCGGATTCTTCAATAATTCCAGTTGGGTGGCAAAGGCTGCCTCGTCTTTTTCTTCCAGGCAGCGCAGGTCCAGCCACAGGGCATCGTCCCGGACATAGCCGATGACCGGCTTGGGGAGGCGCCGGAAGGATTCCTCCAGGGCGATCAGCGCCTTGCCCGGGCGCTTGGCTCTTGGGCGCAGCACCAGGGCGGCCGAGGGCAGGCGCTCGACGGGCAGCGCGCCGCTGCCGATCTGGCTGGCGCACTCCTCCACGGCCACCGCTACGCCATCCCCCAGGACGGCTTGCAGCCCGGGCGCCAGGCGCCGGCCGGCGGCCTCGATGGCGGCCCGGGAGCGGGTGAGGAGTCGCAGGGTGGGTAGGCGTTCGGCCAGGCGGTCCGGGTCGCGGTAGAGGCGCAGGGTCGCCTCCAGAGCGGCGAGGGTGGTCTTGCCCACCCGCAGGGCGCGCTTCAAAGGGTTCTTCTTGATCTTGGCGATCAGGTCCTTGCGGCCGACGATGAGGCCCGCCTGGGGCCCACCCAGGAGCTTGTCTCCGGAGAAGGTGACGATGTCGGCCCCGGCTGCCAGGGCCTCCTGGGGCGTCGGTTCGGCGGGCAGGCCGTGGGCGGCGAAGTCGGCCAGGGTGCCGCTGCCCAGGTCCACCAGAAAGGGTAGGCCGTGGGCGTGGGCGATGCGGGCCACCTCGGCTTCATCGACCGCCTTGGTGAAGCCGCTGACCACGTAGTTGCTGGTATGCACCTTCATCAGGAGCCCGGTCTTGGGGCCGATGGCTTCCTCGTAATCCTTGGCGTGGGTGCGGTTGGTGGTGCCGATTTCCACCAGCTTCACCTGGGCCCGGCGCATCACGTCGGGGATGCGGAAGGCGCCGCCGATTTCCACCAACTCGCCCCGGGAAACCACTGCCTCCTTGCCCTGGGCCAGGGCGTTGAGGGCCAGAAGCACGGCGGCGGCGTTGTTGTTCACCACGGTGGCCGCCTCGCAGCCGACGATTTCGGCCAGCAGCGGCGAAACCAGATCGTCCCGGTCGCCCCGGCCGCCGGATTCCAGGTCGTACTCCAGGGCGCAGGGGGAACGGGCGGCCTCCACCATGGCGGCGATGGCTTCTTCCGGCAGTTGGGCCCGGCCCAGGTTGGTGTGGAGCACGGTGCCGGTGAGGTTGAACACCGGCCGCAGGTTGGGGCGGCTGGATTCGCTCGCCCGGCGGCGGATGGTGGCCAGCAGCGCTGGTTCTTCGGGGAGCGGCAGGCCGCCCTTGGCGCCCTCCCGGACGGCGGCCAGCTCGGCCCGGGTGCAGGCGGTGACCACCTGGCGGCCGTGGTCGGCGATGACGTCGGCGAGCTGGAGCAGTAGCCGATCGACGGAAGGGAGATGGATTCTCTGGTTCATGCTTTCACCCGGACCGGGCAGAAAAGGGTTTTCAATCCGGATCGAAATCCGGGGCTCAGGGATTCACTCCGCCCAGTTCTCCAGCTTGAGTCCGGGAACCCGGGAGAACTCGCGGGTATTGTTGGTCACCAAGACCGCGTCCAAAGCCAGGGCGTGGGCGGCAATCTGGGTGTCCAGGGGACCGATGGGCGTGCCGGCGCTCTCCAGGCCGTGGCGTATCCGGCCATAAGCCTCCGCCGCCGGGCCGTCGAATTCGGCGATTTCCAGGGGTTCGAGAAAATGCCTCAACGCCGTGAGATTCCTGAGGGAGCCGCTTTTCTGGACGCCGAAGAACAGTTCCGCCATGGTGATGCTGGATATGCCCAGGCCCGCGGCCTCGTGCTGGCGCAGGGCGTCGAGGACGGCCGCGGGGCGGTTCTTGATGGCGTAGATGCAGATGTTGGTATCCAGCATGTAGCGCATGCCGTCGGCCTCACCAGGAATCGCGCTGATCCGCCGCCGCCGGCTGATCCCGGTCGGGGAAGGACTCGAATTCGTCCAGGGCGGAGATCAGGCGTTCGATGGAAGGGCGCTTGCCCGGGCTCAGGATCACCCGGTCGCCATCCCGTTCGATGATCACCTCCGATACGCCTTCGAAACGGAAGGCCTTGGGCAGGCGAACCGCCTGGCTTCGGCCATTGACGAAGAGTTTGGCTGTCTGCATGGTGGGATGCTCCTTAGTCGTGATATATCGAGTATATATCACCAGAAAGGTTGCAGAGACTTGTCACTCGGCCCCCGCAATGAGGAACAGGTTGGGGCCGCTGCGGCCGTAGCCGGATTCGTCCACCAGGATGTCGAGGGCCAGGGTGGCGAGGTCGTCGGCCACCGGGTCCACCCGGGGATCCTTTTCCTGGTAGCTGATCTTCAGGTAGCTCTTGCAGGCGTCGCAGGTTTCGGCCCGCACGGCGCCGTTGCTGCCGTCGATTTGCTGGTAGGCAACCTCCTTCTCGCTGCCGCAGGCGGTGCACACGGTGCGGGAGAGGTTCCACTCGGCATTGCACAGGGAGCAGTGCAGGTAGCGCAGGTTGTTCACCCCGGAGGACATGCGCACGATGCTCCCCACCGGCAGGCTGCCGCAGCAGGGGCAGACGCCCGGGGTGTCCAGGGGCTGCAGGGTGGTGGCGTCCAGCTGGCCGGCCATGCCGGTCCACACCACCTGGAGGGCGGCGGCGACCAGGGTCAGGTCGGCAGCGTCCTTGGGGTCCGGTTCGCCGGTGAGGAGGGCATCGGCCAGGGCGTCCAGGCGGCTGGCCGGGGCGGCCGCCAAGTTCACCAGGGCGGTGCGGAGGTGGGCCGGGGCGTCGGGGGCGATGGTGGTAGTCAGGCCCTTCGCCACATCGTGCCAGAGGTTGGGGCGGGACAGGGCGGTGACGCCCAGGGGCGGCATGCGGTGGCTGCGGGCCAACTCCAGGGCGGCGGCCGGCAGGGGAATGGTGGGCAGGGCCTGGAGGGCGTGGTGCTGGGCCCGGGTCAGGTGCCCGAGGAAGCGCAGCCAGTCGGACAGGCTGTGGCCCTCGGCCAGGGTGTCGAAGCGCTCCGCCCGGTCGGCGAACACGCTGCTTTTCACCGGCAGCAGGATGGTCGGGATATCGGCGGTCGGCGGTTGGAAATCGATGGGTTTGATCTGCATGGGGTCGTCAAAAAATGGGGAGCGGCGCGGACGCCGGCTCCCCAAAGAACGCAAGACAAAACTTATTTGCCGGTCATCTGGCGGTACCAGCCGCGGTGATGCTGCTTGGCCCAGGCCCGGGTCACCGTGCCGTACCACATGGCCCGGATGGTACCCTTGGTCCAGATGGCGGCATAGACGTGGACCATGATGAGCCCGATGATGACGGCGGCGGCCGCGGCATGGACCACGGCGCCGAAGCGCACCAGGCCGATGCCAAAGTCGAAGTAGGCCCGCCAGATCACGATGCCGGAGACGGCCAGGAGCAGCATGCAGGCGGACAGAGCCCAGAAGAGGAGCTTCTGGCCGCCGTTGTACTTGTCCTGTTCCGGCATGTTGTGGTCGTCGCCGTCCACCATTTCCTTCACCCGCCGGACCCAGTCCCAGTTGACCGGGGTCATCACGTTCAGCGCCCGGAAGCGGATGAACATGACGACGAAGGCCGCGGCCATCACCACCCCGATGAAGGGATGGAGGATGCGGGCCCAGACCGGTCCCCCGAAGAGCTGGGTGAGGGGAAAGAAGGCCGGGTGGAAGAAGGCCAGTCCGGAGAGGCCGAGCAGGATGAAGCTGATGCCCACCGTCCAGTGATTGGCCCGCTCGGACGCGTCGTAGCGTTGCAGGTCTTTCGGGTCGCGGATCATGCTGCCTTCTCCTTCTTGGCGTCTTCGTCCTCGATCTCCTTCTCGGTCTCTTTCGAAACCTCGTTGGGACCCTTCATGACGTAGTGGAACAGGCTGCCCAGGGCGACCAGGCCCAGGGCCGCAGTGGCCAGGGGCTTGGCGGCTCCCTTCCACAGCGACACCAGCGGGCTGATGCCCGGGTCGGCCGGCAGGCCGGCGTACAACTCCGGCTGGTCGGCGTGGTGCAGCACGTACATGACGTGGGTGCCGCCGACGCCGGCCGGGTCGTAGAGACCGGCCTGGTCGTAGCCCCGTTCCTTCAGGTCGGCGATGCGCTTGGCGGCGTAGTCCTTCATGTCCTCCTTGGAGCCGAACTGGATGGCTCCCGTCGGACAGGCCTTGGCGCAGGCCGGGGCCTGGTTCACCGCCACCCGGTCGGAACAGAGGGTGCATTTGTACGCCTTGCTGTCCTTCTGGGAAATGCGGGGAACGTTGAAGGGACAGCCGGTCACGCAGTAGCCGCAGCCGATGCAGTTTTCCTGATGGAAATCCACGATGCCGTTGCTGTACTGGATGATGGCGCCCGGCGCCGGGCAGGCCTTGAGGCAGCCCGGGTCGGAGCAGTGCATGCAGCCGTCCTTACGGATCAGCCACTCCAGCTTGCCGTTCTGCTCCACCTCCGAGAAGCGCATGGTGGTCCAGGCGTTCTCGGTGAGCTTCACCGGGTTGTCCAGGACGCCGGTGCAGGTGCCGACCGGTTCCTTCACGTCGTTCCACTCCATGCAGGCCACCGTGCAGGCCTTGCAGCCGATGCAGGTGGATACGTCGATGAGCTTGGCGATCTCGACGGTCTGCCGGGCCTGGGGCGTCGGCGTGGTGGTCGCCGAGCGCTGCTTGATATCTAGCGATTGCAGTGCCATGGGATCACCTATGCCTTCTCAATGTTGACGAGGAACGCCTTGTACTCCGGCGTCTGGGTGTTGGCATCGCCCACGAACGGGGTCAGGGTGTTAGTGATGAAGCCGGGCTTCGTCGCACCCTTGAAACCGAAGTGGATGGGGATGCCGACCGTATGGACCTTCTTGCCGTCCACATCGAGGGCCTTGAGGCGCTTGGTGACCACCGCCACGGCCTTGATGAAGCCCCGGTTGGAGCGCACCTTGACCCGGTCGCCGGCAGCGATGCCCTTCTCCTTGGCCAGCTCCTCGCCGATCTCCACGAACTGCTCCGGCTGCATGACCGCATTCACATGGGACTGCTTGGTCCAGGAGTGGAAATGCTCGGTCAGCCGGTAGGTGGTGCCGACGTAGGGGAAGTCCTTGGACTTGCCGAAGGCCTCCATGTCGCCCTTGTACACCCGGGCGGCCGGATTGCTGGTGGCCTTGGGGTTCTTCGGGTGCATGGGGTTGGCATCCAGGGGCGTCTCGAAGGGCTCGTAATGCTCGGGGAAGGGACCTTCCGCCATCAGCTCCCGGCTGAACAGGCGGCCGACGCCTTCCGGGTTCATGATGAAGGGCATCACGTTCTCTTCGGGCTTGGCATCCGGGCGCATGTCGGGGACATCGTTGCCGCCCCACTTCTCGCCCGCCCACTTCAGCACCGTGCGCTTCGCATCCCAGGGCTTGCCCGAAACGTCGGCGGAGGCGCGGTTGTAGAGGATGCGCCGGTTGACCGGCCAGGCGTAGCCCCAGTTCATGGTCTGGCCGAGGCCGGACGGGTCGGCATTGTCCCGCTTGGCGGAATTGTTGCCCGCCTGGGACCACACGCCGCAGTAGATCCAGTTGCCGCAGCTGGTCGAGCCGTCGTCCCGCAGGTGGGCGAAGGTGCCCAGCTGATCGCCGGCCTTGGCCAGGACCTTGGTGGGGTCCTTGGGGTCCAGCACGTCGGCCAGGGCTTTGCCGTTGAACTCCATCATCAGCTCTTCCGGCGAGGGCTTGGCCGGCTGGCGGTAGGCCCAGGTGAGCTTCTGGATGGCGTCCGGGAAGGCGCCGCCGTCCTTGGCGTACATCTCCTTCAGCTTCAGGAACAGGGCGGCCATGATCTCCACGTCGTCCTTGGCGTCGCCCGGACCGTCCACCGCCTTCCAGCGCCATTGGATGACCCGGCCGGAATTGGTGAAGCTGCCGGCGGTTTCGGCGAAGAGGGTAGTGGGCAGGCGGAAGACTTCCGTCTGGATCTTGGCGGGATCGACCTCGTTGAACTCGCCGTGGGGCTTCCAGAACTCCGAGGTATCGGTGGCCAGGGGGTCCATCACCACCATGTACTTCAGTTTCGACAGGCCGTCGGACACCTTCTTCTTGTTGGCCACGGAGGCCAGCGGGTTGAAGCCCTGGCAGAAGAAGCCGTTGATCTTGCCCTGGTACATCTGGTCGAAAATGGACAGCACGTCGGACGCGCCCCCCAGCTTCGGCAGGTAGTCGTAGGCAAAATTGGTGTCCTTGGTAGCGGCGTCGCCGTACCAGGCCTTGAGGAGGCTGATGAACCACTTCGGGAAGTTCTGGTAGAAGTTCATCTGCCCGGGGCGCAGGGCCTTGGGCGTCTTCTTTTCCAGGAAGTGCTGGAGGTCCGTGTCGGCATCGGTCGGCGCCGCCAGGTAGCCCGGCAGGTTCTGGGCGTACAGGGCGAAGTCGGTGATGCCCTGGACGTTGGCGTGGCCGCGGAGCGCATTGATGCCGCCCCCCGCCATGCCCATGTTGCCCAGGAGCAGCTGGAGGATGGCCATGCAGCGGATGTTCTGGGAACCCACCGAATGCTCGGTCCAGCCCAGCGCATACAGGCTGGTCATGGTCTTGTTGGGCGCCGCCGTCTCGGCGATGTACTCGCAGACCTTGAGGAAGGCGTCCTTCGGCGTGCCGCAGACCTTGGCCACCATGTCCGGCGTGTAGCGGGAATAGTGGGCCTTGAGGAGCTGGAAGACGCAGTGCGGGTCCTGCAGGGTCTCATCGACCTTGGCGAAGCCGTCCTTGTCGAGCTGGTATTTCCAGGTGTCCTTGTTGTAGTTGCGCTTCTCGTCGTTGTAGCCCGAGAAGATGCCGTCCTCGAAGCCGAAGCCCTCGTCGATCAGGAAGGCGGCGTTGGTGTACGCCTTCACGTAATCGTGATGGATCTTGTCGTTGGACAGCAGGTAATTGATGACGCCGCCCAGGAAGGCGATGTCGGTGCCGGAGCGGACGGGGGCGTAGAAATCCGCCACCGATGCGGTCCGGGTGAAACGGGGATCGACCACCACCAGCTTGGCCTTGCGGGTCTTCTTGGCCTCGATGGCCCATTTGAAGCCGCAGGGATGCGCCTCGGCCGGGTTGCCGCCCATGACGAGGACAAGATCAGCGTTCTTGATGTCGACCCAGTGATTGGTCATCGAACCACGCCCGAAACTCGGAGCCAGACTGGCCACCGTGGGGGAGTGTCAGATGCGTGCCTGGGTGTCGATCGAAGTCATCCCCAAGCCGCGAATGATTTTCGCGGTGAGGTAGCCGGCCTCGTTCGGTGCAGCGGAAGATGCGAGGAATGCGGTGCTGGCCCAGCGATTGACAGTGACGCCGTCCTTGTTCTGAGCCATGAAGTTGGCATCCCGGTCCGTCTTCATGTGCTTGGTGATGCGGTCGATGGCATCGGCCCAGGAAATCTTCTTCCATTCGTTGCTGCCGGGCTCGCGCACTTCCGGCCACTTCAGGCGGTTGGCGCTGTGGATCATGTCCTTCAGGCCGGCGCCCTTGGGGCAGAGGCTGCCGCGGTTCACCGGATTGTCCGGATCGCCCTCGATATGGATGATTTCACCTTGCGAATTCTTGGATTTGTCGCCGGTGGAGTAGATCAGCACGCCGCAGGATACCGAGCAGTACGGACAGGTGTTCCGTGTCTCGGTGGCGCGGGCGAGCTTGAAGGTCCGCACTTCCGCCAAGGCCGCAGTCGGCGAGAAACCCATCATCGCGATGGACGACCCGCCCAGGCCGGCGGCGCAGACCCTGAAGAACTGTCGCCGTGTCACATTCATTGTTGTCTCCCTCTGGGTTGGCGACCCCATGTCGCCGGAAAAAGCAGTGCAAGCTTCATGCCGTCATGGCAAGTGCCTGATCAGTATGGTCTATACCGGTGGCATTGGTCCAGGAATTGGGACATTTTGTCCATGCACGGGGGCGGGGTGGACAAAATGTCCCAGTCGGCATCAGGAGCCGGTGAGCTGGAAGGCGGCCCAGTAGAAGGGATGGGGATGGGCCTTGATGCCCTTCAACTGCGCCCGGCGCAGGGCCTCCACCTTGCCGGCGCCGCTCCGCATGCCGTCGTAGAAGGAAGCCATGAGCTGGCCGGTGGCCTGGTCGTCCACCTGCCACAGGCTGGCCACGATGGCGCTGGCCCCGGCGTAGAGGAAGCCCCGGGTGAGGCCCACCAGGTCGTCCCCGCCCTCGATCTTGCCCAGCCCGGTCTCGCAGGCGGACAGGGTCACCAGGTCGGCCCCCAGGCGCATGGAATAGAGGTCGCCCACCGTCAGCCGGCCGTTGTCCGGGCCGTCGGGGGAGAGCAGCAGGGCGGAGCTGAGGGGGGCCTTGGCGTTGAACAGGCCGTGGCTGGCGATATGGACGTAGCGGAAGCCGGAAGCGTATTCCCGGAAGGCGGACTTGCTGGCGTTCTTGCGGACCAGCACCCGGGAGCGGGGCATGCTGGCGGCGATGGCCTGGGCCTCCTTCTGGGCGAATTCCAGGTCGTAGCGGGCATCCCCCAGGTCCGGATTGCCCAGGGCGAGGACCATGCCCGGCTTGTCGCCGCCCCCGGCCTTGAGGAACTTGAGGACGCTGGCCGCCGGCAGGAGCCGCAGCTCGTGGCGTTCCACCAGGAACTGCCGGCCGTCGAAGAGGGCGTTGAAGGGCAGGTAGTGGAGGGCGCCGTGGGCGACGATGGTGAGCCGCGCCTCGCCTATGTCGGCCTCGACGGGTTGGATCAGGCGGCCGTAAAGCTGGCGGGCGGGTGCCTGCCAGGCATCGGATTCCGGATCGGCGATGGCCTGGCGGAAAGCCTGGACCTCGGCGGCGAGCCCGGCACCGTCCAGGGTATGGACAGTAATGCCGTCCTGCTTCACCACGAAGGCGTAGAGGCCGTCGGCACCGCTGCCGTAGTAGTACTCCACCAGGGCTTCACCGGCTGGCAGGCGCTGCTGGATTTCAGCCACGCCCAGGGTGGTGACGGAAACCAGGGAAGCCAGTTCCGGCGCCTGCTCGGCCAACTGGGCGCGGGTGCTGTCCACCAGGCCGCGGGTGCTGTCCACCAGGCCGCGGGTGCGGACCACCTGGTCCCCGGCCTGGACGGCCCGGGCTTCGGCCTCGGCCTTGTCGGCCATGTCCAGAAGAGCCCGCACCTGCTCGACATTGCCGCTGGGGATGGCGAAATCCTTCTTGGCCGCCAGCATGTCCACCAGGGCCCGGGCCTTGGAGCGTTCCACGTACTCGAAGGCTTCGGCGGGGCGCTGCTGGGCTACCAGGAGGCGTACCAGGTCCTGGTAGACCTTTTGCTTGCCGCCGATGAAGCCGATCTTGCTGGCCTCGGAATTGAGGGTAGAGCGCTGGCGCTCGATCACCTCCACGGCCTTGGTGAAGAAATCGACGGCCTGGGCGGGGTTGCCCTGTTTTTCGGCGATGCGGCCCCGGTCATAGAGCACGATCCAGTAGAAATCGCCGTTCTCCCGGGTGGCCGGGTTGTCCAGCAGGGCGTCGAAGCCGGCCTTGGCCTCCGGCAGCCGCCCGGTTTCCAGCTGGCTCTTGTGGAGCATGAAGCGGCGCTGGAGCTGCTGGAAGGCGAAGAGGCTGCCCCCTTCCAGCATGGCGCCGCCGGAGACGGCGTCGGCGAAGGCCCGGAAGGCGGAATTGTCGTCCTGGCTGATGGCCCCGTAGGCCCGCGGGTAGTCTTCCAGGGCCAGGTAGATGCGGGCCAGGAAGACCAGCTTGTCGGTCTTCAGCAGCACGTAGGGGTAGGCGGTGCTCACTTCCTCCAGCTCCTGGGCCCGGGCCAGGGCCGCCGCCCGGTTGCCGGCGAAGGCCTGGGCTACCCCGAGCACGCCCAGGGCGTGGATGCGGGCGTAGCGTTCCTGGTTCCATTGCTTGGGGATGGCGGCGTACAGTCGCTCGCCGTATTCCACGGCCCGCTG
>DASRUX010000342.1:0-13066 GCA_035655235.1 Rhodocyclaceae bacterium | reverse complement strand
CGGCTCTGCGGGCCCTCTCGTCCCTGCTGGTCAGCACCCCGGACGAGGTGGAGCCTTTCCTCGGGACCCTGGGGGTGGAAGTGATCCCGCTCCTCAAGGCCATCGACCGGGAATTCGGTTTCGGGCTGCCCCTGCCCGAGATGGAAAAGAGACTTTCGGAGCGCGCCCAGGAAGAGGGCGCCACCCAATAGAAAAGGCGGCCGAGGCCGCCTTTTTCGTGCTTGGGGCAGATCAGTTGCCGTGCAGGGCGGCGACGGGAATCTTGCCGATCTTGGCGCACCACTCCTCGGGGCCAGTCTTATGCACCGAAGTGCCCTGGGAATCCACAGCCACGGTCACCGGCATGTCCTGCACATCGAACTCGTAGATGGCTTCCATGCCCAGGTCGGCGAAGCCAACCACCTTGGCGGTCTTGATGGCCTTGGCCACCAGGTAGGCGGCGCCGCCCACGGCCATCAGGTAGGCCGACTTGTTGTCCTTGATGGCCTCGATGGCGGCGGAACCGCGCTCGGCCTTGCCCACCATGGAGATGAGGCCGGTCTTTTCCAGCATCATGCGGGTGAACTTGTCCATGCGGGTGGCGGTGGTGGGGCCGGCGGGGCCGACCACTTCGTCGCGGACCGGATCGACCGGGCCGACGTAGTAGATCACTCGGTTGGTGAAGTCCACCGGCAACTGCTCGCCCTTGGCCAGCATGTCCTGGATGCGCTTGTGGGCGGCATCGCGGCCGGTCAGCATCTTGCCGTTCAGGAGCAGAACCTGGCCCGGCTTCCAGGAGGCGACTTCCGACCTGGTCAGGGTGTCCAGATTCACGCGGGTGGCGACGTTGGTATCGGCCTTCCAGGTGACGGCGGGCCAGTCTTCCAGCTTCGGCGGCTCCAGGTGGGCCGGGCCGGAGCCGTCCAGATGGAAATGGACGTGGCGGGTGGCGGCACAGTTGGGGATCATGGCGACCGGCAGGGAAGCGGCGTGGGTCGGGTAGTCCATGATCTTGACGTCGAGGACGGTGGTGAGGCCGCCCAGGCCCTGGGCGCCGATGCCCAGCGCGTTGACCTTCTCGTACAGTTCGAGACGCAGTTCCTCGACCCGGTTGCTGGGGCCGCGGGCGATCAGTTCATGGATATCCACCGGGGCCATCAGGGATTCCTTGGCGAGCAGCATGGCCTTTTCCGGGGTGCCGCCGATGCCGATGCCGAGGATGCCCGGGGGGCACCAGCCGGCACCCATGGTGGGGACAGTCTTCAGGACCCAGTCCACGATGGAGTCGGAGGGGTTCAGGGCGTAGAACTTGGACTTGTTCTCGGAGCCGCCGCCCTTGGCGGCGCAGATCACTTCGACGTGGTCGCCTTCCACCATCTCGTAGTGGATGACCGCCGGGGTGTTGTCCTTGGAATTCTTACGGGCGCCGGCGGGGTCGAGCAGAACCGAAGCACGCAGTTTGTTGTCAGGGTTGTTATAGGCGCGACGCACGCCTTCATTGACCATTTCCTGAATGCTCATCTTGGCATCCCACTTGGCGTTCATGCCGATCTTCAGGAAAACCACGGCAATGCCGGTGTCCTGGCAGATGGGGCGCCGACCTTCGGCACACATCCGGGAATTGGTAAGAATCTGGGCGATGGCGTCCTTGGCCGCCGGGCTCTGTTCGCGCTCGTAGGCGGCGCCCAAAGCCTTGATGTAATCGAGGGGGTGGTAGCAGCTGATGTACTGAAACGCGTCGGCGATGGACTGGATGAAATCGTCCTGGCGGATGGTGCTCATTAAGACTCCCAATCAATGGTTCTGGTGGCTGGAACAACTTTGGGAGTTTAACACGCCAAGATGCCGCCTTTTAGCCCCGTATTTGCTGCATTGCAGCGTAATTACGTGTAAGCGGAATGTAAGATTATCGAAGTCTAATGCTACGCAACGGCAGGGCGCGGCAGCGTGCTTTTGCCCAGATTGGCGGGTCAGATTTTTGTTCCCGGGTGCGCATCTCGGGATTCGATCAGTTTTGTTAACTTAAATACCAAGTACCGCAGAGGAGAAATAATATGTCGAATGAGTCCGTGCAGCTCTTCTATCCGTCCGACGAAGCCGTCAAGAACGCTGCGGTTTCCGGGATGGAGGCCTACAAGGCCCTGTGCGCGGAAGCCGAGAAGGACTACGAAGGTTTCTGGGCTCGCCATGCTCGCGAGCTGGTGAGCTGGAAGCAGCCCTTCACCCAGGTACTGGATGAGTCCGATGCTCCCTTCTACAAGTGGTTCGCCGACGGCAAGCTGAACGTTTCCTACAACTGTCTGGATCGCAACGTCGAAGCTGGCCTGGGCGACAAGGTCGCCATGATCTTCGAAGCCGACGACGGCCAGGTCACCAGGGTCACCTACAAGGAACTGCTGGCCAAGGTCTGCCAGATGGCCAACGTGCTGAAGGCCAAGGGCGTCAAGAAGGGCGACCGCGTCGTCATCTACCTGCCCATGACCGTTGAAGGCGTCGTCGCCATGCAGGCCTGTGCCCGTATCGGCGCCACCCACTCCGTGGTCTTCGGCGGCTTCTCCGCCCAGTCCCTGCGCGACCGCATCAACGATGCCGGCGCCGTCATGCTGATCACCTCCGACGGCCAGTTCCGCGGCGGCAAGTCCATCCCGCTCAAGTCCATCGCCGACGAAGCCTTCTCCCTGGGCGGCTGCGAGTCCGTCAAGAGCGTCATCGTCTTCAAGCGCACCGGCGGCGAGTGCAACATGGTCGCCGGCCGCGACGAGTGGCTGCACGACGTGCTCAAGGGCCAGCCGGAAACCTGCGAGCCCGAGTGGGTCGAGGCCGAGCACCCGCTCTTCCTCCTCTACACCTCCGGTTCCACCGGCAAGCCGAAGGGCGTTCAGCATTCCACCGGCGGCTACCTGCTCCACGCCATCCTGACCATGAAGTACACCTTCGACATCAAGCCTGCTGATGTCTTCTGGTGTACCGCCGACATCGGCTGGGTCACCGGCCACACCTACATCGCCTACGGCCCCCTGGCCTGCGGCGCTACCGAGATCGTCTTCGAAGGCGTGCCCACCTATCCGGACGCCGGCCGCTTCTGGAAGATGATCCAGGACCACAAGGTCAACATCTTCTACACCGCCCCGACCGCTATCCGCTCCCTGATCAAGGCTGCCGATACCAACCCGGCCGTGCATCCGAAGAACTACAACCTGTCTTCCCTGCGCATCCTGGGTTCCGTGGGCGAGCCGATCAACCCGGCTGCCTGGCAGTGGTACTACGACAATGTGGGCGGCGGCCGTTGCCCCATCGTCGATACCTTCTGGCAGACCGAGACCGGCGGCCACATGATCACCCCGCTGCCGGGCGCCACCCCGCTGGTTCCGGGTTCCTGCACGCTGCCCTTCCCGGGCATCATGGCTGCCGTGGTCGATGAGACAGGTGCCGACGTGCCCTGGGGCCAAGGCGGCATCCTGGTGGTCAAGAAGCCCTGGCCGTCCATGATCCGGAACATCTACGGCGATCCCGAGCGCTTCAAGAAGTCCTACTACCCGGAAGACCTGGGCGGCAAGATGTACCTGGCGGGCGACGGCGCCATCCGTGACCTCAATACCGGCTACTTCACCATCACCGGCCGTATCGACGACGTGCTGAACGTTTCCGGTCACCGCATGGGCACCATGGAAATCGAATCCGCCCTGGTCGCCAACCCGCTGGTGGCTGAAGCCGCCGTCGTGGGCCGTCCGGACGAGCTGACCGGCGAAGCCATCTGCGCCTTCGTGGTGCTGAAGGGCAAGCGCCCCACCGGCGACGACGCCAAGAAGATGATCAAGGAGCTGCAGGATTGGGTCGGCAAGGAAATCGGCCCCATCGCCAAGCCCAAGGACATCCGCTTCGGCGAGAACCTGCCCAAGACCCGTTCCGGCAAGATCATGCGCCGCTTGCTCCGTTCCCTGGCCAAGGGCGAGGAAGTCACCCAGGATACCTCCACGCTCGAGAACCCGGCCATCCTGGAGCAGCTGAAGCACTCCGCGTAAGGCACTTCACCGGAGGGCGGCGAACTTGCCACGCCGCCCTTCTTGAATACAAGGCAAGGAGGAGACAAATGGTCGCCCACCAGGTGACCGCCAAATGCGGCGAGCAAAGACCGCATCAAGACGGCTGGCACGCAGGGCGTGCTGGCCGTTTTTCTTAGGGGGAACTGGATGTGATGAAACGCAGCAGCCCGACCCGCCAACGCCTGGCGGCCCTCGCCCTGTTCGGCATTCCGCTCTTGACCTATCCGCTGTTGGCCCTGCCCGAAGGGCGCACCGGCGGGGTGCCCAACGTCTTCCTCTACCTCTTCGGGGTGTGGGGCGTCCTCATCGCCCTGGCAGCCTGGGTGGCGGAAACCCCGTCCAAATGACTTCCAGCTGGTTTGTGGCATTCCTGGCGACCGCCTACCTGGGCGTGCTCTTCGCCATCGCCCGCTACGGCGATGCCCGGGCGGATGCCGGCAAATCGGTCATCACCGCCAACGTCTATGCCCTTTCCCTGGCGGTGTATTGCACCTCCTGGACCTTTTTCGGCAGCGTCGGCCGGGCCACCTCCGGGGGGTTGTCATTCCTCACCATCTACCTCGGCCCGACCCTGATGATCCTGGCCGTGTCGGTCATCGTGAAGATGATCCGCATCAGCAAGAGCCTGCGCATCACCTCCATCGCCGACTTCGTCGCCTCCCGCTACGGCAAGAGCCAGCTCCTGGCGGGGCTGGTCACGGTCATCGCCGTGGTCGGCGTGGTGCCCTACATCGCCCTCCAGCTCAAGGCCATCTCGGCCAGCCTGGATGTGCTCTTCCCGATGTCGGCGGAGGCCAGTGAGCCCTGGTGGCGGGATTCCACCTTTGCCATCGCAGCGGTGCTGGCGGTGTTCACCATCCTGTTCGGCACCCGCCACCTGGACGCCACCGAGCGCCACGAGGGCATGGTGGCGGCCATCGCCTTCGATTCGGTGGTCAAGCTGGCAGCTTTCGTCATGGTGGGGCTCTTCGTCACCTTCGGGCTTTTCGACGGCTTTCCCGATCTGTTCCAGCGGGCGGCGGCCAACCCGGATGTCGCCGGTCTGCTGGAACTGGATTCCACCCGGGCGGGCACCTGGGCCTCCCTCATCCTGGTGTCCGGCCTCGCCATCCTCTTCCTGCCGCGCCAGTTCCAGATCATGGTGGTGGAGAACGTGGACGAGGGCCACCTGCGCCGGGCGGTCTGGCTCTTCCCCCTCTACCTGCTCCTCATCAACCTCTTCGTCCTGCCGGTGGCCATCGGCGGGCTGCTGCATTTCGGCGGCCGGGAGGTGAATCCCGATACCTTCGTCCTGACCCTGCCGCTTTCTCAGGGGGCCGAGGGGCTGGCCATGCTGACCTTCCTGGGCGGGCTGTCGGCGGCGACCGGCATGGTCATCGTCGAGACCATCGCCCTGTCCACCATGGTCTGCAACGATCTGGTCATGCCCTGGCTGCTCCGCTCCCAGTGGCACAACCTGGCGGAGAAGAAGGACCTGTCCCACATCCTGCTGGGCATCCGGCGGGGCGCCATCGCCCTGGTCCTGCTGCTGGGCTACGTCTATTTCCGGGCGGCGGGGGAGGCTTACGCCCTGGTCGGCATCGGCCTCATCTCCTTCGCCGCCGTCGCCCAGTTTGCCCCGGCCATCTTCGGTGGCATGTACTGGAAGGCGGGCACCCGGCGGGGGGCGGTGAGCGGCCTGCTGGCCGGCTTCCTGGTCTGGCTCTACACCCTGCTGCTGCCGTCTTTCGCCAAATCCGGCTGGATCAGCCGGGATTTCATGGATGCCGGCCTGTTCGGCTGGCCCTGGCTCAAGGCCCAGGCCCTCTTCGGCCTGGGCGGGATGGACGACATCACCCACTGCCTGTTCTGGAGCCTCTTTGCCAATCTCGGGCTGTTCGTCGGCGTCTCCCTCTTGTCCCGGCCCAACGCCGTGGAGGCGAGCCAGGCGGAGCGCTTCGTGGATATCTTCCGTCTCGATCCCCGGGCTGCCGATTCCCGGCTGTGGCGGGGCAAGGCCTCGGTGGAGGCCCTGGTCGGCCTGCTGGAGCGCTTCCTGGGGCCGGGGCGCGCCCACCAGCAGCTGGCCGCCTACGCGGCCCGCCATCGGGTTGCCGACTGGCGCAAGCTGTCTGCCGATGCCCAGTTTGTCCATTTCGCCGAGACCCAGCTGGCGGGGGCCATCGGCTCGGCCAGCGCCCGGGTCATGGTCGGGTCGGTGGTGGAGGAGGAGACCCTGGGCCTGGACGAGGTACTGGACATCCTGGACGAAGCCTCCCAGGTCCGCGCCTACAGTCGGGAGCTGGAGCGCAAGTCCAAGGAACTGGAGGCGGCCACGGCGGAATTGCGCCAGGCCAATGACCGGCTCCTGGAGCTGGATCGCCTCAAGGACGACTTCATTTCCACGGTCACCCACGAGCTGCGCACGCCGCTCACCTCCATCCGGGCCCTGTCGGAAATGCTCCATGACGACCCCAAGCTCGAACTCGCCGACCGCACGCGTTTTCTCGGTATCATCGTGACCGAAGCGGAGCGGCTGACCCGGCTGATCAACCAGATCCTCGATCTGGCCAAGCTGGAGTCGGGGCAGGCGGAATGGACCACCGGCGAAGTGGATATCGCCGAGGTGGTGCGGGAATCGGTGGATTCCCTGGAGCAGCTATTCCGGGACAAGCAGGTCGCCATCTCGACGGAGCTTCCGGAGGAGGGGAGTGCCGTGGTGCTGGCCGACCGGGATCGCCTGGTGCAGGTCATGATCAACCTGCTTTCCAATGCGGTGAAGTTCGTGCCGGGGGAAACCGGCCGGGTCGAAGTGACGGTGAAGGCCGACGGCGGGCAGGTGCGCGTCGAGGTGGCCGACAACGGTCCCGGCCTGAGCCCCGGCGAGAGCGAACTCATCTTCGAAAAATTCCGCCAGGGAGGCAACACCCTGACGGACAAGCCCCAGGGAACGGGCCTCGGCCTGCCCATCAGCCGCCAGATCGTGGAATACTTCGGCGGCCGGCTTTGGGTGGAGAGCCGGCCCGGCCAGGGGGCGACCTTCGTTTTCACGGTCCCGCTGCCGACAAATACATAAAACCAAAGAGGAAGACAAAATGAGCTACAAAATCCTGATCGCCGACGACGAACCCAACATCGTCATTTCCCTGGAATTCCTGATGAAGAAGGAGGGCTTCCAGGTGGCCATCGCCAACGACGGGGAGGAGGCCCTGGCGAAGGTGGACAGCTTCAAGCCCGACCTGCTGCTCCTGGACGTGATGATGCCCAGGAAGTCCGGTTTCGAGGTGTGCGAGGCCCTGCGGGCCGATCCTGCCCGGGCCGGGTTGCGGATCGTCATGCTCACCGCCAAGGGGCGCCAGACGGAGGTCGCCAAGGGCCTCGCCCTCGGCGCCGACGCCTACATCACCAAGCCGTTCTCCACCAAGGACCTGGTCGCCAAGGTGAAGAGCATGCTGGAATCCGCCTGATCCACCCGTTTCCGCCGGCGGCCCGATGCCGCCGGTCTCGGTCCACAACAATCACGAAAAAGGCAGCATGAAAGCGAAACACCGTTTCCTGATCGCCATCGGCATCCTCGGGCTCCTCATGACCGGGCCCTTCATCGTCACCTCGCTCCTGGTCTGGCTGGACATGCAGGAAGCCGAGCGCAAGATGCTGACCGAGCTGCTCCTGTCCCGGCTGCCCATCGGCACCCTGCTGACCATTTTTGGATTCGCCATCGGCGTCGGCGTCCTGCACCACCTGTTCAAGCAGTACGTAGAGGGACTGCTGCGCATGGCCGAGACCCTGCGGCTCATGCTGGGGGCCAACCGCAATTTCCGGGTGACCCCGGAAGGGCCGCCGGAGGTCAAGCAACTGGCCCGGGCTGCCAACGACCTGGCCCAGCAGCGGGACGAGCTGATGGACGACGTGGATTCCCAGATCGCCAAGGCCAAGGCCTCCGTGGAGGAGGAAAAGAACCGGCTCGCCGCCCTCATGTCGGAACTCGCCCAGGCGGTGGTGGTGTGCAACCTGGACGGCCGCATCCTCCTCTACAACAACCGGGCCCGGCTCCAGTTCAAGGCCCTGGCCCAGGGGCCCACGTCGGTGGCGGGGGGCGCCCTCATCGGCTTGGGCCGCTCCATCTACTCCATCCTGGAAAAGAGCCAGATTACCCATGCCCTGGAGGTCATCCACCGGCGCATGGCCCGGCGCCGGGCGGCCATGGCCAATTTCATCACCACCGCCCGGGGCGGCCAGCTCCTGCGGGTGCAGATGGTGCCGGTCCTGGCGGGGCAGGGGGGGGCGGCGGCGGAGCCGGAATTTTCCGGCTATGTGCTGTCCGTCGAGAACATCACCCGCAACATGGAGCAGGACGCCAAGCGCGACCAGGTGCTCAGCTCCCTGACCGAAGGCAGCCGCTCGTCCCTGGGTAATATCCGCGCCGCCGTGGCCAACCTGATCGACTACCCGGACATGGAGCCGGAACTGCGGGAGCGCTTCGTCCGTATCGTCGAGGAAGAGGCCGGCGGCATGAGCCAGCGTCTGGACCGCACCATGGCCGATTTCTCCGACTCCCTCAAGACCCGCTGGCCCCTGGAGGACGTGCTGGGCATCGATATCATCGCCGCCGCCCAGCGCAGCATCGACGACAAGCTCCACCTGCCCAGCAAGACCGAGGAGCTGGACGACGGCCTGTGGATCAAGGCGGACAGCTTCTCCCTGGTCTTCGCCATCACCTTCCTGGCGTCCCGCCTCCAGGACCACTACGAAATCCGCGAGCTGCGCTTCCGCCTGCTGTCCGAGGGGCACTTGGCCTATCTGGACGTGATCTGGGCCGGACCAGCCATGTCCTCCGAGACCTTCTACACCTGGGAGCTGGAAACCATGCAGGTCCCCGGCGAGAACATGCCCCTGACCCTGCGGGAAGTGGTGGACCGCCATGGCGGCGAGGTCTGGTACCAGCGGGAAAAGGCCGCCCACCGGGCTTTCTTCCGCTTCGTCCTGCCGGTCGCCATGCCGGGGCTGGAGCAGGTGGAGCAGGATGACGGGGGCGCTGGCCGGCCGGAATACTACGACTTCGACCTGTTCTCCTACCAGGAAAGCACCATCGACCTGGACCGCAAGCTCACCGACCTGGCCTACACGGTGTTCGACACCGAAACCACCGGCCTGGAACCCTCCAGCGGCGACGAGATCATCCAGATCGGCGCCGCCCGCATCGTGAACAGCCGCCTGCTCCGCCAGGAAATCTTCAACCAACTGGTGGACCCCCAGCGTCCCCTGCGGCCGGAAACAATCCCCATCCACGGCATCACCGAGGACATGGTCCGGGGCCAACCGACCATCGACGTGGTCCTGCCGGCCTTCCACGAATTCTGCGTCGATACGGTCCTCATCGCTCACAACGCCGCCTTCGATATGCGCTTCCTGCAGCTCAAGGAGGAAATGACCGGCATCCGCTTCGGCCAGCCGGTGCTGGACACCCTGCTGCTCTCCGCCGTGGTTCATCCCCACCAGGAATCCCACCGGCTGGACGCCATCGCCGAGCGTCTGGGCATCGTCATCGAATCCCGCCACAACGCCCTGGACGACGCCGTGGCCACCGCCGAAGTGTTCCTCAAGCTGCTGCCGCTCCTGGCCGACATGGGCATCACCACCCTGCGCCAGGCCCTGGAAGCCTCCGAACAGACCTATTACGCCCGGATCAAGTACTGACATCCCCATGCAGGCCGAAACCCTTTGCCGGGAATTGCTGAACCTGTCCGCCCAGGCGGGCCGGACGGACAGCGTCGACGGCTTGGTGGAGGTGGCGGAAGCCGGACGCCGGTTCTGCGCCGGCTTGGCGGGCGGTGAGACGGGGGGCACCTGGCTGAGCCGGCTATTGTCGGAATTCAACGACCGGGTGGTGGAACAGGTGATCCGCCTCACCGCCGCCGAGCATCGCCTGCCGGCCGTGCCCTGGTGCTGGCTGGCCCTGGGTTCCGAAGGGCGCTTTGAACAGACCTTCACCACCGACCAGGACAACGGCCTCATCTTCAGCGCCGCCGACGAGCGGGAGGCCAACGCCCTGCGGGAGCTGTTCGTGCCCTTCGCCAAGGCGGTGAACGGGCGGCTGGACCGCTGCGGCTTCGCCTTCTGCGGCGGCGAGGTCATGGCCGGCAATCCCCTCTGGTGCCTGTCCCTGGACGAGTGGGAATGGCGTTTCTGCGAGTGGGTGCGCCGCCCGGAGCCCATGGCCCTGATGTATGCCACCATCTTCTTCGACTTCCGCACCCTGTGCGGCGACGCCGCCCTGGGGACGCGGCTGCGGAAGTACGTGCTGGGGCTCACCCAGGACACCCCGGCCTTCCTGCACCTGATGGCCGCCAATGCCCTCCAGTCGGAGCCGCCCTTGAGCTTCCTGGGGGAGGTGGTGACCGAGGAAGGCAAGGATGGCGGCATGGTGGATCTCAAGAAGTACGGGGCGCGGATTTTCGTCGATGCGGCCCGCATCTTCGCCCTGGCCCACGGGGTGGATCGGGTGGATACGGCGGGGCGGCTGGCGGAGGCGGGGAGGGTTGCCGGGATGCAGGCCGACGAGGTCGAAGCGGCGGTGGCGGCCTTCTCCCACCTGCTGCGGCTGCGGCTGGGCCGGCAGGCGCGGGTGCTGGCCGCCGGGGCGGCGCCGGACCATCGGGTGGAACCGGAGCGGCTCCACGAGGTGGACCGGGCCATTCTTCGGGAGTCGCTGCGGCAAGGGAAGCGACTCCAGCAAAGGCTGAAGTTAAACTACGCACTCTGAAGGGGTGCATCAACAAGGGGCTATCGTGACAACAGAACAACAAGATATCGGACAGGCCGAAACCGGGTTGCGCCAGGAGGGGAGACGGCGCGTGGCGGGGGTGGCGGTGGACTTCCTCAGGAAGCACGCTCCCTTCAACCGCATGGGCGGCGAAGCCCTGGGCTTCATCGCCGAGCGGGCCCAGATGGCCTTCTATCCCAAAGACACGGAAATCGTCGGGCCGGAATCCGGGCCGGTGCATTTCTTCTACATCGTCGAGCGGGGCAAGGTGCTCTCCAAGCAGGCGGTGGAAGTGGCCGTCACCGAGCACTACGCCCTCACCCTGGGGCCGGGGGAGTGTTTCCCCATCGGCGCCGTCACCGCCCAGCGGGCCTCCACCAACGCCTACGTGGCCCTGGAGGATTGCTTCTGCTACCAACTGCCGGCGGAGGATTTCCTCAAGCTCATGACCATGAGCCCGGAATTCAACCTCTTCTGCACCCAGTACATCGCCAGCCTGCTCAACCAGTCCCGCCAGCAGCTGCAGATTCAATTCGCCCAGCGGGCCAGCGAGCAGCAGACCCTGAATTCGCCTCTGTCCGGCGTCGGCGCCCGTTCGCCCATCACCGTCACGCCCGAAACCCCCATCCGCGCCGCCTTGGAAATCATGTCCAAGGCCAAGGTGGGCTCCCTGGTGGTGGTCGGCGAGGACGGCCGGCCGGTGGGCATCTTTACCCAGTCCGACCTGCTGGACCGGGTGGTGCTGGCCGACGTGGACCAGGCCTCGCCCATTTCCGAGGTGATGTCCTCCCATCCCTTCAGCCTGGAGGAGCACGCCACCGCCTACGATGCCATGCTGGCCATGGCCACCCACAGCATTCGCCACGTCATGGTGGTCAATGCTGAGGGCAAGCTCTCCGGCGTGGTGTCCGAGCGCGACCTGTTTGCGTTGCAGCGCATCGGCGTACGCCAGATCCGCCAGTCCATCGAGACGGCGCCGGGGATCGAGGCCTTGCAGCAGTCGGCCCTGGATGTCCGCCAACTGGCCTTCAACATGCTGGCCCAGGGGGTGGGGTCGGAACAGCTCACCCAGTTCATCTCGGCGCTCAACGACGCCCTGTCCCGGCGCATCATCGAACTCAACCTGGTCAACCACGACCTGGAAGGCATCGACTGGTGCTGGCTGGCCTTCGGCTCCGAGGGCCGGGACGAGCAGACCTTCAGCACCGACCAGGATAACGGCATCATCTTCCTGTGCGACGACTTCCAGGATCGGGAGATGCTGAAGCTCCGCCTCCTGGATTTCGCCCGGGACGTGAACCACGGCCTGGACCGCTGCGGCTTCCCGCTGTGCAAGGGCAATATCATGGCCAGCAATCCCCAGTGGTGCCTGACCCTGGAGGAGTGGCAGGAGCAGTTCGCCAGCTGGATTCGCAAGCCGGAGCCCGAGGCGCTCCTCAATGCCACCATCTTCTTCGACTTCCGGCCCCTCTACGGCAAGATGGACCTGCCGGCCCGGCTCCGCCGGCACCTGCTGTCCATGGCCTCCGGGCATCCCATGTTCCTGCGGGCCATGGCCCACAACGCCCTGGACGTGGCGCCGCCCCTGGGCACCTTCCGGGACTTCATCACCGACCTGGAGCCGGATCAGCCGGGCAAGATCGACCTCAAGAAATACGGCTCCCGCATCTTCGTGGACGTGGCCCGCATCTACGCCCTGGCGGCCGGGGTGCACAACACCAATTCCGTCCAGCGCCTGCGCTTCGCTTCCCAGCGCCTCAACATCCGGGCCGAGGAGATCAACGCCATCGTGGAAGCCATGGACTTCATCCAGCTGCTGCGTCTGCGCCACCAGCATCTGGAGGGGGAACCGGGCCGGCAGGGGGACAACCTCATCAACCCGGACGACCTGAACGAGCTGGACCGCCGCATCCTGAAGGAATCCTTCCGCCAGGCGCGCAAGCTCCAGACCCGCTTGAAGCTCGACTACCAGGTGGGGTGAGAACGTGCGCCGACTCAAGCAACTCATCTTCGGCGGTTCGGGCAGTGCCCGGGCCAGCCTTTCCGGCGACGTGCGGGCGGCTCTGGAATCCTGGCGCCTCCAGCCGGGCGCGGACCTGGACCAGCCCCATTTCCATACCCGCTACGTGGTGGTCGATGTGGCCACCGCCGGGCTCGACAGTGACCGGGACGCCCTTCTGGGCGTCGCCGGCCTGGGCCTGGGGCGGGGCGGGATCATCCTCCCGGACGACGCCTTCGCCCTCGATCTGCCGACCTCGGGGGAGGGCGACGGTGAACTGCTGGACCGCCAGCTCACGGCCTT
>DASRUX010000341.1:0-3369 GCA_035655235.1 Rhodocyclaceae bacterium | reverse complement strand
ATGCAGGCCGCGGCTTTCGCGGCGCAGCATGGCGCAGCGGACGATCAGGTCGGCGGTCTGTACCAGGTTGCGCAGTTCGATCAGATCGTGGCTGACCCGGAAGTTCGCGTAGAACTCGTCGATTTCCCGCATCAGTAGGCGAATCCGGTGCTGGGCTCGCTTCAGCCGCTTGTTGGTGCGGACGATGCCCACGTAGTCCCACATGAAACGGCGCAGTTCATCCCAGTTGTGGGAGATGACTACTTCCTCGTCGGCATCGGTGACTCGGCTCTCGTCCCACTGGGGCAGGGGAGGTAACTCGGAGGCCGGTTTGGCCAGCATGTCATTGACGGCTGCTTCGGCGTAAACGATGCATTCCAGCAGGGAGTTGGAGGCCAGGCGGTTGGCGCCATGGAGCCCGGTGCAGGAAGCTTCGCCGGCGACGTACAGGCCGGCAAGATCGGTACGGCCCTTAAGGTCGGTCACGATGCCGCCGCAGGTGTAATGGGCGGCCGGCACGACGGGAATGGGCTCCCGGGTGATGTCGATGCCCAGTTCCAGGCAGCGGGCGTGGATATTGGGGAAGTGGGCGCGGATGAATTCCTCGCCCTTGTGGGAAATGTCGAGGAAGACGCAGTCGAGGCCGCGCTTTTTCATCTCGAAGTCGATGGCCCGGGCGACGATGTCCCGAGGGGCCAACTCGCCGCGCTCGTCGTGTTCCGGCATGAAGCGGGTGCCGTCCGGCAGCTTCAGCAGGCCGCCTTCGCCCCGGACTGCCTCGGAAATCAAGAAAGACTTGGCCTGGGGGTGGTAAAGGCAGGTGGGATGGAACTGGATGAATTCCATGTTGGCCACCCGGCAGCCTGCCCGCCAGGCCATGGCGATGCCATCCCCGGTGGAAGTGTCCGGATTGGTGGTGTAGAGATAAACCTTACCGGCGCCCCCCGTAGCGAGCAGGGTGTTCGGGGTGGCGATCGTCTCCACATGGCCTGTCTGGCGATTCAGTACATAGGCGCCGTAGCAGCGATCCGACTCCAGTCCCAACTTTCCGCCGGTGATGAGGTCGATGGCGATGTGATCTTCCAGGACGGTGATGTTGGGATGCTTGCGGACCTTACGGGTCAGGGTTTCCTGAACGGCGAGGCCGGTGGCGTCGGCGACGTGGATGACCCGGCGGGCACTGTGTCCGCCCTCGCGGGTGAGGTGGTAGCCGGAGTGGTCCTGGGTGAAGGGGACGCCCTGATCAATGAGCCATTCGATGGCGCGGCGCCCGTTTTCCACTACGAAGCGGGTGGCTTTCTCGTCGTTGAGCCAGGCGCCGGCGATAAAGGTGTCGCGGATGTGGGCCTCAATGGAATCCTGGCTATCCAGTACGGCGGCGATGCCGCCCTGGGCCCAGCCCGAGGCGCTGTCTTCGAGGCTGCGCTTGCTGACCAATGCAACCCGGCAACGATCGGCAAGACGCAGGGCGGCCGATTGCCCGGCAAGTCCGCTGCCGATGATGAGTACGTCAAATTTCTGCACGCTGTTCTTCGCCGTCTATTGGATTTTGGGCGAATATAGCACGTCAGGCGGGCGTTTAAGTGGTTACATTTCGTCACAAAGAAGGACGGAAACGCTCTTCTCCAGGGAGTCCGGTGAGCTATACTGGCCTGAAACATACCAATTACACTCCCCCCAGGGAAAGACAGCCATGAGCGAGCGCGAAATTGACCAGAAGCTGGTCGAGAAGGCTCAAGGCGGCGATAAACACGCCTTTGACCTTCTTGTAGGCAAATACCAACGCAAGTTGGGACGGCTGTTGTCTCGCTTTATTCGAGATCCGGCAGAAGTCGAAGATGTAACCCAGGAGGCCTTCATCAAGGCCTATCGTGCCCTCCCTTCATTTCGAGGGGAGAGCGCCTTCTACACCTGGCTCTACCGGATCGGCATCAACACGGCCAAGAACTATCTGGTTTCCCAGAACCGCCGCGCGCCGACGACTACCGAATTCGACACCGACGATGCCGAGACATTCGAGGATGGTGATCAGCTTCGGGATATCAACACGCCGGAGAGCATGTTGCTCTCCAAGCAGATCGGCGAGACGGTGAATTCGGCCATGGATGCGCTTCCCGAGGAGCTTCGGGTGGCAATCGTCCTGCGCGAGATCGAAGGGCTGTCCTACGAGGAAATCGCCCACATCATGAACTGCCCCATCGGTACGGTGCGTTCGCGCATTTTCCGGGCCCGAGAAGCGGTGGCTGCCAAGCTGCGCCCCCTGCTCGATACGGCGCCGGATCGCCGATGGTAAGCATGGAAGGACAGATCAGTACCATTCGCGGCACGGTTCGGGCCGTCGATGGCCAGGAGGCCGTTGTCGAAGTGGAGCAGGGTGGGTGCGGCCGCTGCCATGAAGAGGGCGGCTGTGGCGGCCAGCATCTGACCCAGATGTTGTGCGCCGGGAAGAAGACCTATCGGGTGGACAATCCCTGCGGAGCTGTCGTCGGGGATTCCGTCACCATTGCGATCGCGGCAGGAGCGGTCCGCCGCAGCGCCAATCTTGCCTATGGACTGCCCCTGGTGGCCGTCATCGTCGGGGCGGTAGCCGGGATGCAGCTTGGCGGCGATCCCGGGGCCATGGTGGGTGGCAGTTTGGGGCTGTTCGCCGCATGGCTGACGATGCGTAGGGTGTCGGCGCCAGGGGCTGGAAATTCGGATGTCCGCCCCTATATCATTTCCCGTTCCCATTCCTAGTCATCGGAGGTTTTGGCTTCCATGAAACGCGTTCTGGCGGTCGTTTATTTCCTACTTTTGACTTCCGTGTCCGTGGCGCAGACTCGCGCCCTTCCGGATTTCACTGATTTGGCCGAAAAGCAGGGGGCCGCGGTGGTCAATATCAGCACCACCCAGGTCATCCGGGGGCGGGGCGCGACGCCGCTTCCCTTCGATGAAGACGATCCCATGTTCGATTTCTTCAAGCGCTTCATGCCTCGCCAGCCGAACGGCAATGGCGGCGTGCCGCGGGAATTCGAGAACAAGTCCCTGGGTTCGGGATTCATCATCAGTGGGGATGGTTTTATCCTGACCAACGCCCATGTGGTGGATGCGGCGGACGAGATCACCGTACGCTTGACCGACAAGCGGGAGTTCAAGGCCAAAGTCGTCGGTGCCGACAAGCGTACCGATGTGGCGTTGATCAAGATCGATGCCGGCAATCTGCCGACGGTTCGCCTGGGCGATCCCAATCAGCTCAAGGTGGGCGAATGGGTGGTGGCGATCGGTTCGCCCTTCGGCTTCGACAACTCCGTGACAGCCGGCATCGTGTCTGCCAAGGGGCGTTCCCTGCCCCAGGAGAGCTACGTACCCTTCATCCAGACCGACGTGGCGGTCAATCCGGGCAATTCGGGC
>DASRUX010000340.1:0-2575 GCA_035655235.1 Rhodocyclaceae bacterium | reverse complement strand
CAAGATCGAGCAGGTGGTAGCCCTGGTTAGCCAGCTGCGCGCCGAGAACGAGTCTCTGCGCGGCCAGGTCGCCGCGGCCGAGGCCGAGCGCGAGCAGTTGCGGCAGAACATGACTGCGGCCCGGGAGCGGCTGGAAGGTCTGTTGGAAAAACTCCCCGAAGAAGCCTGATAAATGAGCGCCGATACCAATTTTCTCGACGTCAAGATCATGGGCCGCGAATACCGGGTCGCTTGCACCCCGGAAGAGCGGGATGGCCTCCTGGCCGCCGTCGCCCTGGTGGACGGCAAAATGCGCGAAATCGCCCAGCGCACCCGCAATACCGTGGCCGAGCGGGTGGCCGTCATGGCGGCCCTGAACATCGCCCACGACCACCTGGCCGGCGGCAAGGACGGGGTCGAAATCGAGGGCGACAAAGGTGTTGCCAACGCCGGCGCGAAGCGTAGAATCATTGACATGGAAACACGGCTTTCCGCCGTGTTGGGGTCGCAGCAGGAACTGAGCCTCTAAGGCAACCTGCCTCCCGGCCCCGATCCACCGGTTGTCCCCTGCGGTGTTCGTCAAGGCCATAAATTCCTTGAACCAATGCTTGCGTGGCATCGGCTGCAGACCAACACGCCGCTGTTGTGAGCGCCTCTTGACAGGCGCTCCTGATGCGGCAGGAAAGCGGCCACTCTGAACTCCGGTTCAGGATGCCGGCCTAACGGCACTCGCGGGGGCCATTAATGAAAAGGCCTGGCAGTGAAGACTGCCAGGCCTTTGCTTTTGCGGAAACCGGATTACTTGGCTTTGGCGGCTGCGCCCTGATTGACCATGTGGATCACCGCCGCCTTCATGTCGGCGTCGCTCAGGTTGTCCATGCCGGCACGGGCGGGCATGGCGTTGTGGCCGCGGATGGCGGACTTGACCAGATTTTCCACCCCGCCCTGGAGGCGCGGCTTCCAGGCTTCCATGTCGCCGACCTTGGGTGCGCCGCCCTTGCCGCTGGCGTGGCAGTCCTGGCAGCGTTCCTGGACCAGTTGCTCGCCGGTCTTGTGCTGCTTGGTGTTGTAGGGCTTGCTGGGTTCGGCCGCGGTGCCGCCACTGACCATGTAGGCCACGGCACGGCTGACTTCCAGGTCGCTCAGGGAACCCTGGCCGCCGTGGGCAGGCATCTTGCGGACGCCGGTGATGGCGTTTTCGGTCAGGTTGCTCAGGCCGACTGAGGCGCGCTTGGACCAGTCGGCCCGGTCGCCGATCTTGGGAGCACCATCCTTGCCGGTGGCATGGCAGCCGGCACAGACCTTGTCAACAACTTCCTTGCCGCTACGGTCAGCGGTTGCGGTTGCGCCGGCAACACCTGCAGCGCCCAGAAGGGCCAGGGCGGCGGCTATGGAAACCAGCTTACGCCCGTGGTTTCCAGTCGTCGTTTTCTTGTTCATGATGACTTCCTTGTTGTGTTTGATTCGTAGCTACCAAGCTGGAATATACACTTACCGATCACAGGGGTATATGCCATGCACCCAAGGACTCATGTAATCCGGGCCGATGACGGCCACCGAGTTTCCCTGGCAGAACTGCGCCGCCACCTGGAACTTGCTAACATGCGCGTCCTCGCCCGCGGCAACCGGCTGTCGATCACCTCCGTCAGCCCCGCCGCATGGAAATTCATCACGACCCGGTTAATGGCATGACTCTTCTCCCCTGGCTCCTGGGCTACTTGGCCCTCGGCACCTTCGCTGGCTTCCTAGCCGGCATGCTCGGCATCGGCGGCGGCCTGGTGCTGGTTCCCACCCTGGCCATGATGTTCGCCGCCCAGGGGCTGTTCCCGGCGGACGCCATCCTGCATGTAGCCCTGGGCACCTCCATGGCCTCCATCATCTTCACCGCCCTGTCCAGCTTGCGGGCCCACCATAGCCACGGCGCCGTGCTGTGGAAGGTGGTGAAATTCATCACCCCGGGCATCCTGGTCGGGACCATGTTCGGCACCCTCATCGCCTCCCGGGTGCCGACCCGGCCCCTGGCGGTGTTCTTCACCTGTTTCGTCTGCTTCGTTGCCATCCAGATGGCCATGAACCTGAAGCCCAAGGCCAGCCGGCAGCTGCCCGGCCCCTGGGGCGTCGGCAGCGTGGGGGTGGGCATCGGCGCCCTGTCGTCCCTGGTGGCCATCGGCGGCGGCGCCCTGACGGTGCCCTTCCTGACCTGGTGCAATGTCCGGGTCCAGCAGGCCATCGGCACCTCGGCCGCGGTGGGGCTGCCCATCGCCCTGGGTGGCACGGCCGGCTACATCTTCAACGGTTGGAGCATCGATGGCCTGCCCGGCGGCAGCCTGGGCTACGTCTACCTGCCGGCCCTGGCGGTGCTGGTCCTGGGCAGCATGGCGACGGCTCCCTTCGGAGCGCGTCTCGCCCACCGCCTGCCGGTGGCGACCTTGAAGCGCATCTTCGCCGGCCTCCTAGTGGTGTTGGCCGGCAAGATGCTCTGGAACCTGCTGGTCAGCGCCCCTTGAACTGGGGCTTTCGCTTCTCCAGGAAGGCCGCCAGGCCTTCCTTGTAGTCCTCGGTTTCCAGGAAGGCGAAGGACGCCGCCTTTTCGGCC
>DASRUX010000339.1:0-10013 GCA_035655235.1 Rhodocyclaceae bacterium | reverse complement strand
GGGCCGCCGAACTGGAAGCCCCTCGCTCCGACAGCACGAACACTGAGGAGCCGCGGGCGTCGGGCTTGATCCAGGCGTCCGCGTGGATGGAAACGAAGAGATCGGCCTGGATGCGCCGCGCCTTCTGCACCCGCATATGGAGCGGCACGAAGAAATCCGAATCCCGGGTCAGCACCGCCCGCATGTTCGGCTCGGCATCCAGCTTGGCCTTGACCCGCTGGGCCACGGACAAGGTCACCATCTTCTCCTGGGTACCGCCCTTGCCGATGGCGCCCGGATCTTCGCCGCCATGGCCGGGGTCCAGGGTAACGGTCACCAGCCGATCCACCACGGGCTTGCCGGACTTCTTGGCGGTCTTGACCTCCGGCGCCTCCGGGGCCGTCTCGGGTTTCCGTTCGACGGTCTTGGTTTCGGCCTCGGGCGGAGGGTTCAGGGGCTCGACCGCATTCTCCTTGCCCTGCAAGAGGGCCAGGAGCGGGTCGGCGGGCTCCGCCGGATAGACATCCAGCACCAGCCGATGGCCGTACTCCCCCACCGGCTTCAGGTTGAACACCTGGGGGTTGATCTTGGTCTTCAGCTCCATCACCAGCCGCACGACCCCGGGCTTGAAGCGCCCGGCCCGCAAGAGCTTGATGTAGGGATCGTCGGCAGCCACCTTCTTGGCGATACTGTCCAGGACGCTGTTGAACTCCACTCCCTCGATATCCACCACCAGGCGGTCGGGATTCTCGACAGTGAAGTAATTGAACTTGAGAGGAGCGTCGTGCTCCAGGGTGACCCGGGTGTAGTCCGCCGCCGGCCAGATGCGCACCGCCAGAATGGACGGTAGGCGGGCATTCCCCGCCCGGGCGAGGGACGTGACGGAAAGGACTAAGGACGCGCCGGCGAAGTGGAGGAGCCGCCGCCGGGAGAGCTGAGGCGCAGACCCTCTAGCCATGATGCGCCCAGTTCGGACTGCGGGAGGAATCGAGCCCGGCGACCGTCACCCGCATGCTCCAGCAGGCAGCGCACATCGGCCGGCGGAACAAAACCGCCAGCCTTCTCAGGCCACTCGACCAGGCATATTGAAGCGTCGTGAAAATATTCACCCAGGCCAGCATCGAGGAATTCCTCAGGCGACTCAAATCGATAAAAATCAAAGTGATACAAGTATAAACTCGAAACCGCGTAAACTTCAACCAAAGAATAGGTCGGACTCTTCACCGGACCTGTATGCCCCAGGGCGCGCAACAGTGCCCGAACCAAGGTGGTCTTGCCCGCTCCCAGGTCCCCCTCCAGGTAGATCACCATGCCCGGCTTCAAAAGCGGCGCGAGCAATTCCCCCAAACGCTGGGTGGCGGCCTCGTCCGGCAGGTCGAAAACGGCGGTAACATCGGATTGATGCAAGATCAGGACTCCACTATCGATTACGCGGCCCTGGCGGCGCGGATCAAAGCCCTCGGCCAGGAACTCGGGTTCGCGGCCGTCGGCATCGCCAAGGCGGATGTCGGCGCCGCTGTCCCCCGGCTCCAACGATGGCTGGACCAGGGCCGGCACGGGGAGATGGATTATATGGCCCGCCACGCCGCTTTGCGCAGCGATCCCCAGGCTCTGGTGCCCGGGACGCTGACGGTCATCTCGGCCGCCATCGATTATCTACCTTCCGCAGCGGATGCCGCCGCAACCCTCGCCGACGGCGAAAAGGCCTATGTCTCCCGCTATGCCCTCGGCCGGGATTACCACAAGGTGGTCCGCAACCGGCTCCAGAAGCTGGCCCAAGCCATCGCCGACACCATCGGCCCCTTCGGCTACCGGGTCTTTTCCGACTCGGCACCGGTGATGGAAGTGGAGTTTGCCAGCCGGTCCGGCCTCGGCTGGCGTGGGAAGCACACCCTGCTCCTGTCCCGACAAGGGTCGTGGCGCTTCCTCGGTGACATATACACGGATCTGCCCTTGCCGCCGGATTCGCCCACGGAGGGACACTGCGGCAGCTGTTCGGCCTGCATCGAAGCCTGCCCGACCGGTGCCATCGTCGCCCCCTACGAGGTGGATGCCCGGCGGTGCATTTCCTACCTCACCATCGAACTGGCCGGGCCCATCCCCGAGGAATTGCGCCCCCGCATCGGAAACCGTATCTACGGCTGCGACGACTGCCAGCTCTGCTGCCCCTGGAATCGCTTCGCCCACCTGGGCGATCCGGATTTCGCCGTCCGCAACGGCCTCGACGCTGCCAACCTGATCGACCTGTTCGCCTGGACGGAGGAAGAGTTCAACGAACGCCTGGCAGGCAGCCCTATCCGGCGCATCGGCCATGAGCGCTGGCTGCGCAACATCGCCGTAGCCCTGGGCAACGCCCCCACCACCGATCCGGTGCTCGAAGCCCTGCGAAAGCGGGCCAGTCATCCGTCATCCCTGGTCCGGGAGCATGTGGTCTGGGCCCTCGCCCGGCATCAAAACTAGGCTGCTCCCACCCAAAAAGCGGACGTAAAAAAAGCGGAGTCGGAACTCCGCTTTTCCTGAGGAAGCGATGCTTCCCGAATGCTATTACTTGGCTTCGGCAGGAGCAGCCGCAGCGGCCTTCTTGGCGTGCTTCTTCTTGGCGTGCTTCTTGGCGACCTTCTTCTCGCCGGCAGCCGGAGCGTCGGCAGCGGGAGCGGTGGCAGCCGGAGCGGCAGCATCAGCCTTGGTAGGCTCGGCAGCCTGGGCGGCGAAAGCGAAGGCAGCAGCCATGATCATAGCAATCAGTTTCATTTTTTATTCCTCATGTCGAAATTTGGAATTCTGGGGCGACCACTTTCTGTGATCAATGGGTGTAACGCCTCAGCCGCGATCCGGTTGACCGCAAACGGAATATTTTTTCAACATGCCACCGGCCGCCGGGAATCGGCACACCATTCGCTCCAGGAGCCGGCGTAGAGCCTCGAACCGGAGAGCCCGGCGATTTCCATGGCGAGGACGTTGTGGCAGGCCGACACGCCCGAACCGCACTGGTGCACCACCTGATCCGGCGCCGATTCGCCCAGCAGCGGCAACCATTCGGCCCGCAGCGCCTCCGCGGGCTTGAAGCGCCCGTCCGGGCCAAGGTTGTCCCGGAAGAAACGGTTCGATGCGCCCGGGATATGCCCGCCGACGGGATCGATGGTCTCGTTCTCGCCCCGGTAGCGGTCCGGGCTGCGGGCATCGACCAGGCGCATGCCGGCGGACTCGATGTGGGTCAAAACGTAGTGGGCATCGACTACCAAATCGCGCACCTGCGGGACAAAGATGGCCGGCCGGACAGCCGGCGCGTCAGCAACCAGCGCCCCTCCCGCCGCCTGCCAGGCCTGCAGGCCGCCATCCAGCACCGCCACCTTGTCGTGCCCAAGCCAACGCAGCAACCACCACAGGCGGCCGGCGATCATCCCCTGGGCATCGTCGTAGACCACCACCTGGGTCGCCCCATCCACGCCACAGGCGCCAAGCCTAGCCGCCAGAATCTCAGGATCAGGCAGGGGATGGCGCCCATTGGTACCGGTGGTCGGCCCCGACATATCCCGGTCACAGTGGAGGAACTGGGCGCCAGGAATATGGCCCTGCTGGTAGACCCGCTCGCCATAACCGGTATCGGCAAGCTGATGGCGGACATCGAAAATCCGCCAGCCCGGATCGTTTACGTGCCGGGCCAGGGTCCCGGTATCCACCAGGGTCGAATGGCTCACGCCTCCGACTCCAGCCAGGCTTTGGCTTCATCGGCGTCCTGGAAGACTTCCACGTCAGCGTTGACGAAAACCTGGGACAGCCAAGCACTCCAGGTCACCCACTGGCTGTCGGTGACCACGGCGACGCGGTTGAAGTCGTTGGCGTGCTGGCGGGAGAACTTGATCTCCTCCCAGGCCACGTCGACGGTGAAATCGGCCATCTGGCGCAGATCGAACAGCAAATCCACCGGCCCCTCGAACTTCACCTTGTAATTGACGACTTCTTCGAATTCCTTGTAATCGGCGAGGGTAAATTCGCCGAACACTGACACGCTGACGCGGCCGGGTTGATGGTCGGTAACGATCATGGTCTGACTCCCGTGTTGTTTGTGTTCAGTTTAATCCTGTTCCACCGGGGCGGCGCGGGAAAAGTGGGTGGCCGCTACGCCGGAGAGGATGATGAGGCCGATGGCGCCCCAGGCCGACGGCGGCAGCACCTCGTCCCAGAACAGGATGCCGAACAGGCTGGAAAAGGCTACCGTGCTGTAAGCCAGGGCCGCCGCCATCATGGTCCGCCCCCGGGCGTAGGCTCGGGTCATGGCCAACTGGGCAGCGGTGGCAAATGCCGCCACGCCCAACAGTAATCCGCCGCTATGCCAATCCACCGGATGGAGATCCGACAGGGCCAGCCAAACGCCGGAGCCAACCGAAGACACCAAGGAGAAGTAGAACACCGTACGGGTCTCCGGTTCCCCCCGGGCACCCAACTCCCGGACGCTGAAGTACGCCATCCCCGCCAGGACGCCGGAGCCGAGCCCTACCAAGCCGCCGAACAGCAGATCGGCGTGGAAGGTGGGGCGCAGGAGGAGCGCCACGCCCACCAGCCCCAGGGCCAAGGCCATGAGGATGCCGGAAGTCAGCCGCCAGCCCGCCAGGGCCATATAGATGGCCAGGAAGATGGCCGAGGTGTAGTTGAGAGTCACCGCCGTCGCCAGGGGCAGGAGGGTGATGGCGTAAAAATAGGAAAAGAGCGCCAGGAAACCTACCGTGCCGCGGCTCACCTGCCAGCGCCAATGGGATGTCGCCAGGGGCACCCCCCGCAGGCGGACCAGGCCGTACATGAGGAGCAGGGAAATGAAGCTCCGGTAGAAGACGATTTCCACCGCCGAATGGGTCTGGGCGGCGAGTTTGACGCAAACTCCCATGCAGGCGAACAACAGGCTGGCGACGACCATCCACAGGGATTGCATAGGGGGAAACCGGGAATGAAAAAGGCGCCGGATTTTAACCCGACGCCCTTGGCCTATGCATCCATGGAAACTTAGATATGCGGCCCCATGATGCGGCGGTAGAACTCGTGGAAGTGCTGCATGCCGTCTTCCATCGGGCTCTGATAGGGGCCAACCTCGTTCTTGCCATCCTTCAAGAGGGCATAGCGGCCACGGTCCATGCGCTCGCCGATATCGTCGTCCTCGATGGCGGTTTCCATGTAGGCAGCCCGCTCGGCCTCGATGAATTCCCGCTCGAAATCGACGATTTCCTCCGGATAGTAGAACTCCACCACATTCATGGTCTTGTTCACATCCTGAGGCACAACGGTGGAAACCACCAGCACATGGGGATACCACTCCACCATGATGTTCGGGTAGTAGGTCAGCCACACGGCGCCTTGGCGGGGCTGCTTGCCGATGCTGGCGTAGTAGTCGCGCACTGCCTTCTGCCAGCGGGCATAGACAGGAGAGCCTTCCTTGAGCAGCGAGGTGATGCCGACCTTCTGCACCGAATACCACTCGCCGAACTGCCAAGTGAGGTCGTCACAGGTGACGAAATTGCCCAGGCCGGGGTGGTAGGGCACCACATGGTAGTCCTCCAGATAGACCTCGATGAAAGTCTTCCAGTTGTAATTGCACTGGTGCATTTCCACATGGTCCAGCTTGTAGCCCGAGAAATCGAATTCGCCAGCCACGTTCATGCCAGCCAGGTCGGCGTTGGCGGAGCGCGGCCCCTTGAAGAGGAGGCCGTTCCAGTTCTCCAACTGCACCTTGTCCAGGTTCAGGCAGGGATTCTGAGGAAAGTGCGGCGCCCCAATGAGCTGCCCTTCGGTGTCATAGGTCCAGCGGTGGATGGGGCAGACGATATTGCCGTTCACCCGGCCAGACCCCTGCAGCATGATGGCCTGGCGATGCCGGCAGATATTGGACATCTGCCAGTTGCCGCGATCGCCGCCGTTCAGGATGAGCTTGCCATGGTCGAGCCACTCCAGGGAACGGTAGTCTCCCGCTTCCGGCACCATGAGTTGATGCCCGACATAACCGGGACCGGCATCGAAAATGAGTTTTTTCTCCAGCTCGAAGATTTTCTCGTCGAAATACCAGTCCACGGGCAATTGGGAAACGCCTGGGGTCAACTTGGACACGGTCGCAAGGTTGGACATGCCATACCTCCAACAAAACAAAGGGTAAAACGGAGCATTTTAGCCTTCCCTCGATTTGACCAAAAGCCCCCTGTTAAGGTATTTTCGTATGTTTCACCGGACCCGGTAACATGGACCCATCCCCCATCGCCGACATGAAATTCGAAGCGGCCCTGGCCGAGCTCGAAACCATTGTCCAGAGCATGGAAGGCGGCAAACTTGAGCTTGAGGAATCCATTGGCGCCTACCGTCGCGGCATGGTCCTCCTGAAGCATTGCCAGCAGCAGTTGGCCGATGCGGAGCAGCAAATCCGCATCCTGGAAAACGGCGAAGCGAAAGCCTTCGTTCCGTCCGGCCGGGAGGAAGCATGACCCAGCCCCAATTCACCGCCTGGATGGCCGGCGTCCAGGCCCAGGTGGAAGCCGCCCTCGCCCGTTTCCTGCCCGGCCCCGAATGTATCCCGGCCCGGCTCCATGCCGCCATGCGCTACGCCACCCTGGGCGGCGGCAAGCGGGTACGCCCGCTACTGGCCTTTGCCGCTGGGGAAATCACCGGCGCCGCCCCGGAGAAGCTCGAGATCGTCGCCTGCGCCGTGGAAATGATCCACGCCTATTCCCTGGTCCACGACGACCTGCCCTGCATGGACGACGACGTGCTGCGCCGGGGCCGACCCACCTGCCACGTCGAATACGACGAGCCCACCGCCCTTCTGGTGGGCGACAGCCTGCAGACCCTGGCCTTCGAACTTCTCGGCCGCAAGCCGATTTGCGATCCGTCCCAGCAACTGGAAATGGTGAGCCTGCTCGCCCAGGCCAGCGGCTCCAAGGGCATGGCCGGCGGCCAGGCCATCGACCTGGAGTCGGTAGGCAAGGCCCTGGAACAGCCCCAACTGGAACTGATGCACGCCCTCAAGACCGGCGCCCTGATCCGCGCCGCCATCCTCCTGGGCGCCCTCACCGGCCGCGCCCTGACCCCGGCCGAGCGGGAAGACCTGGACCGCTTCGCCAAGCGGGCCGGCCTGCTCTTCCAGGTGGTGGACGACATCCTCGACTGCACCGCCAGCACCGCCACCCTCGGCAAGACCGCGGGCAAGGACGAGGCGGCGGACAAGCCGACCTATGTGAGCCTCCTGGGCCTGGCCGACGCCAAGGCCTACGCCGAAGAACTGCGCACCGACGCCCTTGCTGCCCTCGCCTCCTTCGGCGACCGTGGCCGCCGCCTCCATGAACTGGCCGACTTCATCTGCCATCGGCAATTCTGACGATGCCCTGCACAAACAATAACGTCCTCGACAGCATCAACGACCCCTGCGACCTGCGCCGCCTGGACCGGAAGGATTTGCCCCGGCTGGCCGACGAGCTGCGCACCTTCCTGATCGATTCCGTCTCGAAGACGGGCGGCCACCTGTCCTCCAACCTGGGCACGGTAGAGCTGACCATCGCCCTCCACTACGTCTTCGACACGCCCCATGACCGCCTGGTCTGGGACGTGGGGCACCAGTGCTACGCCCACAAGGTGCTCACCGGCCGCCGCGCCGGCATGGCCCAGTTGCGCATGCACGGCGGCGTTTCCGGCTTCCCCAAGCGTAGCGAGAGCGAATACGACACCTTCGGGGTCGGCCACTCTTCCACCTCCATCTCCGCCGCCCTGGGCATGGCCCTGGCCGCCAAGCAGAAGGGGGAAAGCCGCAAGGTGGTGGCGGTCATCGGCGACGGCGCCATGTCCGCCGGCATGGCCTTCGAGGCCCTGAACAATGGCGGCGTAGCCGATGCCGACATGCTCGTCATCCTCAACGACAACGACATGTCGATTTCCCCGCCGGTGGGGGCGCTGAACAAATACCTGGCCCGGCTGCTGTCCGGCCGCACCTACAACGCCGCCCGCAAGGGAGCCGAGAAGGTGCTGGAATTCGCCCCGCCGCTGCTGGAACTCGCCCGTCGGGCCGAGGAACACGTCAAGGGCATGATCGCCCCGGGAACCCTGTTCGAGGAATTCGGCTTCAACTACATCGGCCCCATCGACGGCCATGACCTGGACGCCCTGGTCCCGACCCTGGAGAACCTTAAGAAGCTCAAGGGCCCCCAGTTCCTCCACGTCATCACCAAGAAGGGCCAGGGCTACAAGCTGGCCGAGGCCGACCCGGTCCTCTACCACGGCGTCTCCAAGTTCCAGCCCGACGAGGGCATCCAGACCGGCAAAGGGGGCGGCAAGCTCACCTATACCCAGGTGTTCGGCGACTGGCTGTGCGACATGGCGGACGCCGACCCCCGCCTGGTGGGCATCACCCCCGCCATGCGGGAAGGTTCCGGCATGGTGCGCTTCGCCAGCGAATATCCGGATCGTTACTACGATGTCGGCATTGCCGAGCAGCACGCCGTCACTTTCGCCGCCGGCCTCGCCTGCGAGGGCCTGAAGCCCGTGGTGGCCATCTACTCCACCTTCCTGCAGCGTGGCTACGACCAGCTGGTTCATGACGTGGCCTTGCAGAACCTGCCCGTGGTCTTCGCCATCGACCGGGGCGGCCTGGTGGGTGCCGACGGTCCCACCCACCACGGCACCTTCGATCTCTCCTTCCTGGCCTGCATCCCTAACATGGTGATCATGGCCCCGGCGGATGAGGCGGAATGCCGTCAGATGCTAACCACCGCCTTCCGCCTCGACTGCCCGACCGCCGTCCGCTACCCCCGGGGCAGCGGCACCGGCGCCGTTCCCTCCACCCACCTGGACACCCTGCCGGTGGGCAAGGGGAAGGTGCTACGGGAGGGCAAGAGCGGCATCGCCCTCCTCGCCTTCGGCAGTCTGGTACCCGCATCCCTGGCAGCCGGCGAGGAACTGGACGCCACCGTCGTCAATATGCGCTTCGTGAAGCCGGTCGATGCCGAGCTGATTATGCAATTGGCCGGGAACCATTCCCTGCTGGTCTCGGTCGAAGAAAACGCCGTCATCGGGGGGGCCGGGACGGAAGTTGAGCGCGTCATGGAAGAGCATCGCCTGAACGTGCCGCTCCTGCGCCTGGGCCTGCCGGACCGCTTCATCGACCACGGCGAACAGGGACAACTGCTCGCCGAACTCGGCCTCGACAAAGATGGCATCGTTCGCGCCGTGCAGGCGCGCCAAGCCAATGGAAAATGAATAAATGACCGAATCCCAACTCGCCATTCCCGACGTTCAGAACTCCGCCGACACCCGGCAGCTCGCCATCAACAAGGTAGGCATCAAGGCCATCCGCCACCCGGTCAAGGTGCGGGACAAGTCTGCCGGCGTGCAACACACCATCGCGGTCTTCAACATGTACGTCGGGCTGCCCCACAACTTCAAGGGAACCCACATGTCCCGTTTCGTGGAAATCCTCAACGGCCACGAACGGGATATTTCCGTGGAGAGCTTTCCGGTCATGCTCAAGGAAATGGTGGAGCGCCTCGAGGCCCAGACCGGCCACATCGAGATGAGCTTCCCCTACTTCATCAACAAGACGGCCCCGGTGTCCGGCGTCCAGAGCCTGATGGATTACGATGTCACCTTCGTCGGCGACATCTGCCATGGCGAGATCGCCACTTCCGTCAAGGTCGTAGTGCCCGTCACCAGCCTGTGCCCCTGCTCCAAGAAGATTTCCGAGCGGGGCGCCCACAACCAGCGCTCCCACGTCACCATCAGCGCCCGCACCAACGAGTTCGTGTGGATCGAGGAAATCGTCCAGCTGGTGGAGCAGGAAGCCTCCTGCGAACTGTTCGGCCTACTGAAGCGCCCCGACGAGAAGTTCGTCACCGAGCGCGCCTACGACAATCCCAAGTTCGTGGAAGACATGGTGCGGGACGTAGCGGCCCGCCTGAATGCCGACCCGCGCATCGATGCCTACGTGGTGGAATCCGAGAACTTCGAGTCCATTCACAACCATTCCGCCTACGCCCTGATCGAGCGGGACAAGAAGCGGGAAGGCCGGCATC
>DASRUX010000338.1:0-2035 GCA_035655235.1 Rhodocyclaceae bacterium | reverse complement strand
CCGCCGACTGGCCGGAAGCCGCCCGGGAGGCGCTGCTGGCCAGGCTTGGCAAGCTTCCCTTCCACCACTATCCGGAACGGCAAGGCGAACTTACCGAGCGTCTCCGCCGGCGCTTGGGCGCACCTGAGGGTGGCCTGCTGCTCGGCCCCTCCAGTGGTGCCTTGCTCGATCTGGTGGCCATGGCCGGGCTGTCGCCAGGAGACCAGGTGGCTTTCCCGGAGCCTGGATTCAGTCTGTATCCCCTGCTGGTCCGCCGCCACGGCGGCAGGTTGCGGCCCGTTCCAGTCGGTACCGGCTTTCCCCTGGACCCCTGGTTTGATGCGCTGGATTGCCGCCAGCTCTGGCTGACCCTGCCGAACAACCCCACGGGCGCGTGGCTTTCGCCTGAGTTACTGGAGCCGCTCCTGGAAGCCGCCGCCGCAAAGCCGGACCCACCCCTGGTGATCCTGGACGAAGCCTATGCCGAATTCGCCCGGGCCACCCACCGCTTGGCCGTGGATCGCTACCCCAACCTGCTGCTGCTCCGCACCTTCAGCAAGGCGCTGGCCTCGGCGGCCTGGCGACTGGGCTATCTCCTGGGCGATCCGGCCCTGGTCGCTAAGCTGGCCGGCCTCCAGCTGCCCTACTCGATTCCCGCCGCGAGTCTGGAGGCGCTGGATGTGGGCCTGGATCACGCCGGGGCCTTCGAAGCCGTCGTGCGGGCTCTCCCCGAGCGGCGGGATCGCCTCGCCGCGGCGCTCGACGGCTACCCATCGGTGCCCAGCGAGGGGAATTACCTCCAGGTCTCCCCGGATCCCACCGGCCTCCTGGCCGAAGCCGGAATCAAGGTCAGGGCATTGCCGGGAGCCGGTGCGGCCCGGATCACCGTGGGCACCGAGGCGGCCACGACCCGGGTTGCGCAGGTCCTGGGCGCCGCCCTGCCCCCGCCTCGTTCCAGGAAGCGCCGCCGCCTGCTGGTGCTGGATATCGATGGCGTCCTCATCGACGCCGACCGCAGCTTCATGGAGGCCGTGCGACGGGCTCTGGCGGAACTCCGGCCGACCCTGCCCTGGTCCGATGAAGCTTTTCGCGCCTTCAAGCGCCTGGGCGGTTTCAACAATGATTTCAGGCTCACGGCTGGGGCCGTGGCCCTGGCCGATGCGCAGGGCCCTGTGGACCTGCCCCCCCTGCTCGAGGCCGCCACGGCGGATTGGCTCAAAAATTATTCACTTCAGATACAACGTTTGGAATCCATTGTTCAACCAGTTGTCCAAAGGCATTACGCCGATACTCTGGCCTTGGAACGCCCCCTGATCACCCTCCCTGAATTGGAAGCATCAGGCTGGGACCTGGCCGTGCTGACTGGACGGCCACCGGAGGAGCTTGTCCTCGCCTGGCGGGTCCTGGGATTCAGCCTTCCTGCCGTGTGCGACGCGGCCCCCCACCTGCGGAAGCCCGAGCCGGGGGGATTGTTGCAACTGGCCGATGCCTTCCGGACGGAGGAGCTCCTCTTCGCCGGAGACACCGTGGATGATGGGGCCTGCCTGCGGGCCGCCGCCGCCCTTCGTCCCGAGCTGACCTGGCGCTTTGCCGCCCTGGGGCCGGATCGCGGACGCTTCGCCGCGCCGGCGGATGTCCAATCCGCGACCCTTCGAGACCTGCTGCCGATGCTGTATGAGGAGACCGCCCCATGAGAACCGCCACCCTGCAGCGCACCACGGGGGAAACCGAGGTCCGGTTGAGCCTTTGCCTCGACGGCGGGGATGCCGTCATCCGGACCGGCCTTGCCTTTTTCGATCACATGCTGATGCAGCTGGCCAAGCACGGCAACCTGGGGCTGGAGATCGAAGCCAGGGGCGACCTGGCCGTGGACAGCCATCATCTGGTGGAAGATGTAGGTCTCTGCCTGGGCGAGGCCCTGCGCCAAGCCCTCGGGGACCGCTCAGGCATCGCCCGTTTCGGCCATGCCTTCGTACCACTCGACGAAGCGCTGGCCAGGGTGGTGGTGGACCTGTCCGGCCGCCCCTGGTGCGAATTCCACGCGGAGCTTCCCCCG
>DASRUX010000337.1:0-5902 GCA_035655235.1 Rhodocyclaceae bacterium | reverse complement strand
CTGGCCGGCTACAAGAAGTAATTTTTCTTCGGGAAAGTGTTTACAAGCGCGGATTCGATCTATAGAATGCGCGCTTCTTTCACGGAGCGGGGGTATAGCTCAGCTGGGAGAGCGCTTGCATGGCATGCAAGAGGTCAGCGGTTCGATCCCGCTTACCTCCACCAAGCAAATGCGGAAGATAGCAGGACTTACTAGGTCCCCATCGTCTAGAGGCCTAGGACATCGCCCTTTCACGGCGGTAACCGGGGTTCGAATCCCCGTGGGGACGCCAAATTCGATGAAAAAGGCACTGCCGCAAGGTCAGTGCCTTTTTTGTTTTCCGGATGCCTGCTCGATGAAACTCTACCTCGCCGGCCCCGATGTCTTCCGTCCCGACGCCCTCGCCTGGGCGGAGGAAGCCCGCGCCTTGTGCGCGTCCTTCGGACACCAAGCCCTCATTCCCCTGGACAACGAGGAAACCACCGCCCAGGGCATCTACCGGGCCAACCTGGAGCTGATCCGTGCCGCCGACGGGGTCGTCGCCAACCTCAACCCCTTCCGGGGCCTGGAGCCGGATTCCGGCACCTGCGTGGAGGTTGGGATCGCCTTGGCGCTGGGGAAGTCGGTGTTCGGCTATCTGGAAGATGCCCGCCCCCTGGCGGAGCGGGTGGCAGCAACCCAGGGAAGCGCCCTGAGCGCCTGCAATGGCCGCCCGACGGACCGGGACGGCCTCCATGTGGAAGACTTTGGCCTGCCCCTCAACCTGATGCTGGCCGTGCCGGTCCGGCTCGTCGCCGGAGGCCTCAAGGACGCCCTGGCCGCCCTCACGGCCAACCGGGGCTAAATTCGCCCGCCGCCGGTCAGGCAGCCGCCAGGAGCGGCTGCTCCGGCGCCTCGGGCTTCAACAGGCTCTCCACGTACTCCCCGGGCACGGTTTCCTGTTCCAGGAGGGCGGCTGTCAGGGTTTCCAGGGCTTGCCGCTGCTCGACCAGATTGGCCGTACACAGGTCGCACAGGCGCTTCAGGGTGGCGTTGGCCTCTTCCACCAGGTGGCGGCTGTCCACCTCATGGCGCTCCAGGGCGGCGAGGCTGAACAGCCGGCCCTCCTGGCCCAGGCCGTAGCGGGCGACCATGTCGTAGGCGATCTTGCTGGCCTGCTGGAGGTCGTGGCCAGCGCCGGTGGAGGCCTGGCCGTAGATCAGCTCCTCGGCGCAGCGGCCGGCCAGCAGCATCTGGATACGGTTTTCCAGCTCGATCTGGGTGCGCAGCAGCTTGGCATCGTCGTCGCTCACCAATGTCACGCCCAGGGCGTCGCCCCGGGGCAGGACACTGACCTTCTCCACCTTGCCGGTGCCCAGCAGGGCGGCGATGAGGGCATGGCCGGCCTCGTGGTAGGCGGTCCGGGCGCGTTCGTCGGGGCTCAGGGCCCGGCCGCTCACTTCGCCCATGTGCTTGGTCTCGACGGCATCCATGAAGTCCTGCATGGCGACCCCTGCCCTGCCCTGACGGGCGGCCAGGAGCGCGGCCTGGTTCACGGCGGCGGCGATGGCGGCCGGGGAAAGGCCCATGGTCAGGCGGGCCAGTTGGGCGTAATCCACGTCGTCGGCGGTGGTGACTCCCTTGCCGTAGTGGGCCAGAAGCTGTTCCCGCTCTTTCACGTCCGGGATGCGGACCCGCACATGGCGGTCGAAGCGTCCTTCCCGGCGCAGGGCCGGGTCGATGTTGTCCACCAGGTTGGTGGCGCCGATGACGATGATCCGGGCGTCCTTGGCGAAACCGTCCATCTCCACCAGGAGCTGGTTGATGATACGGTTGGATTCGCTGGCGCCGGGGCCTTCCCGGCTGTCGGTGCGCTGGCCGATGCCGTCGATCTCGTCGATGAAGATGATGCAGGACGACTGCTTACGGGCGGTCCGGAACAGGGACTTCACCTTGGCGATGCCGGCCCCGTAGTACTTGGCACTGAAATCGGCGCCGGTGCAGGCGATGAAGGCTGCGCCGGTCTCCCCGGCCAGGGCGCGGGCCAACAGGGTCTTGCCGGTGCCTGGAGGCCCCGACAGAAGCACGCCCCGGGTCGGGCGAGCGCCCAGGCGGGTGAAGTCCTCGGGCTTCTTCAGGAAGCTCACGATGTCCTGTAGCGCCGCCTTGGCTTCATGGGCGCCGATGACGCTGTCGAAACCGGTGTCCGGGCGCTCGGCCAGGGCGAACTTCTGGGGCAGCATGTCGCGCACCAGGGGGATGAACAGGGCGAACAGCAGGAGCTGGATCACCATGGAGGCATCCATGCCGGCCGGCAGATGGAAGCCGGGTTTGCCGACGGCCCCCACGGAAGCCACCGGGAAGGAGGTGGTCTTGGCTTGGTCGATGACCGCCTTGGCCAGGTCGCCCCGCCAGGTATCGGCCACATGGTAGGCCAGGCCCGCCTTGGTGACGGCCAGGACATAGCCCGCCCCCGGCTCCTGGGCATCGGAGCCGCCGGTGATGCCGACGGCCAACAGGTTGCTGCCCTGGAGGTCGGCGAGCAGGGTGTCGGCCTGGCGTTCGGTCTGGAACCAGGCGGCAGGCTGGTTGGCCATCAGGCGGAGAAGTTCGGGGCCCGTCGCGGCGGTCGGGTTGGTGACCTTGGCCTGGATTTCTTCCGGGCTGACATCGGGATTGAGGTAGCGGTAGGTACTCAGGATGCCCGCGGCGGCGATGCCGACCGCGAGGATGAGTCCGTAACGCAGGCGCCGGTTGCTGCGCAGACGCTGGAGACTGGGCTTCAGGAAATTCAAGGACAACTCTCTGGAAAAGACTCGGGAGGGCCGACTTCTCCCTCCCCACGCGGACCATTATAAGGTGGGGACTGTAGGCAAAAGCAAGGCCTAAATTGCCCGGATTCCGCCGTCAAATCCATTGCGCATCAAACACTTGCAAGCACGCACGAGCAAACATGCGCGGTGGATCGCCCCCCCCGCCATGACCGCTGGAAGCAGCTCTGGCGGAAAGCCTCACTCCACCTTGAGGACGCCCTTCATGGTCGGATGGAAGGCGCAGAAGTAGTCGAAAGTACCGGCCTTTCCGGCGCGATATTTCCAGGACTTTCCCGGTTCGACGCTGCCGGAGTCGAAAGCGCCCGAGCGGGCGGTGGCGGTGTGGGGAACCGGGTCCCGATTGACCCAGACCACCGTATCCCCCCGCCGCACGGTGAGGACTTCCGGCTCGAAACGGGTGCCGTCCATGGCCACGGTGTGCCGGGTTCCCGACCCCACTGCCTGGGCCGACGGAATCGGGAGCAAGGCCACCGCGGCCAGGAGTGCGGCAGCCCGCCAGGAGGCTCGCAGGGCGAAAGCCACGGAGGGCCGTCCTACTTGCCCAGGGAGGCCTGGAGCTTCTTGGCGTGCTCCAGGTGGTCGGCGATGGTGGGGCGGACCTTGGTGAGGAGGGCCTTCAGCTCGTCGTTCTTGGCGTTGGGGATGAGGCTCTTGTCGATGGTGTCGAGGACGCTCTGGTGGAAGGTCACTTCCTGGTCGATGTAGGCCCGGTCGAAATCGGCGCCCTTCAAGCCCTTCAGCTTCTTGATATTCTCGTCGCCGGCGGTCTTGAGGCCCTTGCTGTCCGAATTCTCCTCGGGCTTCATCTTGAGCTTCTTGGCCAGGTCATGGGCCGACTTGTTCACCCCGGTGTGGTCGGTGACCATGCGCTCGGCGAAGTCCTTCACCTCCTTGTTGGAGGCGTGGGACTTGGCCAACTTGCCGGCGTCGATATCCACCTGGTTGGCCGCCACGGTGATGGCGGCGATCTGCGGGTCGGTGAGGGCCTGGGCCAGGGCGCCGCCGGCCACCAGGAACAAGGCGCCGGCAAGAGCGATACTCGATTTCTTCATGATTGGGTTCTCCTCGGTTGGCATGGGCTTCGCCGGCTCGGGCACCGGCATAAAGCTCCCGTAACCATAGGGAGGGACCCCGGGAAAATGAATACGGTGGCCAGCATATTCTGCCGGCCGGAAGACCGTAGGGAAAAAGTCCCGGGCCGGGCCGTCAGGCCGGGTGGCCGCAGTGCTCCCGGGCCGCCAGCCAGCGGGCGAACTCCTCCGGCGGCATGGGCTTGGCGAACAGGTAGCCCTGCCCCTCGGCGCAGCCCTCGGCCTGGAGGAAATCCCGCTGGGCCGCCGTCTCGATGCCCTCGGCGATGACCTTGAACTGGAGGCTCTTGCCCAGGGCCAGGATGGCGCGGGTGATGGCAATGTCGTGGGGATCGTCGGGCAGGTGGGAGATGAAGGCCCGGTCGATCTTGAGGGTATCGATGGGCAACTCCTTCAGGTAGGACAGGGAGGAATAGCCGGTGCCGAAGTCGTCGATGGCGGTGGTCACCCCCATGGCCTGGACGGCATCCAGGATGCGGCGGACCTCCACCGGGTTTTCCATCATGAAGGTTTCGGTGACCTCGATCTCCAGGGTTTCCGGGGAGAGGCGGTAGCGGTCGATGGCCTGGCCCAGGGCGGCGACGAAATCGCTGCGATAGAGCTGGGGGCCGGCCACGTTGATGCCCAGGCGCCCCAGCGGAAGGCCCGCGTCCAGCCAGCGACGGGCGTCGGCGCAGACCCGGTTGAGGACCTGCTCGCCGAGGGGGACGATAAGGCCGGTCTGCTCGGCCAAGGGGATGAAGTCGTTGGGCGGGATCAGGCCCCGCTCCGGGTCGCGCCAGCGCACCAGGGCTTCGGCGCCCAGGTAGCGGCCGCTCACCAGGCAGACCTGGGGCTGGTACCAGACCTCGAACTCCTCGTTCTCGATGCCCCGCCGCAGGCCCCGCTCGTTGGCCAGCCGGCTCTGGGCCGCCTGGGTCATTTCCGCCTGGTAGAAGCAGTGGGTGTTGCGCCCCGACTCCTTGGCCTTGTACATGGCGGCGTCGGCGTTGCGGATCAGGGTATTGGGCTCGTCCCCGTCGTCCGGGAAGACGGCGATGCCGATGCTGGCGGTGACCAGGGCGCCGTGGCCGCCGATGTCAAAGGGTTCCTGGTTGGCCAGGAGTATCTTGCGGGCCACCTCGACGGCGTCCTCGCCGTGGTCCAGGTTGGAAAGCACCAGGGCGAACTCGTCCCCGCCCAGGCGGGCGACGGTGTCCTCCACCCGCACGGTTTTCCGGATGCGGTCCGCCACCAGCTGGAGCAGCTTGTCGCCCACCGGATGGCCGAGGCTGTCATTCACCGTCTTGAAGCCGTCCAGGTCCAGGAGCATGACCGCCACCTTGTGGCCGTAGCGGCGCCCCCGCTCGAAGGCGTGGGCCAGGCGATCCCGGAAGAGGATGCGGTTGGGCAGGTCGGTGAGGGGATCGAAATGGGCCAGGCGCTCCAGGTCCGCCTGGGAACGCTTGATGGCGGAAATGTCCGAGAAGACGCCCACGTAGTTGGCGATCTCCCCGTTCCCCTGGCGGACGGCGGTGATGGTCAGCCACTCTGGGAAGAGCTCGCCGTTCTTGCGGCGGTTCCAGATTTCGCCCTGCCAGACGCCCGTCGTCCGGACGGTGGTCCACAATTCCCGGTAGAAGGGCTCCTGCTGGCGCTCGGACTTGAGGATGGCCGGCGTCTTGCCGATGGCTTCGTCCGCCCCGTAGCCGGTGATGTCGGTGAAGGCCTTGTTTACCGACACGATGCGGCCGCCGGGGTCGGTAATGACGATGCCGTCCGCTGTGTTTTCATAAACCGCCGAGGCCAGCCGCAGATCCTTCTCGCTGCGCTTGCGTTCCGTGATGTCGCGCCAGATGCAATAGATGGCCGGCTGGCCGTGGAGCATGAAGCGGGACAGGGTCACTTCGGCCGGGAAGTCGGTGCCGTCGGCCTTGCGGTGAGTCCATTCGAAACGCTGGAGCTTGCCCTCCTCCACCGCCTGCATGATGCGCTCGGCCTTGGCGTAGGACGCTTCGCCGTCCGGCTGGACCTCGGGGG
>DASRUX010000336.1:0-4546 GCA_035655235.1 Rhodocyclaceae bacterium | reverse complement strand
CATTCCCGGCCGCTTTGATGGGATCATCGGCGGCCCGCCTTGCCCGGACTTTTCCCGGGCTCGCCGATGCCCGCCGACGGGCTACGGCCTGGAGATGTTGGCCGAGTTTTCCCGGGTTGTCCGGGAGGCCGCCCCGGTATGGTGGCTCATGGAGAACGTGGCCGGGGTTCCGACCCTGGAAATCCCGGGCTACAGCCATCAGCGCATCGACATCAACGCCGCCGAGTGCGGACTGAAACAGAACCGGCTCCGCCATTTCCAGTTCGGCCACCGCGACGGCCACGTCATCACCGTCGAGCGCCTTCCGGCCGTCCGGGAAGTCGAGCCGTGCTGCACGGCCAGCGAGGGAACGCAAACAGACCGCCGCACCTGGGCCGACTTCTGCGAGCTGCAAGGGCTACCCCGGGACTTCGAGCTGTCGCAATTCACCCAGTCAGGGCGCTACCGGGCCGTCGGCAACGGGGTTCCCGTGCCGATGGCCCGGATGATGGCCCGAGCCATCGCCCAGGCCCGTCCTCTGGCCGGTTTCCGGCTGTGCGAGTGCGGGTGCGGTAGGCCGGTGGACGGAAAGGCCTGGACGGCCGGCCCGGCCTGCCGAAAGCGCATGCAGCGGAGACGGGAAAGTGTGACCTGCCGGCCGGTCGTTCCACCTGGTCAGTCACACGCCGTGACAGACCAGGTGTGACAGATCCTGGAGCGGTCACGATCGAGGAGTCACGGAAAGGAAGATGGAATGAGTGAGAAGGGAAAGAATCTGGTCGCAATTTGCCGGGAGGCGGCCAGGAGTCTGCAAGCGAAGATGATCCCGGGGCTGTCGGACCTGCTGAACGCACTGGCCGACTACGTGGAAGAACTGGAGGGAAAAAATGCCACGAACTGAACAGGAGCCGATTGGGACCTCGACCTGCTCCGACTGCTCGACGGTGGTCTATGTCTTTAAGAACCGGGCCGGGAAGTGCTACTACTTCTGCCCGAAATGCCGGGTGGAGCACCGCCACCACACCGCCGTCGGGAGCGCCCGGTTTGAACGGGAGAAGGTGAATCGCTTAGCCCCGGAGACGCCGGCCCCGGCCGCCGGGAATCTCGGGGAAACCCCGCCGCCGGAACCGCCGAAATCAATCTTTTCTTCCCTGATGATCGGAGGGTAAGCCATGGCCGACAAGAACGAACTCGACATCCTGGAGCGCGAAGCCGTCGCCCTCGAAACCCAGGACCCGGACCCCGGGAATCCCGGGGAAATCCCACCGGCGCCGCCCAGCCCGGCCGACGAATGGACCGGCCTCATCAAGCTGGTGGTCATGGTGGTGGCCCCGGTCTTCCCCTTCGTGCCCCACATCTACGACGAAGCGACCTGCGGCCGCATCGGCGCCGCCCTGGCCCAGCTCGCCGCCAAGTACGGCTGGGACCTGGGGGGCGTGACGGAAAAGTGGGGGCCGGAAATCGCCCTCGTCATCGCCGTCGCCCCGACCCTGGTCCCGCTGCGGATGGGCTACCTGGAGCACAAGCAAGCCACCGAAGCCATGGCGCGGGCCGTGATCGAGAAGGCCCGGGAGAAAGCCCAGGAATCCCAGCAACTGGCCGCAACCACCACCCCGGACACGGCGGCGATGGATGCGGCCTTCGGCGGATTCAACCTCAACCCGGCCCCGGCCGAAGTGGAGCCGTCCTGATGGGCGTCGAGAACCGCGCTGCCTTCACGGCCGTCATCGGTGCCACCGGCACGGGGAAAGGGGTACTGGTGAAGACCCGCCTCCTGACCCCGATTCCGGCCCGGCTTCTGGTCTGGGACCCGATGGAGGAATACGGAAACGTCGGCCGGGTGGTTGGGCTGTCCGAGATGGCAAGGATCGCCAAGGAGGAGGGCAGTTTCCGGCTGGTCTTCCAGCCCGACTGGGACGACGACAAGCGAAACCGGCAGTTCGAACTCTTCTGCGGCATCGCCTTCGCCGCCCACGACTGCACCGCCCTGGTGGAAGAACTGTCCCTGGTGACCAAGCCGAGCTGGGCGCCGCCGAAGTGGCGCCGGCTCTCCAACATGGGCCGCCACAAGGGGGTGCAAGTCATCGCCACCGCCCAGCGGCCCGCCCAGGTGGACAAGGCTTTCCTCGGGGCCGCCACGACCATCTACTGCAACCGGCTCATCTACCCGGAGGACGCCCGGGTGCTCTCCAAGTTCCTCGGGGTGACGGACGGGGAAATCATGGCCCTGCCGGACCTCCATTACATCGCCCTGGACGTTCGGACCCGGGAGGTTACCCGGGGCGTATCGTCCATTCCCCGGCTCCGAGCATCACAAAAAATGGCGGAAAAGACACCGAAATCGAAAAAAACTTCGGCCACGCCGCCCCGGGAAACCCCAGGAAACCCGGGGAAACACGGGATGTGACATCCCGGCGGAATCGCTCCTAAATCCGGTTTGCGCGGGGGATTCCCGCGATAACTCAACCGTTTAGGAGCTGAACATGCCCACCATCAAGCAAGCCCTGGTTACGACCGCCACCGTCCTGGTGGTGGTATTCGCCCTGCGCCAGATTCCGACGACCCGCGCCATCGTTGACCGCGCTTTCCTCTAAGGGGCCGCCATGAGCGTCGGAAAACTCATCCGCAACGGCAACTCGTTTGCCAACGTGGTCGCCACCGGCTGGGCCACCGCGACCATCACCCCGGGCCGCACCGTTGAAGGCATCATGCTGGAGCTGGGCGGCACGTCCTTCACTAAGGCTATGATCACCACCGTCCGCCTCAAGGCCGACGGCAAGGTGTATTACGAGGCCAGCGGCACCCAGATCGACAAGCGCAACGCCTACCTGGGCCACACCGCCGACGCCGCCTTCCTGCCCATCCTGTTCACCGAGCATTTCGGCCGGGAGCGCCAGGACCAGATGGTCGGCGCCTTCGACACCTCCAAGGGCATCAAGGGACTCACCGTGGAAGTCCAGATCACGGGCGCCACCGCACCGACCCTGACCCTCCAAACCATCGAATCTGCCAGCCAGTGGGACGCAGGAAAGGAATACGCGGGCCTGATGCACAAGACCCTGCGCTATCCCTGGTCCCGTTCAGTGGGCGGCGACCAGCTCGTCGATCTCCCCTTCGGCACCCAGAACGGCGCGCTGATCAAGCGGATTTTCGTGGAGCACACCGGCAATGTGACCGGCATCACCATGAAGCAGAACGCGATGCCGATCTACGAGGGAACCAAGGTCGAGCTGGAGTACATGCAGAAGCTGCATGGCAAGGTCCCCCAGACCAACTTCCTCGCGGTGGACTACGCCCAGGACGGCAACCTCGCCAACATCCTGAACGCCCGCGACCCACAGCCCCTGGAGCTTCGCCTTTCCATGTCCGCCGCCGATTCCGGCTATGTGGTCGTGGAATACCTCGACGTTCTGGGCAACCTGTAACGGGAGGCCAGCATGGACGGATGGGAAGGCGTACTACAGGACGGCGTCAAGAACTGGATGTCGGCCTTCACCGCCGCCAAGTACTCCCAGCCCTTCGAGCTGCAAAAGGCGCAGCTACAGGCACTTGGACAGTACGCGCCGTTGCAGACGGGGCAGCAGATCGGGGGGATTAACTCCGGAACGCTGCTCCTGATGGCCGGCGTGGTTGTCGTCGTCTTTGCCATGGCGGACTGATCATGGCGGGCGCAGCGGCACAAGGCGCGGCAGCCGGTTCTGCCTTCGGCCCATGGGGGGCGGCCATCGGCGGGGCGATGGGATTGGCATCCGATGCCATGAACACCCCGTCCGGTCCGGCCATCTCCTCCACCGGACCCCAGACCACCGGCTATGACTCCGTGCTCCGCCAGAGCTTCGGGGAAAACTGGAACGTCAATTTTGGCTCCGGCGACATCAAGTCGTCTGCCGACAGCGGTGACGGGATCAAGATGCCGAAAGTACCGTCCTGGCTATGGATCGCGGGCGCCATTGGTGGGCTGATATGGCTGAAGAAACGCAAGTACAGATAAGGGTGACTCAGGCGGCGTGGTCCGAAACCCTGGCCGCCGCCCTGGCCCCGGCGATCCCGGACGGCCACCCGGACGACCTGCGCCTCCAGGTCGAATCCGGGGCCGCCGCCCTGTTCCGGGTTGAGTCCGGTGGGGAGGAGATCGGCGGCTACATACTGAGGGTGGATCAGACCAGCCAGGGCAGGGAAGGGGTCATCGTCGCCGCCGGGGGGCACCTGGACGGCGTATCCCTGGTGGACCTGCTCCTGCCCCACATGGAAGCACAGTTCGCCGGGGTGCGGGCCGTACGCATCCACACCAGCCGGCCCGGGATGGCAAAGAAGCTCGCCGCCCATGGCTACCGACTCCAGGAAATCGTTTTGAGAAAAGACCATGAACCGGCTGCATGACTACCTGACTCCCGACGAGAGGGAACTAAACCCCCGGGCCGGCGGCCGCCGGCTGTGCTTCAAGGGGGGAAGCTCGTCGTCCTCGTCCTCCAGCTCCAGCAATGAAACCTACACCCAGACCGTCAACACGGACCGCCGTCTGGCTGTCGATTCCGGGTTCGGCCTGGGCGGTGACAACAACGCCCTG
>DASRUX010000335.1:0-4534 GCA_035655235.1 Rhodocyclaceae bacterium | reverse complement strand
CCCTGGTCATCCTCAAGCCCCTGGCGGGCGGCAATGTGGAGTACATCGCCACCGTCCTGCCCCAGAACTGGCCCGAACTGCTGCCGTAAGGGGCTGGGGCGGAGATGGCGTCAAAACGGGGGGGCGGCCTTTTTCTGCTATTCCTGCTGCCGGCGGTGCTGGTCGCGACCGTTGCCGTTTCGTTTGGCATCTGGTCCCTGGGCAGCCTGCGCCAGCAGCACCAGGACGGCAGCGAAGTCCAGTCCGCCGAACTGGCGGTCATCAGCGAAGCGGCCCAGCTCAGCACCGAACTCGCCCTGGTCCAGGCCACGGTGGGCGAAACCCTGGCCCGGGCAGCCCGGGGGGATCTCGACGAGGCCAAGGCCTATCGGGCCCATTCCCGGCTGGTCAACGATTTCGCCCCCCTGGCCCAGCGGGTCAAGGCCCTCGCCGGGGCGGCCAGGGACCGCGGGGCGTCGGCGGAGGACTTGCAGGGCCTGGACGATAGTTTCGAGAACTACCGGAACTACGCGGTCACCGCCACCGACCTCGCCACCATCGACCCGCCGGGAGCAGCCCGCCATATCGACCTGGCCCAGCGGGCCTACATCGATTTTTCCCGCCACGCCAACTCCATCACCGCCCGCCTGGCCGAGCTCAGCCAAGGGGAAAACCAGGAGAGGATCGAGGTATTCGACAATTTCCACGGCAAGGTGCTGTTGGTCGGCCTGATCGGCCTGATCGCCATGGTGACCCTGAGCTACCTGTCCGCCCAGGCCCTGGGGACGCGCCTGGCTGCCCTCGCCGATGCCCTGAAAGGGCTGACCCGCAGCGGCGCCGAAATCCCGGCCCTGCCGGAAATCGAGGCCCTGGAAGCGGGGGGCCGCGGGGAGCTGCGCAACCTGGCGGGGGCGGTGCTCGCCTTTCGCCAGGCCATTGTCGAGCGCCGGGAAGCCCAGGCGGCCCTGCTGGCCTACCAGGAGCACCTGGAGGAACAGGTCCGCGACCGCACCGCGGAGCTGGAGGCGGCCAAGGAACAGGCCGAGGCGGCCAACCGCTCGAAGAGCGCCTTCCTGGCCAATATGAGCCACGAAATCCGCACCCCGATGAACGCCATCATCGGCCTCAACCACATCATGGAGCGCCGGACGGACGATCCCCAGCTGCTCGATATGATCGGCAAGGCCAACGAAGCGGCCGACCATCTGCTGTCGGTCATCAACGACATCCTGGACATGTCCAAGATCGAGGCCGGCAAGCTCCAGCTCAACCCCGAGGACTTCGTCCTGGACGAGCTGCTGGCCGGCATCTCGGCCCTGGTGGCCGAGCGGGCCACCGCCAAGGGCCTGGAGCTGGTCTGCAACGTCGCCGGGAACCTGCCTCGCCGTCTCAACGGCGACTCCCTGCGCCTGAAGCAGATCCTACTCAATTTCCTGAGCAATGCCGTCAAATTCACCGAGTCCGGTTCGGTCGCGCTGCGCGCCGCCTATGCCGGCGAATGCGGCGGCGGGATCCTGGTGCGCTTCGAGGTGGAAGACACCGGGATGGGCATCGACGCCGCCAGCCTGGAACGGCTTTTCCAGCCCTTCGAGCAGGCGGATTCCTCGACCACCCGCCGCCATGGGGGCACCGGCCTCGGCCTGGTGATCAGCCGCCGCCTGGCCCAGATGATGGGCGGCGAAACGGGGGTGGCGAGCGTGCCCGGCCAAGGCAGCACCTTCTGGTTTACGGCCTGCCTGGGGCCGGCCCTGGCCGCGGCCCCGGAATCGGCGGTAATTCCGGCCTTGGACCGCCGGCGTACCCTAGTCGTGGACGACAATGCCGAAGCGCGCCTGGTGCTCCAGGAAATGCTCGGGCAACTGGGGCTTGACGCCGTCGCCGTCCAGTCGGGCAACGAAGCCCTGACCCTGATCAGCAATGCCAATACCGCTGCAAAGCCTTTCGAGCTGGTGTTTATCGACTGGTGCATGCCGGCCATGGACGGCATGGAGACGGCCCGCCGCCTGCACCAACTGCCCCTGGCCAACCCACCGGAAATCCTGCTGGTAACCGCCTTCGAGGGGGAATTGCAGCCCCACGCCGTCGCCGAAGCCGGCTTCCGCGCCCTCCTGCCCAAACCGGTCACTTACTCCTCTCTGGTGGATGTCATGGTAGGTGTCCTGCCGGAGTCTTCCCAGCCGCGGCGGGCTGGCATGGCCGAGTCCGATGCCGAGGCCCGGGTGTTGGCGGAATGCCACGGGGCGCGTGTCCTGCTGGTCGAGGACAACCCCATCAATCAGGAAGTGGCGCTGGCTCTCCTCCGGGAAGTCGAGCTGAACACCGACCTGGCGGCAAACGGCCAGGAAGCCATTGAGCAGGCCCGCCGCCAGACCTACGACCTGATCCTGATGGACATGCAGATGCCGGTGATGGACGGCCTGGAGGCGACCCGGATCATCCGCACCCTGCCGGGCTATGCCGACACCCCCATCCTGGCCTTGACGGCCAATGCCTTCGACGAGGATCGGGAACAGTGCCTCCGGGCCGGCATGACCGACCACGTCAGCAAGCCGGTGAATGCGGAAGTGCTGTTCGAGAAGCTGCTCCACTGGCTGCCGCGCCATTCCCTGCCGCGGGAGGTTGCGGCGGTGCCGACAACTGCCGCTCCAAGCGCCGGGGAGGATGACCGGATGGCTCGCCTGGCCGGCGTGCCGGGGCTGGATGCCCGGGCCGGGCTGCAGTCCCTGAACCTGTCGACGGACACCTATCTGCGCCTGCTGCGCCTCTTTGCCGACAACCATGCCGGCGACGCCGCGCGGCTGCGCACCCAACTGGACGCTCGGGAGCCGGCCGAAGCCTGCCGTATCGCCCATTCCCTGAAGGGCGCCGCCGCCAGCCTCGGCCTGACGGCCATCAGCGGCACGGCGGCTGCCATCGAGGCGGTGCTGCGGGAAGGGAAGAGCGAGGCGGGCTTTGCCCATCTCCTGGATCGGCTGGAAGAACAGGTTCGCTCGGCCTCGTCCGCCCTGCTTGAAATCGTGGGTGGGCAGGAGGACGGGCCGGAATCCGGCGGAGATGGGTGGGACGCCGAAGCAGCCCTGGCCGATCTCGAAGCAGCCCTGGCCCGGGACGACATCGAGTCGGGAGACATCTACCGGCTGCATGCCGCGCCCCTTCGCCAACTACTCGGCGACAGCGGCCCGGAACTGGGCCGGCTGATCGGCAACTACAGTTATGCCGACGCCCTCAGGCTGTTGCAGGCGTGGCGTCGGGAGCAGGTCGCCTAGCGTCCCGCTTCCCCCGGCGGCTTACTCGGCCTTGGCCGGCGGCTCCGCGGCAGCAGCTTTTTCCGCCGGCTTCTTCTTGGGAATCGACTTGGGGTCGATGGTGATGGGGAAGTAGATTTCGACCCGGTCTCCCGTGGAGAGCACCGTGTCCAGGGGCTTGGCCTTGCCCCAGATGCCCACCTTGTTCTTGTTCAGGTCCACCTGGGGCAGTTGCTCCAGGATGCCGGAGGCCTCGATGGCCTCGCGTATGGTGGCGCCGTCGGGGACATTGTGGGACTGGAGCACCTGGCGGCCCGGGACGGCGTAGGCGATGGAAATCTTCATGACCGCTCCTTAAGCCACGCTGTGGGCGCCGCCCATCTGGATGGCCTTGCCGGCCCGGAGGTCCAGCATGCGCTTGACCACCACCAAGAGACCCGCCACCAGGAAGCCGCCCGGGGGCAGGATCATGACCAGGGTGTTCATGCTCTCGGGCAGGAGGCGCATTTCCATGAACTTGAAGGCCGGGCCCAGGAGGAGCGAGGCGTCGGCGAACAGGGTGCCGGAGCCGACGATCTCCCGCACGGCGCCGATGCCGGTCAGGGCGATGGTGAAGCCGAGGCCCATGGCGATGCCGTCCACCAGGGAAGGAAGCACCGGCTCCTTGGAAGCGAAGGCTTCCAGGCGGGCCAGCGGCAGGCAATTGGAGACGATGAGGGGGATGAAGAGTCCCAGCACCTTGTACAGCTCGTGCATCCAGGCGTTCATCACCAGGTCCACCACCGTCACCATGGCGGCGACGATGAGGATATAGACCGGGATGCGGACTTCCTGGGTGATCTGGTTGCGGAACGTGGCCACCAGCAGGTTGGAGGCGGCCATCACCACGGCGGTGGCCAGCCCCATGCCCAGGCCGTTGGTGGCGCTGGTGGTCATGGCCATGCTCGGGCAGAGGCCGAGCAGCATGGCGAGGACGCCGTTGTTGTCCCAAAGGCCGTCGCGGACGATGCGCCCGTATCCGGTGCTCATGATTTCACCTCGGTGAGTTGGGTCTTGTTGGCCTGGAAGAACTCCAGGCCCCGATGGATGGCCGCCACTACGCCCCGGGGGGTGATGGTGGCGCCGGCGAACTGGTCGAACTGGCCGCCGTCCTTCTTGACCTTCCACTGGGCTTCCGGCGGCTCGCCCAGGGAGAGGCCGGTGAAGCGCAGAATCCAGTCGGTCTTCTTGACCTCGATCTTGTCCCCCAGGCCCGGGGTTTCCTTGTGGGCCAGGGCGCGCACGCCCAGGATGCGGCCGTCGGCGTCCAC
>DASRUX010000334.1:0-7011 GCA_035655235.1 Rhodocyclaceae bacterium | reverse complement strand
CGCTGGGCCGCCTTTTTCATTCTGCTCTCGGCATTCTTCTTCTGGCTGGGGACGGTTTCGAAGCCGGTGGTGGAAGCCGGCTTCTGCAAGGTTTATTACTAACCGCCGGTCATGGACATGAAGCGCACCACCTGGGGCGCTTCCATCTGGTGGGTGAAGTCGTGTCCGTAGGGCTTGATGCCCATGCTGTCCATGATGGCTCGCCGCACCGGTTCGGATTCGTCGGGATGGGCCCGCAGCACCGGCAATAGCTGGATGGCGTCGTTCTGCCCGAGGCAGGGGTAGAGTTCCCCCTTGGCAGTGATTCGTACCCGGTTGCAGGTGTCGCAGAAATTGTGGCTGTGGGGGGAAATGAAGCCGATCCGGGTTTCGCTGCCGGGGATGCGCCAGTAGCGGGCCGGTCCGCCGGAGTCTTCGGACGAGGGGATGAGGGTGAAGCGCTCGGCGAGCTTGCGGCGGGTTTCTTCCGAGGTGATGAAATGCTGGCCTCGGCCGTGGATGTCGCCGAGGGGCATCTCCTCGATGAAGGAGATGTCGAGTTCATGGTCCACGGCGTATTGCACCAGGTCGGCGAACTCGTCATCGTTGGTGCCGCGCATCATCACCGTATTGAGCTTGGTGCGGCGGAATCCCGCGGCGCGGGCGGCTGCGACGCCTCGCAGGACCTTGTCTACGTCGCCAATGCGGGTGATGGCCTTGAAGCGTTCCGGCCGCAGGGTGTCCAGGCTGACGTTGAGGCGCTTCACGCCCGCATCCTTCAGGGCGGGGGCGAAACGGTCCAGTTGGGAGCCGTTGGTGGTGAGCACCAGGTTTTCGAGGCCGGGCAGGGCGCCGAGGCGTTCGATCAGCCACATCGCGTCCTTGCGAACCAGGGGCTCCCCGCCGGTGATCCGCAGCTTGGTGACGCCCAGTCCGACGAAGATGGACGCGACCCGCAGGCATTCTTCCAGGCTGAGCACTTCCGACCGGGGCAAGAAGGTCATCTCCTCGGCCATGCAGTAGGTACAGCGGAAATCGCAACGGTCGGTGATGGAGAGGCGGACGTAGGTGATGCGCCGACCGTACTTGTCCACCAGAGCCCCCTCCGGATGCAACGCCTGGGCGGATGGGGAGGTTTGGGGGCCGCTCCACTCCGGCGGCACGCCTTCCGGCCTCAAGGTTTCGTTGTGCATGGCTCCCGGCTGCGATGGGTTAAATGAGAAAAACTCTTGACATGCTGTCGAGGCGATTATGATGGGTCGGCCGATGGCTAAACAAGTGGAGAGATCAAAATTTTGGAAGTTCCCCACCGGGCGGCTCATCAAGCCCTGATGTGGAATCCGGCAAGGTTGCACCGGGCATGACGCGCTAGAATTCCGTCCTTTGCCTTCTCTTCCAGGATAACCATGTTCGGATTCATGCGCGGCAAGCCCGAGGCGACGGGAACCCATCCCCTTGGCAAGAGCGCTCTCCTGTCGGGCTTGCGGGCCAGCGAGCTGAAGATTGTCGAAGGCTTCCTGCACCATCGCCATTATTTGCCGGGGGAGGTGGTGTTCGACCAGGGGGAGGAGGGGCAGGCGCTCTACATTGTCCTCTCCGGCCGGGTGGTCATCTGCCAGCAGGGCCAGGTCGACCGGCCTATCGCGGAATTGGGGGCGGGTGCATTCTTCGGGGAGTTGGCCTTGCTGGATGACTCCCCGCGTTCTGCCCAGGCCAGGGCAGGGGATCCCACTGAACTGGCGGTGTTGTTCCGGGGAGACTTCGAGCGCCTGATGGAGGCCCATGCCCAACTGGCATCCCGCATTGCCATCCAGTTGGCTCGGCATCTTGCCCAACGGCTCCGGAACATGGTGTCCCTGGTGCCCGTGGAAGCGAAGTGCCAATGAGCGATCAGCAAAGCGATTACCGGTCTGGGCCGGTCGTCTGGGCCGTTGTCCTGGCTGCTACCTGTCTGCTCCTCTATCTCTTCGAGAAGGTGCTGTGGCTGGTGGTGCCCTTCATTCTGGCGCTGATCATCTACTACCTGCTCTTGCCGATCAAATCCCGTCTGGTGCTGGCCGGTTTTTCCCACGATGCCGCTACCGGCGTGGCGAGTTCCGGCGCCTTCATTGCCTTGTTGTTGGGAGCGAGCCTGCTGCTACCCGGAGTCCTGGCCGAGGCATCGTCCTGGCAGGAGTCCGCATCCCGTTACGTCGAGGGTGGGCTGAATTTCCTGACTGCCACGTTGCTGCATCTTGAGCAGCGCTTTTCCCTCCTGGCCCATGCTCATTTGAGCAGCCAACTCGCCGGCCAGATGGCTGCGATCAACGACGATTTCGCCGGAAAGTACCTCCCCGGCATTGCGATGACCATCGCCGCCTGGGCGCCGTCGCTGCTGTTGGCGCCTTTTTTGGCCTTCTTCATGCTGCGGGATGGCTGGCGGTTCAAGCGCTTCCTTGGCCAGGCGGTGCCCAATGCTTTCTTTGAGCGAACCCTCTACCTGCTGGACCAAGTGGATCGTACGGGGCGGCTCTATTTTCTCGGGCTCATGCAACTGACCGTCCTGGATACCCTGTGCCTCGCCGGTGGCCTGTGGCTGTTAGGCGTTTCCGGACCCTTGCTGCTCGGTCTGCTGACGGCGGTCCTGGCCTGGATTCCCTATGTGGGTTCCATCCTCGGCTGTGTGCTGGTGGTATTGGTCGCGGCCACCGATTTTCCCGGGGATCCCGCCGTGGCTTATGGTGCGGTCGCGTTGTTCGTGATCGTGCGCCTGCTGGATGATTTCATCTTCATGCCCCTTACCATCGGCCGGAGTCTAAAGATGCATCCCTTGCTGACGGTATTGATGATCTTTGCCGGCGGCGCCGTCGCCGGGGTACCGGGGCTCATGCTGGTGCTGCCGGTGCTCGGGGTGATGATGGTTCTCGGCGAGACCATCGGCCTGGTGGTGACCGACCCGCGCCTGCGGGCCCGGCATGCCTATGCCCAACGGCTGCGCCGGCGCGCCGTGACCCGGGATTTGAAGGGGTGATCGGGATTTGAGGGCGGGCGTGGGGCGACTTATGCACAGCTTCGTGCAGTGTCCCGCCTAAACCGCTCTTGGGTCTTTATGCAATCGTGGTCATGACCGGTGACTCATCATAATCCACTGATATACCGGGGTTTTTTGCACCGGTTTGGTGCTATCGCTACAAATTGGCGGAATCGACCGAGGTGGGCGTCATTCCGGGCGAGTGCCGAGAAGCCCACAAATTTATCCACAGGTCTTGGATAGGGCGTTGGCCATAGCATTTGGGCATACGCACTCTGCTTGCTGAGTAAAGAAAAAAGGCCGGTCAATCGACCAGCCAATTTCTTTGGCTCCCCGACCTGGGCTCGAACCAGGGACCTACGGATTAACAGTCCGGCGCTCTACCGACTGAGCTATCGGGGAACAGCAGAGGCGCGCATTATAGGCTGCCGACCTAGGCCAGTCAAGCAATTCCAGGTTTCTTGGATAAAAAAATCGGGGCCCGCAGGCCCCGATCCGGATTGCCGTTCTGTATGAAGAACTTAGGCCTTGGTCACGGCGGCAATCGCCTTGGCGACGTAGTCCAGGTTCTTGGTGTTCAGGGCGGCCAGGCAGATGCGGCCGGTGGATACGGCGTAGATGCCGAACTCGTCCTTCATGCGCTCCACCTGGGCGGCGGTGAGGCCGGTGTAGGAGAACATGCCGCGCTGCTTCACCACGAAGGAGAAGTCCTGGGCCACGCCCTGGGCCTTGATGGCGTACACCAGGCCGGTGCGCATGGCGCGGATACGGTCACGCATGCCGGCCAGCTCGGCTTCCCACATCTGGCGCAGTTCCGGGGAGGCCAGCACGGCCGCCACCAGGGCGCCGCCGTGGGTCGGCGGGTTGGAGTAGTTGGTGCGGATGACGCGCTTCAGCTGGGACATGACGCGGGCGGCTTCGTCCTTGCTGGAGGTGACGATGGACAGGGCACCGACGCGCTCGCCGTACAGGGAGAAGTTCTTGGAGAAGGAGCTGGAGGCGAAGAACTGCAGGCCGGAGGCGGAGAAGGCGCGGACGGCCACGGCATCGGCCTCGATGCCGTCGGCGAAGCCCTGGTAGGCCATGTCCAGGAAGGGCACCAGGCCGCGTTCCTGGCAGACGGCGACCACTTCGGCCCACTGGGCGTCGGACAGGTCGGCGCCGGTCGGGTTATGGCAGCAGGCGTGGAGGACGATGATGGAGCCGGCGTCCAGGCCCTTCATGCAGGCCTTCATGCCTTCGAAATTGACGCCGCGGGTGGCGGCATCGTAGTAGGGATAGTTCTCGACCACGAAGCCGGCGCTTTCGAACAGGGCGCGGTGGTTCTCCCAGGACGGATCGCTGATGTAGACCTTGGCGGCGGGGTTCAGGCGCTTCAGGTAGTCGGCGCCGATCTTGAGGGCGCCGGTGCCGCCCAGGGCCTGGGCAGTGACGACCTGGCCGTTGGCCAGCAGGGGGGAGTCCTTGCCGAGGAGCAGGTTCTGGACGGCGGTGTTGTAAGCGGCGAGGCCTTCGATGGGTTGGTAGCCGCGGGGCGGGGCAGCCTTCAAGCGGGTTTCCTCGGCGGCCTTGACGGCGGCGAGGAGGGGAATCTTGCCGTTGTCGTCGAAATAGACGCCAACGCCGAGGTTGACCTTGGTGCTGCGGCTGTCGGCGTTGAACGCTTCGTTCAGGCCGAGAATCGGATCACGGGGAGCCATCTCCACCGCGGCAAAGATCGAAGAAGTCATAGGTACTCCATGAAATAATAGGAACTGGATCCCCGCAGCGCCGTCCTTAGCTGCGGTTTGCAACAAAGCGCGAAATTTTATCATGAGCGACTCCCTCCCTAGCACGCCTGTCGTCACCTTTCCCGACAGTCCTTTCCGCCTGCACCAGCCTTTTCCGCCGGCCGGAGACCAGCCCAATGCCATTGGGCAACTGGTGGAGGGGCTGGAGGATGGCTTGGCCTTCCAGACCCTGCTGGGGGTGACCGGCTCCGGCAAGACCTACACCATGGCCAACGTCATCGCCCGCAGCGGCAGGCCGGCTTTGGTGCTGGCTCCCAACAAGACCCTGGCGGCCCAGCTGTATTCGGAGTTCAAGGAGTTCTTTCCCGAGAATTCGGTGGAGTATTTCGTCTCCTACTACGACTATTACCAGCCGGAGGCCTACGTTCCGTCCCGGGACCTCTACATCGAGAAGGACAGCTCGATCAACGACCACATCGAGCAGATGCGGCTGTCCGCCACGAAGAGCCTGATCGAGCGCCGGGACGTGGTGATCGTCGCCACCGTTTCCTGCATCTACGGCATCGGCGACCGGGACGAGTACCACAACATGATCCTCACCGTGCGGGTAGGGGATCGCCTGGACCAGCGGGCTATCGTCAAGCGCCTGACCGAGATGCAGTACGAACGGAACGACATCGATTTCCATCGGGGAACCTTCCGGGTTCGCGGTGATGTGATCGATATCTTCCCGGCGGAACACGCCGAACACGCCATCCGGATTTCCCTGTTCGATGACGAGGTGGAAGGGCTGCAATTCTTCGATCCCTTGACCGGACAGCTTCTGCACAAGGCGCTGCGCTTCACCGTCTTCCCCGCCTCCCATTACGTAACCCCCAGGGACACGGTGCTGCGGGCCATCGAAGCCATCAAGGCGGAACTCAACCAGCGGGTGAAGTTCTTCCACGAGCATCAGAAGCTGGTGGAGGCCCAGCGCATCGAGCAGCGCACCCGCTTCGACCTGGAACTGCTGGACCAGATCGGCTTCTGCAAGGGGATCGAAAACTATTCGAGGCATTTGTCCGGGCGTAAGGCGGGGGAGCCACCGCCGACCCTGATCGACTACTTGCCGTCGGACGCCATCATGTTCATCGACGAATCCCACGTCAGCATCGGCCAGGTGGGTGGGATGTACAAGGGGGACCGCTCTCGCAAGGAAAACCTGGTGGATTACGGCTTCCGTCTGCCGTCGGCCCTGGACAACCGGCCCTTGCGCTTCGAGGAGTTCGAGGCCCTGATGCGCCAGACGGTCTTCGTTTCCGCCACGCCTTCCGACTACGAGAACCAGCACGCGGGGCAGGTGGTGGAGCAGGTGGTACGGCCCACCGGTCTGGTAGACCCGGTGGTCATCGTACGTCCCGCCTCCACCCAGGTGGACGACCTGCTGAGCGAGATCAAGAAGCGTGTCGATGTGAACGAACGGGTGCTGGTGACCACTCTCACTAAGCGCATGGCGGAGGATTTGACGGATTTCCTGGCGGAGAACGGCATCAAGGTCCGCTACCTACACTCCGACATCGATACGGTGGAGCGGGTGGAGATCATCCGCGACCTGCGGCTGGGCGAGTTCGATGTACTGGTGGGTATCAACCTGCTGCGGGAAGGCCTGGATATTCCCGAAGTCTCTCTGGTGACCATCCTGGATGCCGACAAGGAAGGATTCCTCCGTTCCGAGCGTTCCCTCATCCAGACTATCGGCCGGGCGGCGCGCCATCTCAATGGGACAGCCATCCTCTATGCTGATACGATTACAAAATCCATGCGCAACGCCATCGCAGAAACAGATCGGCGGCGGACGAAGCAGATCAGCTTCAACGAGGCAAATGGAATCACGCCCAAGGGGGTTTCGAAGCGCATCAAGGACATCATCGATGGCGTCTACGATGCGGAAACCGCCCAGACCGAACTGAAGGCTGCCCAGCAGCAGGCGGTCTATGAGGCGATGGACGAAAAGGCGCTAGCGAAAGAAATAAAGCGTCTGGAAAAACAGATGCTCGAATTCGCCAAGAATCTGGAATTCGAGCGGGCAGCGGCGGCCCGCGACGAGCTTTTCAAGCTTAAGGAACGGGTATTCGGCGCTGCCTTGCACGATCGCGACGGAGATGGGAGTAAATGACGTTCCGTGTTTTGATGGTTTGCATGGGCAATATATGCCGCTCGCCGACCGCCGAAGGCGTTTTTCGGCATTACCTCAAGATCAACATGCTGGGTGACAAGGTGGAAGTCGATTCTGCGGGCACCCACGGCTATCAC
>DASRUX010000333.1:0-9927 GCA_035655235.1 Rhodocyclaceae bacterium | reverse complement strand
GTCCCGTGAAAAGACTGCTCGCTGCCCTATCCCTGCTTCTCTCCGCCTGGCCCGCCCTGGCGGCCGTCAATGTCTTCGCCACCCTGCCGGAGTGGGGCGCGCTTGCCCAGGAAATCGGGGGCGACAAGGTGAAGGTCTTCACCGCCACCCATGCCCTCCAGGACCCCCACCGCATCGAGGCTCGGCCCTCCCTACTCGCCCAGGCCCGGCGCGCCCAGTTGGTAGTGGCTACCGGTGCCGACCTGGAAATCGGCTGGTTGCCCCTGGCGGTGCGTGACTCGGGCAACCCCGCCATCCAGCCGGGGCAACCCGGCTATTTCGAGGCGGCCCAGTACGTCCAGCGCCTGGAGGTGCCGGCGGTAGTGGATCGGGTGCATGGCGACGTTCATCCGGCCGGCAATCCCCATTTCCAGCTCGATCCCCGCAATCTCATCAAGGTGGGCGAAGCCCTAGCGGGCAGGCTGGCTGCCATCGATCCCGCCAATGGCCCCGCCTATGCAGCCGGCTATCAATCCTTCGCCGCCAGGATGAAGGAGGCCATCCCTCGCTGGGAAAAGCAGGCCGCTCCCCTGCGGGGTGTGCCGGTGATCGTCCAGCACAAGACCTTTTCCTACCTGATCGCCTGGCTGGGCATGAAGGAGGTGGCGACCCTGGAACCCAAGCCGGGCGTCGAACCCACCAGCGGTTACCTGACCGAGGTCCTGGCCCGGCAGAAGAGCCAGCCGGCCCGGCTGATCCTGCGGGCGGCCTACCAGAACGAGGGGCCGAGCGCCTGGATGTCCCGGGAGGCGAAGATTCCGGTGGTGGTGCTCCCCTTCACCGTGGGCGGCACGCCCGCCGCCAAGGATCTGTTCTCCTTGTTCGACGACACCCTGGCCCGTCTTCTGAAGGGCCTGGAATGACGGCGCCCCTGCTGGTGACGGAAGGTCTGGTGGCCGGCTGGGAAAGGCCGGTCACGCCGCCCCTGAGCCTTAGCCTGGCTGCTGGAGAAATCGTCGGCCTGGTGGGCCCCAACGGCGTCGGCAAGTCCACCTACCTGTCGGCCCTGACCGGCGTTGCCCTGGTCTTCGCGGGGCGCCTCGACAAGCGGCCGGGCCTGCGTCTCGCCCTGCAGACCCAGGCAACGCCGCCCTTCGGGGGGCTGCCCCTGTGCGGCAGCGACCTCCTGAAACTGACCGGCGCCACGTCCGAGGGCCTGCCGCCCTGGCTGGCGGACAAACTGGGCTGGCGCCTCGATTCCCTGTCCGGCGGCCAGCGCCACTTCCTGGCCCTGTGGGCGGTGCTGCGGGCGCCGGCGGACGTGATCCTGCTCGACGAGCCCACCAACAACCTGGACACGGCCGGCGTCGCCCATCTGGGGGACGCCCTGCGCCGGCGGGCGGGGGAGGGGGCCGGCCTGCTGGTGGTCAGCCATGATCATGAGTTTGTGGACACCGTGTGCCACCGGATCGTGGAAGTCGGGGAGGGGCGGCCGTGACCGAGTTCTTTTCCCCCATCTTCCTGCAACCCTTTCTGATCGGCCTGTGCTTCGCCCTGCTGCTGCCTCTGTTCGGCTGCTACCTGCGCTTGCGGGACGAATGGCTGGCGGCCTTCGCCTATGCCCATGTGGCGGCGGCAGGGGCCCTCTGCGCCATGGCTTTCGAGCTTCCCCTGGTGCTGGGCGGGGCCGGCCTGGCGGTGGTCGCGGCCCTGCTGAAGCGCTTGGTGGCTTCCCGGCTGGCGGGCGGTACCGCCTATGCTCTGCTGCTCCTCTCCGGGTGGGCGGCTGCCGTGCTGCTGACCTCCAATCTCCCCATGGCCGAACGTCTGGGGCATGCCCTGTTCGACGGCCAGCTCTATTTTGCCGACACGCCCCAGCTCGTCATCTCCCTGGCGTGTCTGGTGGTGGCGCTGCCCCTCCTGGCCTGGCTCTCCCGGCATCTGCTTTTGGTCCAGCTCTATCCGGCCTTCTTCAGCGCCCGGCAACTGCCGGCCTGGCGGGTGCATCTGGGCTTCGACCTGCTGGCGGTGGCCGTGTTGGCGGTGGCGACCATGTCCCTGGGGGTGATGGGTGCCTTCGCCCTGGTCTTCGTTCCGCCCTGGGTGGCGTTCGCCCGGGCGTCGAGCTGGCGCCGGGGGCTCGTGTTCTCCGCCTTGCTCGGACTGGGGGGCTACGTCCTTGCCTTTCTTCTCGCCCTTCAGTTGGACCAGCCCTTCGGGCCGGTGCTGGCGGTGGTGCTGATTGCTCTTGGTATAGTCGGATTGCCTAATCGACGGCATTGCACCTAAGCATTGACCGTGCTAAAAGAGTAGTTCTTGCCCAGGCGACGCTTATGGTCTTTTCACTCTTTAGGAAAACCCAGGAAAAAATGCCGGAGCGCCCCGTGGCGCGTCCGAAGCAGCCCGCTGGGGCGCCCGCTGCCAAGGAAGAGGCGCAAGCTCCGGCAGCGGAGTCCGGCAAGCCGGAATCGGCTTCCGTCCCCTCCCCGGCATCGGCTTCCGCCAAGGAAGAGCTCCCCACGCTCGATTTTTCCGATTCCCAGTTCGCCGATTCCGGGGACATGAGCATCGAGGTCGAGACAGGCGAAGATCCCGTCCAGGCCGATATCGAACAGGCTGCCGTTCTCTTTGCCAACGGCCAGGACAGCGCCGCCCGCTCCGTCCTGGAGATGTGCGCCCGCTCCCACACCGGCGCTGCCGCCGAGCGGCTGTGGCGCATGCTGCTGGATCTGGTCCAGGTCTTGGGAGACCGCGCCGCCTTCGAGAAGCTGGGCATGGAATTCGCCCAGGTCTGCGAGAAATCCCCCCCGACTTGGCGGCAACCCGATGCCGCAACCCCCGCTGCGGTTGCCGGGGAGAAGACCGTGGCGATCCAGGGGGTCGTCACCGGTGCGGATTCCGCTGAAATCCTCAAGCTGAAGACCGCCTTGGGCGGCAAGGGGCCGATGCGCATCGATCTCGGCAAGCTGGTGAGCTGCGATGACGATGCGGCCAATGCCCTGGGTGAGCTTCTCCGCCTCGCTCGCAAGAAAGGGGTCGCCCTGACCGTGGACGGGGCCGAAGGCTTGGCCGGCCGCCTGGAGTCCCGGCTGGTGGTGGGGCAACCGGAGTCCGCCGGTTCCTGGCTCCTCCTCCTGGAGCTCTATCAGCGCCTTGGTCAATTCGAGGCCTTCGAGGAAAAGGCCGTGGATTATGCGGTCACCTTCGAGGTTTCTCCTCCCTCCTGGGAGGATGCCAAGGCGGTGGCCAAAGGCAAGGCACCGGCCGCTCCCTCGACTCCCAAGGAACACGCTCTCATCCTGTCCGGCGAACTTAAGAACTATCGTTTTGGCGAATTGCCGAACTATCTCGACACCACCGAACTGCCGATCCTGGATTTCTCCCGGGTCAAGCGCCTGGATTTCTTCTCGGCCGGCCTCCTGCGCAACACCCTGGAACCCTATTGTCGACAAGGCAAGGAAGTCGTCATCCGCCATCCCCACCACCTGGTGGCGGAACTGATGGGCATCGTGGGCCTCAGCCACGTCGCCCGGATCATCGTTCCCAAATTTTAGGAATTTTCGTATGGAGCAATATCACGGCACCACGATCCTGTCGGTGCGCCGGGGCAATCGCGTCGCCATGGGCGGCGACGGCCAGGTGACCCTGGGCAATATCGTCGTCAAGGCCAGTGCCCGGAAGGTCCGCCGTCTCTACCAGAACCGCATCCTGGCGGGATTCGCCGGCGGTACCGCCGATGCCTTCACCCTCTTCGAGCGCTTCGAGGCCAAGCTGGAAAAACACCAGGGCAACCTGCTCCGTTCTGCCGTGGAATTGGCCAAGGACTGGCGCACCGACCGCATGCTGCGCCGCCTGGAGGCCATGCTCTCCGTGGCCGACACCGAGAATTCACTGATCATCACCGGCAACGGCGACGTGCTGGAGCCCGAGCAGGGCATCGTGGCCATCGGCTCCGGCGGCGCCTACGCCCAGAGTGCGGCCCGGGCGCTGCTGGAGAATACCGACCTGGCGCCGGTGGATATCGTCACCAAGTCCCTGGAAATCGCCGGGGACATCTGCATCTACACCAACCGCAATTTCACCATCGAGGTACTGGAATGACCGCGATGACCCCTCCGGAAATCGTCCACGAGCTGGATAAGCACATCGTCGGCCAGGGCAAGGCCAAGAAGGCCGTCGCCATTGCCCTGCGCAATCGTTGGCGTCGCGCCCAGGTGGCCGAGCCACTGCGCCAGGAGATCACCCCCAAGAATATCCTGATGATCGGCCCGACCGGCGTGGGCAAGACCGAGATCGCCCGCCGCTTGGCCCGCCTGGCCAATGCCCCCTTCATCAAGATCGAGGCGACCAAGTTCACCGAAGTGGGCTATGTCGGCCGGGATGTGGATACCATCATCCGCGATCTGGTGGAGATCGCCATCAAGAACCACCGGGAGCAGGCCATGAAGCGGGTGCGTTCCCGGGCCGAGGACGCCGCCGAGGACCGCATCCTCGACATCCTGCTGCCGCCGGCCCGCAGCCCAGGCTTCTTCGCCGAGGGCAACGCCCAGTCCGAGGATGGTTCCACCCGCCAGAAATTCAGGAAGAAGCTGCGGGAAGGGGATTTCGACGACAAGGAAATCGACATCGAGGTCACCCTGCCGTCCATGCAGGCCGAGATTTTTGCGCCCCCGGGGATGGAAGAACTGACCCAGCAGATCCAGGGCATGTTCCAGAACATGGGCACCGGCCGCAAGAAATCCCGCAAGCTCAAGGTCAGTGAGGCCCGCAAGCTCCTCATCGACGAGGAGGCCGCCAAGCTGGTCAATGACGAGGAGGTGAAGGTCGAGGCGGTGAAGAACGTGGAGCAGAACGGCATCGTCTTTCTGGACGAGATCGACAAGATCGCCAGCCGCTCCGAAGGCCACGGCGCCGACGTGTCCCGCCAGGGCGTGCAGCGGGACCTGCTGCCCCTGGTGGAGGGCACCACGATCTCCACCAAGTACGGCATGATCAAGACCGATCACATCCTGTTCATCGCTTCCGGCGCCTTCCACCTCTCCAAACCATCTGACCTTATCCCCGAACTCCAGGGGCGTTTCCCCATCCGGGTGGAGCTGGATTCCCTGTCGGTGGCCGATTTCGAGCGCATCCTCACCCAGACTGACGCCTGCCTCACCCGCCAGTACCAGGCCCTCCTGGAGACCGAGGGCGTCGAGGTGGCATTCGCCGACGACGGCATCCGCCGCTTGGCCGAGATTGCCTACCAGGTGAACGAGAAGACCGAGAACATCGGCGCCCGCCGGCTCTACACGGTCATGGAAAAGCTGCTGGAGGAGGTTTCCTTCGAAGCCGGCAAGAGTGCCCAGAAGACGGCGGTGACGGTGGATCGGGCCTACGTGGAAGAGCGTCTGGCCGGCCTGGCCGGAGACGAGGACCTGTCCCGCTACGTGCTGTGAGCGCCGACGGCCTGTTCGTCCGCATCAGCGCGATCCTCTTCCCGATCCTGGCCATCGTGGCGGCCGGCTATTTCTATGGCCGCCGCCACAAGCCGGAAATGGCGGTGGCCAACCGCCTCAACATGGACGTGTTCGTGCCCGCCCTGGTGTTCGGCGCCATGGCCGGCAAGTCCTTCGACCTGGCTGCCTTCGGCCCGCTGGCGACGGGGGCGCTGGCGGTGGTCCTGGGTAGCGGGCTGATCGCCTGGCCGGTCGCCCGCCTGCTGGGCGTGCAATGGCGGACCTTCGTTCCGCCCATGATGTTCAACAACTCCGGCAACATCGGCCTGCCCCTGGCGGTGCTCACCTGGGGCGAGGCATCCCTGCCGGCCGCCGTGATCCTGTTCATGGTGGAGAACACCCTGCATTTTTCCCTGGGTGCCCGCATGCTCGATCCCCATGCCCGGCTGCTGACCTTGTGGCGGGTGCCGGTGGTAGCTGCTGCTATCGCTGGGCTGGCGGTGGCCGCCCTGAAGATTCCAGTTTGGCAGCCGGCAGTGATCGCCATCAAGATGCTGGGGGATGTGTCCGTTCCCCTGCTGCTTTTCTCCCTGGGGGTGCGGATGACCGACGTAGTTTTCGGGGAGTCCAAGGTGGCCGTGGTCGGGGCGGTGCTCCGGCCGGTTGCCGGCTTGGTGCTGGCCTGGACAGTCGCGCGTTTGCTGGGACTAGGAAGCCAGGAGACCGCGATGCTGCTGGTGTTCGGGGCCCTGCCGCCGGCGGTGCTCAATTTCCTCTTTGCCGAACGCTACAAGCAGGAGCCGGAGCGGGTTGCGTCCATCGTCCTGATCGGCAACTTGGCGGCGCTGGGCTTCCTGCCGCTGGCCCTTGCCCTGGTGCTGTAGGCGAAGGGAGCTCCCGCCGGATTGCCCGGCGGGATAAGCCTGTCAGGCTGGCAATACCTGCTCGGCCGCGTAGATTTCGGCCACGGTTTCCCGTCGGCGGATGAGATGGACCTTGTCCCCATCCACCATGACTTCGACGGCCCGGGGGCGGGTGTTGTAGTTGGAACTCATGGCCATGCCGTAGGCGCCGGCGGACATCACGGCCAGCAGGTCGCCGGGCTCGATGCAGAGGTTGCGTTCCTGGCCGAGAAAGTCGCCGGATTCGCAGACCGGGCCGACCACGTCGTAGGTAGTGCCGGCGCCCTGGCGCGGCGTGACGGGCAGGATGTCGTGCCAAGCTTCATACAGAGCCGGGCGCATGAGGTCGTTCATGGCGGCGTCGATGATGGCGAAGTTCTTGCCCTCGCCCGGCTTCAAGAACTCCACCTGGGTCAGCAGTAGGCCGGCGTTACCCACCAAGCGGCGGCCCGGCTCCAAGACGACCTTGAGGCCGCGGCCCTTCAGCTTGTCGAGCAGCGGCACCAGGTAGGAGGCGACGGTGGGCTGCTGGTCGCCGTCCTTGTAGCGGATGCCGAGGCCGCCGCCCAGGTCCAGGTGATGGATGGCAATGCCTTCGCTGGCCAGCTGGTCTACCAGAACGAGGATGCGATCCAGGGCCTCGGTGAAGGGCGATGGGTCGAGGAGCTGGGAGCCGATATGGCAGTCGATGCCGGCCACCTCGATATGGGGCAGGCCGGCCGCCCGCCGGTAGAGGGGCAGAGCGTCCTCGTAGGCCACGCCAAACTTGGCGGACTTGAGGCCGGTGGAAATATAGGGGTGGGTCTTGGGGTCGACGTTGGGATTGACCCGCAGGCTCACCGGCGCCTTCTTGCCGACTTCACCGGCCGCTTCGTTCAATCGTTCCAGTTCCGGAGCGGACTCGATATTGAAACAGAAGATTCCCGCTTCCAGTGCCAGGCGCATTTCTGCCTTGGTCTTGCCGACGCCGGAGAAGACAACCTTCTTCGGGTCGGCACCGGCGGCCAGGGCGCGCTGCAATTCGCCGCCGGAAACGATGTCGAATCCGGCACCCAGGCGGGCGAAAAGATTCAGGATGGCGAGGTTGGAATTGGCCTTGACGGCGTAGCAGACCAGAGCGCCTTGGCCGGCCGGATGCCCGGCGAGAACGTCATGGAATTCCCGGAGCGAGCCTTCCAGGGAGGCGCGGGAATAGACGTAGGCCGGCGTGCCGAACTGGCGGGCAATTTCGGGCAGGGGGACGGATTCGGCGTGCAGAACGCCGTTCTTCAGTGCAAAGGAGTTCATTGGGAGCTTCGATTCTTGTCCGTGCTAACATCTTTGGCCGCTGGTTGGGCCGGTTGGGCGGGTTTGGCTTTGCCCAGGAGCGGTTCCGGCGGCGGTCCGGGCGGCAGCTGCAACGCGCCTTTCATGCCGCAGGCCGACAGACCGGCAACCAGCAGGACAGCGAGATATTTGGACATTGGACGTACTAGCCGGTAAATGGCGGGATGGTAGCACACCATGGATGATAAGGAATTCAACGCGTTGGCCGATGCGGCCCTGGCCCGTATCGAGAATGCCGTGGAGTCTTGCGGCACCGATCTGGACTTCGAACCCCAACCGGGAGGTATCCTGGAAATCGAGTTCGAGGATGGCAGCAAGATCATCGTAAACCGCCATGGCGTCGCCAAGGAAATCTGGGTGGCGGCTCGGGCGGGAGGTTTCCATTTCCGCTGGGACGGCAGTGCGTGGCGGGATACCCGGGACAACGACGAACTGATGGCCAAGTTGTCCCGTCTCGCCAGCCAGCAGGCCGGCGAGACGATCCAACTGACCTGATCAGTCAGCCGGCGGCTTGTCCAGCTCGGGCTTGGGCGGCGGAGCGCCTTCAGCCTCCTGCTCCTCTGGGCTGAGCTCCTTGGCCACATTCTCGGCATAGACATAGCCGCCGCCGCTGGCGGCCACCAGGCCGGAGGGCACTTCGGGCAAGGTCACCGGAACGTCCTTGAGTGCGCGGGACATATAGCCGATCCAGATGGGCAGGGCGGCGACGCCGCCGGTTTCCTTGTCACCCAGCTTCTTGGGCTGGTCGAAACCGATCCAGGCGCAGCCGGTGACCGTGGCCTGGTAGCCGCAGAACCAGGCATCCACGTATTCGTTGGTGGTGCCGGTCTTGCCGGCCAAGTCTTGCCGCTTCAGGGCGACGGAGGCCTTGGCGGCGGTGCCGTAGATGGCCACGTCCCGCAGCATGGAGTCCATCAGGAAGGCATTGCGGGGATCGATGACCCGGATGGCTTCGTCGCCCGCTTGGACCTGGGCCGACTGCGCGAGCACCTGCCCCTTCTCGTCGCGGATGTCCTTCACCACGTAGGGTTGGATGCGATAGCCACCGTTGGCAAAGACCGAATAGGCAGTCACCATCTGCCAGGGGGTGACCGAGCCGGCGCCCAGGGCCATGGTCAGGTAGGGCGGGTGCTTGTCGGCGTCGAAACCGAAACGGGTGGCGTAGTCCTGGGCGTATTGGGTGCCGATGGCCTGCAGGATGCGGATGGACACCATGTTCTTGGACTTGGCCAAGGCGGTGCGCATCTTCATCGGGCCTTCGTACTTGCCGTCGTAGTTGTGGGGCTCCCAGGCCTGGCTGCCGGTCTGGCTGGCTGAGATCACAATGGGCTCGTCGGCGATGACGCTATTGGGGCTGAAGCCCTTCTCCAGGGAAGCCGAATAGATAAAGGGCTTAAAGCTGGAGCCGGGCTGTCGCCACGCCTGGGTGGTGTGGTTGAACTTGTTGCGGTTGAAATCGAAGCCGCCGACCAGGGCGCGGATGGCGCCATCCTTGGGATCGACGGCGATGAATGCGGATTCGACCTCGGGAAGCTGCGCCATCTGCCACTGCCCCTTGTCATCCTTCTGCAAGCGGATGATGGCGCCGCGGCGCAGCTTTTTGTTGGGCGGAGCCTTGTCATCCAGCATGCGGGCGGCGAACTTAATGGCGTCGCCGCTCAGGGTGACGATGTCGCCGCCGCGCCGGTAGGCGCGGATCTGCTTCGGGTCGGCAGCCAGGACTAGGGCGGGAATGAGGTCGCCGGCCTCGGCCACCTCGTGGAGGGCTTCGTCGATCTTCTCGTCCTGGTCGGACGTGATGTCCGTCATGTCGATATAGGCCTCGGCGCCCCGGTAGCCGTGGCGACGGTCGTAATCCATCACGCCCTTACGTAGACTGATATAAGCCGCTTCCTGCTCGTCCCGGCGAATGGTGGTGTACACCTTGAGCCCCCGGGAATAGACGTCTTCTGGGAAACGCTCTGCGGCAATCTGCCGGGCCATCTCGGCAACGTACTCGGCATGGACCGGGTAGTCGGAAAGCTCCCGCTTCACGACCAGGGCTTCTTTGCCGGCGGCTTCGAACTGCTGGTCGTTGATGAAATCCAGCTCCCGCATGCGGCGCAATACATATTGCTGACGAATCTTGGCTCGCTTGGGGTTGACCACAGGGTTGTAGGCGGACGGCGCCTTGGGCAGGCCGGCGAGCATGGCCGCTTCGGCGACGGAGATGTCCTTGAGTGGTTTGCCGAAATAGATCTGGGCGGCGGCGGCGAAGCCATAGGCGCGCTGGCCCAGGTAAA
>DASRUX010000332.1:0-4554 GCA_035655235.1 Rhodocyclaceae bacterium | reverse complement strand
CCTTGAAGGCATCCCTGGGATCAACCCGGGGCTCGGGCTTGGCTTCAGGCTTCTTCGGTTCCGGTTTGGGCTCGGGTTTCGGCTCCGGCTTCTTGGGCTCCGGTTTGAGCTTCTTCTCTTCCTTGAGGGCGATGTCCGGCTTCACCGGGGACTTCACTTCCGGTTTCGGCTCCGGCTTGGGCTCGGGTTTAGGTTCCGGCTTCGGCTCAGGCTTGGGGTCCGGCGGAGGCGGCGGGGCAACGGCGGCCGGGGCTGGGCGGCTGGACCACAGTTCCACCTCCACCGACTCAGGTTGGTTGCTTTTCCAGTGCACCCCGTAGAACAGGGCTGCAATCAGCAGCAGGTGCATCAGGATGGCCAGGATCAGGGCTTTTCGCTTGCCGGGTTCCTGGGGTGGAGTGAGGGGACTCATGTCGGTCTTACTTGCGGACGGTTTCCAGGCCAACCCGTTTGACATCGAGCTTCTTGATCTCGTCCAGGACATCCAGGACGGATTCGTAGCGGGCGCTCTTGTCGCCGGATACCAGGACGGCAACATCGGGGTTGCGGGCCTGCTCGTCGGCCAGGGCGGCGGCCAATTCCCGGCGGCTCACTTCCTGTTCCTTGGCGCTATCGCCCTTGACGGCAATGGCGCCGTCGGCCTTGACCAGGACGCGCACTACCTTGTCCGGCATCTGGGAGCTCTTGCCGGTGGTGGGCAGGTCCACTGAGCCGGTGGTCATCATCGGCGTGGCCACCATGAAGATGACCAGCAGCACCAGCATCACGTCGATGTAGGGAACGACGTTGATTTCGTTTTTCAGGCGACGGGGGCGCATGGCCTTATCTCATCTGCCTTTGCAGGATATTGGAGAACTCTTCCATGAAGCTTTCCAGGCGGGTGGCCTGGCGATCGATGTCATGGGAGAAGCGGTTGTAGGCCAGCACGGCGGGGATGGCGGCGAAGAGGCCGATGGCGGTGGCCACCAGGGCTTCGGCAATACCGGGGGCGACGGAAGCCAGGGTCGCCTGGCCGACGTTGGAGAGGCCCCGGAAGGCGTGCATGATGCCCCAGACGGTGCCGAACAGGCCGACGTAGGGAGACACGGAGCCGACGGAAGCGAGGAAGGCCAGGTGGGATTCCAGGGCGTCTAGTTCCCGCTGGTAGGTGGCGCGCATGGCGCGGCGGGCGCCGTCGATGATGTCCTTGGGGTCCAGGTTGCGCTGGCCGCGCAGCTTGGTGAATTCCCGGAAGCCGGCTTCGAAGATGCGCTCCATGCTGCCGGCGTGGTGGCGGTCGTTCACGGCGCTGTTGTAGAGGTTGTTCAAGTCGCCGCCGGACCAGAAATCCTTTTCGAAGTCCTCGGTCTGGGTGCGGGCCTGCCGCAGGGCGAAGATCTTCATGAAGATGTAGTACCACGACATGAAGGACACGGCGGCCAGAAGGCCCATCACCATCTGGACGACGGCGCTGGCGTGGAGGATGAGTTCGAGAATGGAAAGGTCTTGGGAGACGTTCATTGCAGCGCTTCGAGCTTGGTGCGGAGGAAATCGGGGATGGGGGCGGACTTCATTTTTTCGACATTGACGCAGACGATCTGCACTGTGCCGGTAACCAGCTCTTCCCAGCCGTCGACGGCGGTGTCGCTACGGCGGCGGACATGCTGGCGGAAGACGATCTGGGCGCGGCCGAGCTTTTCCACCTCCAGCCCTACGCTGAGGGCATCGTCCAGGCGGGCCGGCTTGAGGTATTCGCAGCTGACGGCGCGGACCACGAAGGCAATGCCATGTTCTTCGGCGAGGTCCGATTGGCCGTGGCCGACGGTGCGCATCCATTCGGTGCGGCAGCGCTCGAAGAACTTCAGGTAATTGGCGTAATAGACGACGCCGGCGGCGTCGGTGTCCTCGTAATATATCCGGACAGGGATGGAGAAGGCGTTAGGCTTCTGGTCGTATTTCATCCGGCAATTTTACCCTACCGGATGGCATGGTTTTGTAACTGTATGTTTCGGGGAACTACGCAGCCCTCATCAGGCGGCGGTTGTCCGCTGCTCCCGGGCGGCCTGGAGGCGGCGCCGCAGGCTCAGCGCCGTGTATTTGACGGCGAAAGTCTGGAGCAGGTCCTGGTCCTGGGGCTGGCGGCGGGCGGCTTCCACCTCGGCGAGGCGTTTGCGGGCGCCGATGGATACCGCCAGGCCGACGGCGGAGCTGAGGGCCAGGGTGCCGATGGTCGCCGGCAGGATCAGGTTCTCCGAGGAGTGCCACAGGTAGTAGGTGGCGGCCAGGGAGAAGGCCAGCAGCAGGGCCCAGGTGATGATGGAGGTCACCGCGTCGCTGGCCTTGCGCCGCAGGATGGAGTTGATCTGGACGACGCTGGCGCCGATGCCGATGCCCGAAGAGAAGATGATGAGGCCAAGCATCAGCCCGTCGGGAGTGTGCAGTAGGGCGAGCAGTTCTTCCATGGGTTGCCTCCTAGCTTCCGTTCCAGAGATCGGCTTGGACATTGGCCCGGGCCGGCGCTTCCAGGCCCAAATGCCGGTAGATGGCGGGGGTGGCGATGCGGCCCCGCAGGGTGCGCTGCAGGTAGCCCTGCTGGATGAGATAGGGCTCCAGGACATCCTCGATGGTGTCCCGGGCTTCGCCGATGGCGGCGGCCAGGTTGTCGACCCCCACCGGTCCGCCCCCGAACTTGTCGATGACGGCGTGGAGCAGCTTGCGGTCCATGATGTCCAGGCCGGCCGGGTCTACGTCCAGCATGGACAGGGCGGCGTCGGCGATGGCCCGGCTGATCTTGCCGTCGCCTTTCACCTCGGCGTAGTCCCGCACCCGGCGCAGCAGCCGGTTGGCGATGCGGGGGGTACCCCGGGAACGCTTGGCAATTTCCAGGGCGCCCTCCGGGTCGATGGGGGCGTTGAGCAGGTGGGCGGAGCGAGAGACGATGCTCTGCAGCTCCTCGGCGGTGTAGAACTCCAGCCGGGCGACGATGCCGAAGCGGTCCCGCAGGGGGTTGGTCAGCATGCCGGCCCGGGTGGTGGCGCCCACCAGGGTGAAGGGGGGCAGGTCCAGCTTGACCGAGCGGGCGGCCGGGCCTTCGCCGATCATGATGTCGATCTGGAAATCCTCCAGGGCCGGGTAGAGGATTTCCTCTACCACCGGGCTCAGGCGGTGAATTTCGTCGATGAAGAGAACGTCATGGGGCTCCAGGTTGGTCAGCAGCGCCGCCAGGTCGCCGGCCCGCTCCAGCACCGGGCCGGAGGTCTGGCGCAGGTTTACCCCCATCTCGTGGGCGACGATGTGGGCCAGGGTCGTCTTGCCCAGGCCCGGGGGGCCGAAGAGCAGGACGTGGTCGAGGGCGTCGCCCCGGTTGCGGGCGGCCTGGATGAAGATTTCCAACTGCTCGCGGATTTTCTTCTGGCCGGTGTAGTCGGCCAGGCGCTTGGGCCGCAGGGCCCGCTCCAGGGCTTCTTCCTGGGCGGACTTGGACTGGGGCGATATGATCCGGCTGGCGCCCGGGTCGTCTGCGAACTTGTCGGTCTCAATCATGCAGCCAGTTCCTCCTGCGTCCATTCCTTCACCAGGGCGTGGCCCAGGGCCAGCAGCACCGGTCCGAGGAAAATGCCGATGAAGCCGAACACCATGACGCCGCCCAGCACGCCCAGGGCGATGAGCAGGATGGAAATCCCGGCGCCCCGGGCGATCAGGATAGGTTTGACAAAATTGTCGATGCTGCTGATCACCAGAACCCCGTAAAGCACCATGAAAATAGCCCAGCCCGTCTGGTCGCCATGGTACAGCCAGGCAGCGGCGCCGCCCCAGATGAGCACAGGGCCGGCCGGGATGAGGGAGAGGAAGAAGGTGGCAAAGCCGAGGAGCACCGCGCCGGGCACCCCGGCGATCAGGAAGCCGATGAGGGCCACCGCCCCCTGGGCGGCCGCCGTGCCCACCAGGCCCAGCATGACGCCGTTCACCGTGCCCCGGGCCAGCTGCAGCATCTTGTCTCCAAGTTCGCCCCCCAGCTTGCGGGCGCCGGTGACGAGGGCCTGGTTGATCGCCTCTCCATCCCGATAGAGGAAGAAGGCCACAAACAACACTAAGACGATCTGCAGGAGGCCGTTGGCGACCAGTACCCCGAGGGAAAGGGTGAATTGGCGGGCCGGGGCGATGAACTGCTTGAGAAGATTGTTCATCTCCTCCCGGCTGCCGGCCACCCGATGCCAGGTGGCTTCGATCTCGCCGCCGACCACGGGCAGCTGCTTGAGGAAGATGGGCGGCTCGGCGGGCAGGCCCTGCTCCACATAGGGCCTGGCCTTGGCGATGAGGGTATCCACCCCGCCCACCACGCCGCCGGACAGGAAAATCATGGGCAGCAGCATGACCAGCACCAGCATCAGGGTCATCAGCGCCGCGCCGCGGCTGTCCCGGGCCTTGACCAGGGGCAGGATGCGGGCGCGGTAGAAAGGCCAGGTGCAGATCCACAGCACGAAGGCGAAGAGCACGGCGCCGATAAAGGGCCACAGCACGGCCACGCAGCCGCCGATGAGCAGGGTCACCAGGGCGATCTGGGCGAGGCGCTTG
>DASRUX010000331.1:0-9723 GCA_035655235.1 Rhodocyclaceae bacterium | reverse complement strand
GACAGTTATGCCATCACCGATTGCGTGGATGCGGTCGAGCACCGTCTTTACTCGGTCATCAACCACGGCGACGAAACGGCGACCGACGTTTCGCAAAAAATGCAGGAGGATGATCCGCGTTTTGCCTTTTCAGCGGGCCTTGCTGCCATGGTGATCATCGCCGCACTCGCGCTTCTGGCCGAAGGAGCCCTGCCATGAGCGCAATCCTGACAATCGCCCATTGGCTGCTCGCTCTATCCATGCCGTTCCTCCTGATCGGTGTGATCAATCGAGTCAAGTCCTGGTGGGTAGGGCGACGGGGGCCTGGCCTGTTCCAGTCGTTCTTCGATTTGCGGCGATTGCTCGGGAAGCAGAGCGTTGTCAGCCAGACCGCTTCACCGCTCTTCCGGGCTGGCGCCTATATCGTCCTGGGCTGTGGCCTCGTTACCGCCAGCATGGTGCCCTTGCTCGGCCAATTCGCGCCCTTGAGTTTCTCCCACGACTTCATCGTGGTCGCCTATACCCTTGGCTTGGCGCGTATCGCCCTGATGGTGTCGGCGATGGATGTCGGCAGTTCCTTCGAGGGAATGGGAACTGCCCGGGAAGCGGCATTCTCCGCCTTTGCCGAGCCGGCGCTGTTCATCTTGATCGGCACGGCCGCCGCAGCGACCGGAATGACCAGTTTTTCCGACCTGATCGGCCAACTGCACAACACCCCATCCTATGGGCTGATCGTGTTGCCGTTGGTTGTCGCCCTCCTGATTCTCTTGCAGGCCGAGGCGGCCCGCGTGCCGGTGGATGACCCCATGACGCATCTTGAATTGACGATGATTCACGAGGTCATGATCCTGGATCACAGCGGACCTGAATTGGCGGCCATGCAATATGCCGCGGCGCTCAAGATGGCCTTCTACGCGGGATTGATCGCCGCATTGCTCAATCCCTTTGACCCATGGCGGACGCCAGGCATGGCGATAATGGCCTCCGCTGCATTGATGCTCGCCGTCGGGGTGACAGTCGGCTGTATCGAATCCTTGACCGCCCGTCTTCCGATGCGCTGGGTGCCGAGCTATCTGTGGCTGGCCGGGTTGGCCGGACTGGGTAGCATGCTGGCCGTTGGGCTGGGAGGGATGGGCGTATGACTCTGCCCTTGATCCTCTGTTTGGTGGCGACCGTCATCCCGGTCTTCTTCAGCCGGATTTCAGCGACCCCGGCCTGGTTGTCGATCCAGGCCCTGACCCTGGTCTGGATTACGGCACTGGGCGAAGAAACCTGGTCGGCACACGCCATGGTATCGGTCGCCGAAATCCTGGCGATCCGCGTCCTATTGGTTCCCTATCTTCTCTCCCGCGCCATTCGCAAGACGCCGCAAGCGCGGATGAGCGTGATGCCATCCAATCTTTTTGCCTGGGGCGTGGCGATCACCTTGATCATCCTGGCATTCAAGTTCGGAGACGGGGCGAAGGCGGACTATCGGGCGGTGACCCTGGGCGTCGTGGCGGCGACGGCGATGATTGCCTTCCTGATCCTGGCGACCAATCACGAACCGGCGGCCCAACTGGTTGCGGTTCTCTTCATGGAAAACGCGCTCGCCCTGTTCGAGTCGCTGATGCCGGAGGCCTGGCCCATACCGGTGCATCTCGCGGTGAGCGGCGTCTATGTGCTTACCGTGACGGTCGGCAGCTGGCTCGTGCGCGGCCATTGCGGCCCAGCGCCGATCAGCGAACCCCAGGAAGAAACCCTATGAACCTGATTCGACCTGCGGAATTTTCCGATCAGAAGGCCTTGGAAGCGACAGCCAGCGATCGCGGCCAGTGGATTGCCCCTGCGCTGGTCCTGTTGGCGTTGCTGGTCTGGCTGGGCAGCGTTGCCGTATTCCTGACCAACGATCTGGCGGCGCTGCCCAAGTATTTCGCCGACCATTATCTGGTTCTCGATCCGACCTCGCTGTTGTTCGTCCTGGTGATCAACACCGTCTTCCTGGGCATCAGTGTCTACATGCTGTCCCGCGAGCGCGGCTCTCCCCAACTGACCCAGGACATTCGCACCCGTGCCCTGTTGACCGTGCTGTTCATGTTGGCGATGAACGTCGGGATTTTGGCCAACCACCTGATCCTGATGTGGGTGCTGATCGAGGTCACCACTTCCTGCGCCGCGCTGATGATGGTTTGCGGCGAGTTCGGTGCATCGAAACAGACGGCATGGCGCTACATGCTGTATTCGTCCATGTCCCTGGCGCTGACCTTCCTCGGATTCATGTGCCTGACGCAGTCCGCCGCCCTGCGGGGCGTGGCGATCAGTTTCCAGATCGACGAATTGGGTGCCGCCTTGACCCTGGACAAGGATGGCTGGCAGCGCCTTGGCCTGGCTCTCATGCTGTTCGGGTTGGGCGGCAAGTTGGGCCTGGCACCGCTCTACAGTTGGCTGCCGGAAACCTACGAAGCGGCGCCGACCAGCACCAGTACCTTGCTTGCCGCCGTCCAGTTCAACATCAGCATCGTCCTGATGTTCCGGATATTGCAGATATTCCAGGGCTTCGACCTGAGTTTCGCGGGGCAGGAATTGCTGGTCATGGGCTACATTTCACTGGTCGTCGCAGCCATCCAGATCATGGCGGCTCGCAATTACAAGCGGCTGATCGCCTATGCCTGCATCAGTTCGTCCGGCGTCATCGCGCTGGGAATTTCCGTGGGCAAGGCGGCGGCTTACGGGGTGGTGCTGTACATCGTCAGCAACGCTTTCGTGAAATCCCTGCTCTTCATCACGGCAGGGCGGATGCGGTCGGTTTACGGAACCAACGAAGTGGCACCGCTCAGCGGCGTGATTCGCGTACTGCCTTTCGCCGGGCTGCTGTTTACCGGGGGGATTTTCGCACTCCTCGGTTTCCCGCCCTTCGCCAGCTTCCTCGCCGAGATGCTCATCCTCTCCGGCATCGTCCAGGCCGGCAACCTGATGGCTTTCACGCTGATGTGCGTGATGCTCACGGTGATCTTCGTGGCGATGGGGCGCACCGTCTTTCCAATGCTGTGGGGTGAGCCGAAGCGGGAAATCCCGCGGGTGCGCGAATCGATGATGGCTATTTTGCCGAAGGTGGGATTCATCGGCGTGCTCAGCATGCTGGGTACCTACACCCCCGAGATGGTGACCAACTTGTTGCGTGCCGTGGCGCGTTCGATCGGGGGCGTCTGATGATTTCCCGGGCAACCAAGGTCTGGCCGTTGGACCAGCTGAAACTGAAACACCTGAATCAATTCGTGCAGTCCTGTCGTCAGCGGCTCAGCGCGGGGAACCATCTGGTGACCCTGTTCGGCCGACAGGAAAAAAGCAACCGCATGTGGGGCGTGGTGGTTACGGCGGTTTTCCAGGACGAGCGCGGCGAATTGCAGGCCCTCCATTGCCTGACCGAAGGCGATAAATCCTACCCGGCACTGACGCCGGACTTCCCTGCGGCCCATATTTTCGAACGGGAAATCTGGGAACAGACCGGCCTGGTTCCCGAGGGGCATCCTTGGCTGAAGCCGGTTCGCTTCGAAGGCAAGCGCCAGGGACAGATGGCCGAATACCCGTTCTTTTCGGTACAGGGGCAGGAAATCCATGAAGTCGGCGTTGGCCCCATCCATGCCGGCGTGATCGAACCGGGCCACTTTCGCTTCATGTGTCTGGGCGAACAGGTGCACCACCTGGAAATCCAGCTCGGCTATCAGCATCGCGGGGTGGAACATCTGTTATTGCGCCGGAACCCGATGCTGCTGGCGCCGGTGATCGAATCGACTTGCGGTGACTCGGCCGTCGCCTACGCCTGGGGCTACTGCGCAGCCATCGAAGCGCTGGCGGGGCATGGGGTGGCGCCAGAGAGCGATTTGCGCCGCGCCATCGGCCTTGAACTCGAACGGATCGCCATCCATGTCGCGACCCTGAACGGCCTGGCGACGGACATTGCCTTCCTGCAGGGGGGAGGAACCTACGGCCGGCTGCGGACCGCCATCATCAATGCGGTGCAACGGGTCTCCGGCAACCGTTTCGGTCGAGGCTGGATTCGCCCTGGCAAGACCAAGCCCATCACCGACGCTCTGCGCGCCGATCTCATCCAGACGCTGACGGCATTTGCCAGAGACTTCGATGAGGTCAACCGGCTTATGTTGAACAGCCACAGCGTCAAGGCGCGGTTCAAGGGAGTCGGCGTGGTCAGTCGGCAAGCGGCTGATGACCTGGGGCTTGTCGGGGTTGCTGCCCGTGCCAGCGGTCGAGCCATCGACGCCCGGGTAGGGTTGCCTGGCATCCCTTATCAGCGCTTCCCGATAGCCAGCACCGTCCAGGAAACGGGGGATTGCTGGGCCAGGATGAAACAGCGGATGCAGGAAGTGGATACCTCCGTCGCCTGGTTGTTGAATGTACTCAAGGACGAAAAGCTGACCGCAGCCGGTACGGAAGAGGTCGGTCTGGCAGCCGGCGCGGCGCTCAAGCCGGATTCGCTGGCGGTGTCGGTGGTCGAAGGGCCGCGCGGCCCCGTGGTGCAGGCGATCGAAACGTCGCTGGCGGAGGGCATCGTTCATTACAAGATACAGGATCCGTCCTTGTCGAACTGGTTTGGGCTGGCGATGGCCCTGCGGGACAACGAAATCTCCGATTTCCCGATCTGCAACAAGAGCTTCGATCTGTCGTACTGCGGCAACGATTTGTAAGGTTCCAACATGATCAAATCCCTACGGGTCCGGAAGTCGCAGGGTTCCCAATACATTCCAGTGCTGCGCGAGGCCGTTCCCGCCGGTTTTCGTGCCAAGCCGGTGATCGCCCCAGCAGACTGCCTCCCCGCTTGCACGGCCTGTCAGGCCGTTTGTCCGAGTGGCGCGATCGCCTTGCCGGCGATGCAAATCGATCTGGGACGTTGCGTGCTGTGCGGCGACTGCGAACCCGTTTGCCCTGCCGGGAAAATCAGCTTCAGCAACGATTTTCGTCTGGCAAGCACCCAACGGAACGGTCTGTTCGTCAGCGCGGAGCATCCCGATATCGACCCGATTGCGGTTTCCGAGGCATTGCACAAACGCTACGGGCGTTCAATGAAACTGCGTTCCGTATCGGCCGGGGGGTGTAACGGTTGCGAGATGGAAATCAACGCCATGAGCAACGTCAATTTCGATTTTGGCCGCTATGGCATCGATATGGTTGCATCGCCGCGCCATGCCGACGGGTTGGTGCTTTCGGGGCCGATCAGCCGAAATATGGTGTCCGCCCTCCATAGCTGCTGGCAGGCCATCCCTGACCCGAAGATCGTCATTGCCGTCGGGGCTTGCGCCATTTCCGGCGGCGTCTTCGCCGAATGCGACGAAATCGACCGAACCTTCATCGAAAGCTTCAAGCCTTCGCTGTACGTGCCGGGATGCCCGGCGCACCCGCTATCGATCATCGCCGGTATCATGGATCTGCTGGGAATCGCAGATTAAGCATCAACCCGTATTTTTTTACACCAATACTTTCAACGGAGAACATGGTTCTATGAGCAAATTGCCCAACTGTCCGCAGTGCAATTCCGAATTCACCTATGAAGACGGCGCCCTCTACATCTGCCCGGAATGCGCCCACGAGTGGAACAAGGAAGCCGCGGCAGAAGTCACCACCGAACGCGTCTGGAAGGATGCCCACGGGAATATCCTCAACAACGGCGACAGCGTGACCGTGATCAAGGATCTCAAGATCAAAGGCTCGTCTTCGGTCGTCAAGGTGGGCACCAAGGTCAAGAACATCCGGTTGATCGAGGGCGACCACGATATCGATTGCAAGATCGATGGCATCGGCGCCATGCAGTTGAAGTCGGAGTTCGTGAAGAAGGCTTGAAATAGCCCCACAACCACGGGGCTCCTACGCCGCGCACCGGTAGCGCATTCCGTGCAACCCTACCGGCAGAATCGAAGCAGTGCCCCATGGACTGCCGGGCCTCCCGCCGCTTGAATACCGTAGCCTCGCCGTCAATGGGCGGCGGGCAATTCGAAGCGGCGAGGATTCCATGGCAAAACTCTCCAGGCGCGGTTTTCTTCAGGCCACAGGGCTGGCTGCCCTGGCGCGGGGCGCCAACGCCTCCGCCGAGATGGCCCGGCCCGCTGCCGACAAGCCCCGTTCCTACGGGTTCTTCAACCCCCAGGAGGCCGCCTTCATCGAGGCGGCGGTCGCCCGGCTCATCCCCGCCGACAACCTCGGCCCTGGCGCCCTGGAAGCCGATGTTCCCGGCTTCATCGACAAGCAACTGGGCGGCGCCTGGGGGGCAGGGGAGCGCCTGTATCGCAGCGGCCCCTGGCACGCCGGCACGCCGTCCCAGGGCTACCAGCTGCCTTTCACCCCGGCTGAATTGTTCCGTAACGCCCTGCGGGCCATCGATGCGGACCTCGCCAAGTCCAAGGGCCACGGCTTCGCCAACCTGCCGCCGGCGGAGCAGGATGCCTACCTGACCGCCCTGGAGAAAGGGGAGCGGGACCTGGGCAGCGTCCCTGCCAAGGTCTTCTTCGAAACCCTGTGGGAGATGACCCTGGAGGGCTACTTCAGCGATCCGGTCTATGGCGGAAACAAGAATATGGCGGCCTGGGAGATGATCGGCTTCCCCGGCGCCTACGCCAATTTCTACGAACTGGTGGACCGCCACGGCGAAGCCTTCCAGCGCCGGCCCGTGAGCCTCGGGGAGACCGGGACGATGCAAATCCATCCCGACCCCAACATCCCGGCCTACGCGCCGGCGAAGGGGCGCTGACATGGCCACCCGTCTGCCGGAAGTCGATGCGGTCACCCTCGGGGTCGGCCTGGTGGGAACCATGCTCGGCCGGGAGCTGACCCGGGCCGGCCTGAAGGTGGTCGGGCTGGAGCGGGGCGATCCCCGCTTCACCGTGCCGGATTTCCAGGCGCCCCAGATCCACGACGAGCTGCGCTATTCGGTGCGCAAGGCCCTGATGCAGGACAACGCCCGGGAAACGGTCACCTTCCGCAATTCCGGCAAGGAAATGGCGCTGCCCATCCGCCGCTGGGAAGGCTTCCTGCCGGGAACCGGCCTGGGCGGGGCGGCAGTCCATTGGAACGGCCAGACCTACCGCTTCCAGGATTCCGACTTCCGCCTGAAGACCCGCACCGTCGAGCGTTACGGCCGCAAGTTCATCACCCCGGACATTTCGCCCCAGGATTGGGGCGTCACCGCGGCGGAGCTGGAATCCTATTACGACCGCTTCGAATACCTGCTGGGAACGAGCGGCAAAGCCGGCAACCTCAAGGGCAGCAAGATTCCCGGCGGCAATCCCTTCGAGGACGCGCGTTCCCGGGAGTACCCGACTCCGCCCATGAAGGAGCCCTACGGCTCGGCGATGTTCAGGAAGGCGGCGGCGAGCCTGGGCTACCATCCCTATCCCCAGCCCTCGTCCAACCTGAGCCAGCCCTACACCAACCCGGAGGGCATGAAGCTCAGCACCTGCATGTTCTGCGGCTATTGCGAGCGCTACGGCTGCGAGCACTACGCCAAGGCGTCGCCCCAGACTGTTCTCCTGCCGGTGCTCTTGAACGACCCGAACTTCATCCTGCGCACCAACTGCCAGGTGCTGCGCATCAACCTGGATCGGCAGCGCAAGCGCGCCACCAGCGTCACCTATGTGGATGCCGCCGGCCGGGAATTCGAGCAGCCGGCCCGGCTCATCATCGTCGGCATGTTCGCCCTCAACAATGTGCGGATGCTGCTCCTCTCCGGCATCGGCCGTCCCTACGACCCGGCCACCGGCAAGGGGGTGGTGGGTCGCAACTACGCCTACCAGACCACCAGCGCCGTTCAGGTCTTCTACGACCAGAACGTCAATATCAATCCCTTCATGCGCTCCGGGGCCAACGGCACGGTGATTGCCGATTTCGTCAGCGACAACTTCGACCACGGCCCCCACGGCTTCATCGGCGGCGCCTACATCGGCGAGATCATGAGCCACGGCCGGCCCATCGAATTCCACCCGACCCCGCCGGGTACGCCCAAATGGGGCGCCGCCTGGAAGCAGGCGGTGGTGCGGCACTACAACCACACGGCGTCCCTGTCGATCCACGGCAGCTCCATCGCCAGCCCCCGCAATTACCTGGATCTGGACCCCACCTACAAGGACGCCTGGGGCCTGCCGCTCTTGCGCATGACCTTCGACTTCCCGGAAAACGACCTCAAGATGTCCGCCTTCATCACCCAGAAGGCCCTGGAAATCGGCAAGGCCATGGGCGGCAAGCAGGTGGCTGGCGGGCCGCGCAAGGGGCCGTACACCATCACCCAGTACCAGACCACCCACAATACCGGCGGTACGGTCATGGGCACCGACCCCGCCACCAGCGTGGTGAACCGCTACCTGCAGAGCTGGGATGTGCCCAACGTTTTCGTCATCGGCGCCTCCAACTTCCCCCAGAACGCCTCCTACAACCCCACCGACACGGTCGGGGCGCTGGCCTACTGGGCGGCAGACGCCATCGTGAAGCGCTATCTCAAATCGCCGGGAGCCCTGGCATGAGCCTCAAGTCCATCGGTCTGCCCATCATCCTCGGCCTGCTGTCCCTGGCGGCGGGCGCGGCCGACGCTCCACCGCCGCGCCCGGCCGTGCCAGGCGGCGTCGCCCCTTGCGAAAGCTGCCACGGCGCCAAGGGAGAGGGCAAACCCGCCGTCGGCGCCCCCCGCATCGCCGCCCAGCCGGAGGCCTACCTGGCCCGCCAGATGGCGGCCTTTGCCGACGGCAGCCGCAAGAGCCCGGTCATGACCCCCATCGCCAAGCAGCTCGACGACGAGTCGCGGGCCGACTTGGCGGCCTACTATGCAGCCCTGGCTGCGCCCATCAACGCCGCCGCCAAACCCGGGCCGTCTGCCGAGCGGGGCCGCCAACTGGCGATCCGGGGGGATTGGAGCAGGGAAATCCAGGCCTGCGCCAACTGCCATGGCCCCGACGGCATCGGCGAGCCGCCCACCTATCCCTACGTCGCCGGCCAGCACGCCAACTATCTGGCGGCGGCTCTGCAGGCCTGGCGGGACGGCAGCCGCAACACCGACCCCAGCGGCCAGATGCCGGCCATTGCCAAGCGCCTCTCCGACGAGGACATCGACGCCCTGGCCGCCTATTTCTCGGCGGGCACCCCGCCTGGGCCGAGGGCCTTCCGGATGGTGCGGGGGCCGGCCAAGGCGCCTCCCGTGGCGTCCACGCCGACGCGGCCGGGCGTAGGAGCAGCGGGCAGGCCGGGCACGCCCTCCGGGCAAGTGGGTACGGAGCAGGGCGAGCCGACCACCGGCGGCAGCCAGGGCCCCGGCGGCGGTGGCGCTACCACCGAGCCGACCGGTCGGTAATTCCGGGCATCCATGGCCAGGACGGCGCTGCCCCGGCATGTGGGCTTCATTCCCGACGGCAACCGGCGCTGGGCCGAGGGCCGCGGATTGCCCAAGCACCTCGGCTACGGCTTCGGCATCGAGCCGGGGCTGCGGCTATTCGAGTGCTGCCGGGAGCTTGGGATACCCGAAGTCAGCATCTACGGCTTCACTCAGGACAACACCCGGCGTGCCCAGGCCCAGACCGAGGCCTTTTCACGGGCCTGCGTCGATTTCGCCCTGGAAATCAGCCGGCAGGGCGTCGCCCTCCTGGTGGTGGGGGATGAGCGGTCGGCGATTTTCCCCGAGGAACTTAAGCCCTTCCGGCAGCGGCTCGGCGAAGGGATGAAGGTGAACTTCCTGGTCAATTACGGCTGGCAGTGGGACTTGGGTGGCCTGGAGAC